>DASZHY010000396.1:0-11349 GCA_035949675.1 Thermoanaerobaculia bacterium
GTATCCTCCGCTCGCCAGGAAACTGGGGGTCGAAGGCGTCGTCGTCCTGTCTGTCTTGGTCGACGAGCAAGGCCATGTCGAGGACGTCCAGCCGTTGGAGCGGATCAGCCAGGATGTGGGGATCAACGAGGCCGCGGTGCAGGTGGCACGGGGAGCCCGCTTCAAGCCCGCCACCATGGGCGGGGTCCCGGTCAAGATGTGGACCCGGATGCGAATCCCGTTCAAGCTATAAACGAGACGGCCGGTAGGCCAAGCGACTCGGGCCGGCGACGGTCGAAGCCACGGCCAGGGCGCAATTGGGAGGAGACCATGAGTCTCACCGAGCAACAGAGAAAATTCTACGAGAACACGCTCCAGGTGACGAAGCAGGAGATGGAGGAGCTCGATCGGGCGATCGAGGACGAGCTGGCAAAGGTCAAGGACCGTCTCGCAGAACTGCAGAACGCGAAGAAAGCCTCGCGCCAGATGTACGACGCGGCCTGCATGCGCCTCGGGATCGCCAACGACCTCGAGGCGGAGGAGGGGCACGAGTCCACCGGCTTCTGATCAGGGGCCGCGGCAGCCCGGCCCCTGATCACCCCTTCCTCGTTCCGGGACGCCGCCGCCCCGGGCCATCCCCTCCCTCGGCGCCGCTGCTCACGCGCGCAACGGTCGAACGGCGGCGAGAGTAGCTCGTCATGGTCTGGTTCAAGAAAGCCAAGCAGCCAAAGCCGATCCGTGCCGATCGGCGGCGCAGCACCGTGCCCGAAGGGCTGTGGGTCAAGTGCGAGGGGTGCAAGGAGATCATCTACTCGCGTGATCTCGACCGCAATCATCGTGTGTGCCCCAAGTGCGGTCATCACCACCGCATCGACGCCCGCTCGTGGATCGCGCTGCTGCTCGACGACGCCGAGCCGCGGGAGCTGTTCGCGGCGGTCAGCCCGGCGGACCCGCTGGGCTTTCGCGACTCCAAGCGTTACCGCGACCGTCTCAAGAGCTATCAGCAAGCTGTCGGCGAGCGCGATGCGGTGATCGTCGCCCAGGGGCGGCTCGAGGAAATCCCGGTGGTGCTGGCGGCGATGGAGTACCGCTTCATGGGCGGGTCGATGGGCTCGGTGGTGGGCGAGAAGATCACCCGCGCCGCGGAGCGGGCGCTCGAGAAGCGCTGGCCGCTGATCGTGGTCGCGGCCTCCGGCGGCGCCCGGATGCAGGAGGGCGTGCTGTCGCTGATGCAGATGGCCAAGATCTCGGCGGCGCTGGCGCGCCTCCATGACGCCCGCGTGCCGTACCTGTCGCTGCTCACCGATCCCACGACCGGCGGCGTCACTGCATCTTTCGCCATGCTCGGCGACCTCAATATCGCCGAGCCCGGCGCCCTGATCGGCTTTGCCGGGCCGCGCGTCATCGAGCAGACCATCCGCCAAAGCCTCCCCGAAGGCTTCCAGCGCAGCGAGTTCCTGCTCACGCATGGCTTTCTCGACCTGGTGGTCGCGCGCGCCGAGATGAAGGAGACGCTGGCGCGCTGCCTCCGGCACCTCGTTTAGCGGCATGCCACTAGTGCGCCCCGGCGGCGAAAATCTCGCCGAGGAGATCCTCGGCCGCCTGGAGGTCCTGGGCATCCGCCTGGGGCTCGACAGCATGCGCGGCCTGCTCGCGGCGCTCGGCGATCCGCAGCTGCGCTTCCCCGCGGTGCTGGTCGCGGGCAGCAACGGCAAGGGTTCGACCTCGGCGCTGCTGGCGGCGATGGCCGCCGCCGCCGGCTACCGCACCGGCCTCTACACGTCGCCGCATCTCGAGACCGTCGAGGAGCGCCTGCGCATCGACGGCCGCGCCATCGGCGGCGAGCGGCTGGGCGAGTTGCTGGCGCAGGTGGTGGCGGGTGCGGAGCGCCGGCTGGGCCACAGCCCCACTTACTTCGAGGCGGTGACCGCTGCGGCCTTCCTGTGGTTTGCGGCCGAGCGAGTCGACCTGGCGGTGGTCGAGGTCGGACTGGGCGGCCGCCTCGACGCCACCAACCTCTGCGAACCGGTGCTGTCGCTGATCACCTCGATCAGCCTGGAGCACCAGGAGCTCCTGGGCGACAACCTGGCGGCGATCGCGCGCGAGAAGGCCGGCATCCTGCGCGGCGGCCGTCCCGCCCTCTCCTGGGTGGAAGACCGCGAGGCGGCAGGCGCCTTGCGGGAGGTGGCGGCCGGGCTCGGCGCCGAGCTGCGCGCCGCCCAGGACGAGGTGACGATCGTGCCGCCGGCGCCGGCCGGCCCCTCAAGCGGGGGCGTCTGGCCAGGGTGGGCCGGTCAGACCGTCAGCTTGGTCACGCCGGTGGCACGGCGCGAGCTCCGCGTCGCCCTGCCGGGGCGGCACCAGGCGAAAAATCTCGCGCTGGCCGTCCGCGCCGCCGAGCTGCTGTCCGAGGCAGGCTTCCCGGCGCTCGACGAGCGTGCGCTGGCGGCCGGGGCCGCGGCCTGCCGCTGGCCGGGTCGTGGGGAGGTGGTGCCTCTCCCCGGCGGCCGGCGGGTGTTGCTCGACGCCGCTCATAACGCCGAGGGCGCTGCCGCACTGGCCGGCCTGCTGGCCGACGCCGGGCAGTGGACCGGTGCTTCGGACCTGCTCTTCGGCGTACTCGACGACAAGGACGCGGGCGAGATGCTGAGCCAGCTGGCGCCGCGGGTGCGCAACCTCGTCTTCACCACCGCCCCCAGTCCGCGCGCCCGCGCCGCCGAAGAGTTGCCGGCCCTGGCCGGGTCCGCGCCGTCCCGGGCCACGGTGCTGGTCGAACCGGCGCCGGGAGCCGCGCTGGACCGCGCGCTCGCGCTGGGTGCCGACACCCTGGTGGCCTGCGGCTCGATCTTCCTGGTTGGCGAGCTGCGCCTGCTGCTGCGCGAGCGCTTCGGGGTCCCGGCTCCGGCAGCCGACCTGGTGTAACGCCGCGACGGGCCGCGGCGGGCGGCACAGCCTGTGTCGCCGTGGAGCGGCGCAACGTGCCGCGGCGGAGCGACCAGGCCTGTCGCGGTGCTACTTCTTCCCCGGGGGGGCTTGCTCACCGGCGGCGCCGGATTCTCGACTAGCGCTTGCAGACGACTTCTTGGCAGCGGCCTTCTTGGGCGCCGGCGGCGGTGCCGGGGCGGCGCTCTCCGCGGCGCCGGCTGAGGCATCGGCCGCGGTGGTCGGAGGGGTCGCGGTGACCGCCGCCGGCGCGGTCTTGCGAGCGCCGGACGCAGGGGCCTTCTTGGCGGCCGGCGTAGCGACGGCTTTGGCGCCGGCCGAGGCGGCCGGCTTGGCGCCGGCGGCCGTGGCGGCCGGCTTGGCCGCGGCCGTTGGCTCCTGCTTGGCAGCGGGCTTGGCGCCTGCGGCGGCCTTGGCAGCAGCAGCCGTCGACTTGGCGGGTGCAGCGGCTGGCTCGGCGGTGGTGGCGGCAGTGGCCGTGGCGGCGGCGGGCTCGCTCGAGGCGGCCGGCGAGGCGGCCGCTTTGGCGGATTCAACTGCGGCGGCCGCCTTGGCGGCGGCCTTGGGGGGGGCGGCTGGCTTTGGAGGGGCCGGAGCCGTCGTCGGCGTGCTCGAGGCTGGAGCGGCGGCCGCCGGCTCGCCGCCGCCGGCGGCAGCGCCGGCCGGGGCGGCAGGCTTCTTGACGGCGCGCTTCGAGCCTTGTGGCCGCTCGGTCTTCTGGGCCTGATGAGCTTCCTCGCGCGCGCGGCGCTTCAAACGCTTCATCCGGCGTTGTCGCCGGCGCCTCAGCTCTCGGTCTTTCTCTCTCATCGTTCCCTCGCGAGATCGCGGCCTGATGCTCTCCGGGATCTTCGGGTCGCCGAAGCCTCCGGGGCTCCCTGAGGATGCCTCAAGCCTCGTCTAGCTTCGTCCAGCGTCTGCCGCACGAACCGGCAGCTTGCCCCAGCGGCCAACGGATGTCAAGCAAAACAAAGCGCTGCCGGCACTTGCGGGACGCGCCCGAGGTTCAGAGCGGGGTTCAGAGCGGAATGTTGCCGTGCTTCTTGGGGGGCAGCGCGGCGCGCTTTGCCGACAGCTGGCGCAGCGCTCGCACGATCTCGGCGCGGGTGCGCCGCGGCTCGATGATCGCATCGATGAAGCCGCGCTCGGCGGCGATGTAAGGGTTGGAGAACTTCTCCCGGTACTCCCCCACCTTCTCGGCGCGCACCGCCGCGGCCCGGGCGCCGGCCTCCTCGAGCTCCCGGCGGTAGAGGATGTTGACCGCCCCCTCCGGTCCCATCACCGCGATCTCCGCGGTCGGGTAGGCGAGATTGACGTCGGTGCGCAGGTGCTTGCTGGCCATCACGCAGTAGGCGCCGCCGTAGGCCTTGCGAGTGATCACAGTGATCTTCGGCACCGTGGCTTCGGCGTAGGCGAACAGCAGCTTGGCGCCGTGCTTGATGATGCCGCCGAACTCCTGCTGCGTTCCCGGCAGGAAGCCGGGGACGTCCTCGAAGGTGACGATCGGGATGTTGAACGCGTCGCAGAAGCGGACGAAGCGCGCGCCCTTGCCGGAAGCGTCGATGTCCAGCACGCCGGCGAGATAGGCCGGCTGGTTGGCGACGATGCCCACGCTGCGGTTGGCGAAGCGCGCGAACCCGACCACGATGTTGCGGGCGTACTGGGCGTGCACTTCCAGGAAGGCGCCGTCGTCGACCACCTGGGCGATCAGCAGCTTGATGTCGTAGGGGCGGTTGGGGTCGGCCGGCACCAGGTCGTCGAGCGCCGCCGACTCGCGGTCCGGGTCGTCCTCGCTGTGCCCGGGAGGCGGATCGTCGAGGTTGTTGCTCGGCAGGTAGGAGAGCAGGTCGCGCAGCCCCGCCAGGCACGCGGCGTCGTTGGGCACGGTGAAGTGGCAGACGCCGCTCTTGACCGCGTGGGTGAGCGCGCCGCCCAGGTCTTCCTTGGTCACCTCTTCGTGGGTCACCGTCTTGATCACGTCGGGGCCGGTGACGAACATGTAGCTCGTGCCCTCGACCATGAACACGAAATCGGTGATCGCCGGCGAATAGACGGCGCCGCCGGCGCAAGGTCCCATGATCGCCGAGAGCTGCGGCACGACGCCGGAGGCGAGGGTGTTGCGCAAGAAGATGTCGGCGTAGCCGCCCAGGGAGGCGACCCCTTCCTGGATGCGCGCGCCGCCGGAGTCGTTGAGCCCGATGAGCGGCGCGCCGTTTTCTACCGCCAGGTCCATCACCTTGCAGATCTTGCGCGCGTTGGTCTCGGAGAGCGAGCCGCCGAACACCGTGAAGTCCTGGGCGAAGACGTACACCAGGCGGCCGTCGACCGTGCCGTAGCCGCAGACCACGCCGTCGCCCGGCACCTGCTGGCCGTCCATGCCGAAGTCGCGGCAGCGATGGGTCACCAGCGCATCGACCTCGACGAAGGAGCTGGGGTCGAGCAGCAGCTCGACGCGCTCGCGGGCGGTCAGCTTGCCGGCGGCGTGCTGGCGCGCGATGCGCTCGGCGCCGCCGCCGCGCGCCGCCGCGGCCAGCCGGCTCTCCAGCTCCTCGATGCCCTCGCGCCGCGCCTTCCACCCCTGAGGCCCGCTCATGTGCGGCGGATCTTATCGCGATCACGAGCCGGGCATGTTCTCGGACGCCTCGCTCCATCGCACCTGTTGCGAGCACCATCTGCGCCTGTGCCACAATCGCCGCGATGCCCTGGTCGGAGCTGGACACTGCCGCCGTCGCCCGCGCGCTCTCGCAGATCGCCGAACAACCCGAAGACGTGGTGGACGCCTACTTCGAGCGGCGCGAGGAGGTGGAGTTGCCGCCCGAGGAGGATGCTCCGGGTCTGCGGGTGTGGCGGGAGGAAGGGTTCGCGGTGCGCCTGCTGCGCGGCCGGCGCAGCTGGCTGGCGAGCCGCGACGGCATCGCCGAGCGGCCCTTCGCCGAGGCCCTGCGGCAGGTGGCGCGCGCCCTGCCCTCGGTCGGTTACCCGGAGCCGCAGGTGCGCGCCACGCCGCCCGCCGGCCGCGAGGACGGGGTGCGCGAGCTGCGCGATTTCCCGGCTGCCGTGTCGCGCGCCATACGCGCGCATCACGTCGGGATCGCGGCGCGTCTGACGCTGCGGCGCCACCGGCGCTGGCTGCAGGTGGTGGGGCCGCGGCTGGTGGCCGAGTCGCAGACCGAGAGCTTCTACAGCTGTGTCGTGGAGTCGTCCTGGGGCCGCTGCGGCGCCTTGCTGCCCCGCCTCGACGCCGCTGCCGCCGACGAGGTCGCGGCGGCGGTGGTGGCGCTCTTCCGCGCCCGCCATGCGGCGCCGCCGGCGTCGCTCCACGGCGTCGTCGTCCTGGCGCCGGCGGCGGTGGCGGTGCTGCTGCACGAGGCGGTCGCGCACGCGCTCGAGGCCGATACCCTGGCGCGCGGCGGCAGGCCCGAGGCGGCGCTGGGTCTGGCGCTCGGCGCTCCCTGTCTCGACGTTCTGGACGATCCGTCGGCCGCCCCGCCCGAGGTGCGCCGGACCTCTGACGACGAGGGCCTGCCGGTCTGCCGGCGCTGGCTCTTGCGGCGCGGCGCGGTCGAGCAGCCGCTGGCCGACGCCGCCTGGTCCCGGATCGCGCCGACGCTGCTGCCCGGGGCCGGGCGCCGCGGCAGCCGTCACCTGCCGCCCGGACCGCGTTCGACCCATCTCGAGCTGCTAGCCGGCGCGGCCAGTGAGAGCGATTTGCTGGCGCAGGCCAATGGCGGTCTTTTCCTGCCTGCCGCGAGCCGTGGCGGGCTCGATCCGCTGTCGGGCGAGTTCACTCTCCACCTGCCCCACGGCCGCCGCATCCGGCGCGGCGCCCTGGGCGAGCCCGTCGGCGCCTGCGCTCTGCGCGGCCAGGTAGCGGACCTGCTCGCGCGCGCCGCCGCCGTCGGCCGGGAGAGCGTGCCCGCGGGAGCCGGGTGGTGTGCCAAGGGCGGGCAGAAGCTGCCGGTCTGGGCGACCGCGCCCGCCCTGCGCCTGGAAGGGGTGACGGTCGAAGCCGATGGCTAGGCCAAGGTCCAGGCCCGGGCCGTCCGCCGTCGCCGATGCCCCACCCGCGGGAGCCCGCCCCGGCGTGGCCGGCGCGGCGGTCGACAGGGTGGTCGAGGACGTCCTGCGGGGACTGGTCAGGCGAGGTCTTCCCGAGGTCGAGGTCCTGACCAAGCGCGGACGCTCGCGCCGGCTCGCCCTCGACCTGGGCGACGAGACTTCGGCGTTCACCCAGGAGCGCGCCTGGGCGGTGCGGGCCAGCAGCCGGCGCGACTCTTTCTTCGCCGCCGGTGCCGGCGACCTGCCGGCGGGCGAGGCCTGGCCCGAGCCGAGCGGCCGCCCCTTCCGTCTTCCCGAGCCCGAGGCGGCGCCGTCCTGGAGCCAGCCGTCCGATTTCGAGGCGCCCCTGATCGGCGAGAGCGAAGGGCTGCGGCTGCTCGCCGGCCTGGCCCGCGAGCTCGCGGCCGAGCTCCCCGGCGCCCGCCTGCTCCAGGCCGTGCTCGAGGACGGCTCGAGCGAGGGCGAGCTGGCGAGCAGCCGCGGCCTGCGCGTCGCCTTCCGCCGCCGTTTGGCCACGCTGCACGTGGAGGCGGCGGGTCCCGGCCGCGGCCCAGGCCGGCCGGGCGTCAGCGCCGCCCTCTACCTGGCTGCCCGTGAAGCGCGCCGCTTTCATCCCAAGGCCCTCGCCCGTCGTCTCGCCGATCGCCTGTCGGTCGAGGCCACCGGACAGCCGCCTCGCCAGGGAAGCGCAGCGGGAGGAATCGGCGGCGCCGGCGCCTCCCAGGGCGGGCTGCTGCTGGCGCCGCCTGTCGCCGTGGCGCTCTTGGCCCATTTGCTGCCGCTGCTGGTCGGGCCCGAGGCCGCGGCGCGGACCTCGCCGATGCGTGATCGCCAGGGAAGGATTGGCAGCGAGCGGCTCACCATCATTGACGACGGCCGTCTCGCCGGCGGTGCCCTCGAGTGTCCGGTCGACGGCGAGGGCATGCCCAGCCGCGAGGCCGTGCTGGTGGAGGAAGGGGCATTCCGCCAACCCCTCCTGGCCTGGTGGCAAGTCAATGGAGCCGCGCCGGGGACCGCCACCGGCTGCTGCCGCCGGCCCAGCTGGCGGGACCTGCCGGTCCCGGGTCCCACGCACCTCTACGTACGTCCCGATCCCCGCCTCTCGGTGGCCGCCCTGCTGGGAGACATCTCTTCGGGCCACTATCTGATCGACGCCACCGGTCCCGTCCGCTGGGACCCCACCGGCGACCGTTTCGCCATCCCCGTCTGCGGCTTCGCGGTGGAGTCCGGCCGGGCCACGGCCCCCATCGCCGGCGCCTGGCTCTGCGGCACCGCCGCTGCCCTCTTCAAGGGCATCGCCGCCGTCGCGCGGGACCTGTCCTTCTTGCCTCTGGACGGCATGCTCGGCTCCCCGACGCTCCTGGTCACCGGTCTGGATCTCAGGGCAGCGCCCTGATTCGTATCAGCAGTCGGGAATGGATCACTATCTATCCCCGCGGCCCTATGGAGGTCTTTGCCACCACCCCGGTATGATGTTCCGGGACGATGAAGATGACGATCAACAACGAATCGTACGTGTCACAGCGCGAGGGCGCCTATTGGGTGGCCGGCAGTCGGGTCTCCCTCGACTCAATCGTCTACGCCTTCCTGAATGGCCAAGCTGCGGAGAGCATCGCCCAATCCTTTCCCGTGCTGGACCTCGAGCAGGTCTATGGGGCGATCACCTTCTACCTGGCAAACCGGGCCGAGGTCGATGAGTATCTGCGCGCAGGGCGTGCGGAATGCGAGCGCCTTCGTGAAGCGGCTCACGGGGCGGATCCGGCGTTCTACCAAAAGCTCGCCAGCGCACGGCAACACCAGCCGTGAGCGTCCGCTTCCAGGCGGACGCTGACCTCAGCTTTGCCGACTCTCTGCGATCGAACATGAGTGCCGGCGTCTTGCTGGTTCCCCAGCATTTGCCGATTCCAGAAGCGGTCGAACAGCTCGTCCTGATTTGGGCAGCCAGTGACCCGGAGGAATGGGTCAACAGAAGCTGCGTCTTGCCGCTCTGAGGTGCGGCATACCAGGTCGCTGCGGCTACCCGCTCATCGGTCGCCCATCTCGGCGGCGGCCTCGCCGAGGCGGCGGTCGACCTCGCGGCGCAGGGCGGCGAGCGGCAGGTCCGCGTCCACTAAGAGGGGATGGAACCCCGGCATCCCGTGTACCCTCTCCGCCAGGCGAAGGGCCGCCTGGTCACTGAGCCGCGCCTCGACGCGACCACACCGCACCCGCGGATTGGCGATGACTGGGGGTATAGGCCCGGCCGTGCTCCACTGGTTTCCCTCGACGTGCAGGTACTGGTCTTCGATCTGGTAGGTCACGCCCGCCGGACTGGTGTCGTCGAGCAGCGGGCGCAGTACCTTCATCATCAGCCACTCATCCATGGCGTCGGGCTCTGGGGAAGTAAGCGGACCGAGAAAGCCCTCGCGGATCGCCGCGTACCATGGGTGCGAGGGTATCGCGAGGGCGCGGCGAGCGGCGCGCGTGGCAGGAGAGGGGTTGGCGCGCAGCAGCCGCAGGGCGTTCCCCACTTCGCCGCCAGCCCAGCTGTCCCATTCCGGTAGCGGCAGCTCGCCCGCCGCGACGGCGTTGGCCCAGGTGTCGACCGGGGAGCTGTCGCCCAGCTGCGCCGCCGCGCGGACGAGAGCCCGCTGCGCCTCGGCGTCACGTTCCTTCACGAAGCGTACGGCGATCGCCGGCGCGATCCGTCGGTCGTCGAGCGCGGCGATCAACTTCATCCAGTCGCTGAACGCGCCGTGGCGGCCAGCCGTGCGCATGATCTCGGCGTCGTGCGACGCCGCGATGCCCGCGAGCTCGCGGTCCATGGCCGCGAGCATCGCCTCGGCGATGGTCGGGTCGGCGTACTTCGCGATGGCGCGGCGCTTGGCCTCCTCGTCGGCGGCCCCCGGCCGGTCGGACCAGACGGTCGTGCCGCGGACCTCGTGGGCGCCCAGTGTCGCCAGGTTCGAGGCCGCCTGGCGCGCTTCCTTGGGCGTGCTCTTTGGGTCCTGCAGCAACTTCATCATCCGCTCGTCGGGGGCGAGGGCACGGTACTCCCGCCAGTACTCCCTCAGATATGCGGCTGTCTTGGACGCGCTCGCCTCGCCTTCGCGGGTGAAATTGTCGCCGGTCGAATAGGCTTCGAAAGGACTGATGCGCAGGATGCTCGACACCGCGGCGAGTGCGGGTTCGCGCACCGCGAGCACGGTGCGGTTCTCGACGAAGTCGCGCCAGAAGTGCACCGAGCGCGTGAGCCGCCGGTCGCGGGCGATGCAGTCGATGAGGGCCTCGACCGCAGGCTCGCCTTCCGCGATCAGCGCGCTCACGCGCCACTCCTCGCCGAATGACACGCCGCCCGGCGAGCCTTCCTGGCGCGAGCCCACCTCGTCGAGCCGATCGATCAACCAGGCGACGCGTCGTTCGGCGGGCCAGTCCGCGAAGCCCGGGGGCGGCGCGCTCGCCACCGGTTGACCTCGCCGCGGCTCGCGCCGGCGCACCTCCGCGGCGATCTCGTGCGCCGGAGTGCCGTACCTCGAGTCCCGGTCCGCATACCGTTGCGCGAAGCGTCCGAAGAACAGGGCCGCCTCGGCATCGTCGCTCACGATGTAGGCGTCGAGGCCCCGCGAGTAATCGCTCCAGGCGAGCGCGTCCCGCAGCCATTCGAGCTCTTCCGCGTCGAAGCGCCGGTGAGGGTTGAGAAACGCCGCCGCGAGGGCGTCCTTGCCGAGCCGATGGAGCCACGCGGCCCGGATCGGCGCACC
The DNA here is from genome assembly GCA_035949675.1 of Thermoanaerobaculia bacterium. Classification (GTDB taxonomy): domain Bacteria; phylum Acidobacteriota; class Thermoanaerobaculia; order Multivoradales; family UBA5704; genus JASLEW01. Next base: position 10,722 of record DASZHY010000396.1, read on the forward strand.
GAGCACCGGGAACGTGGTCTCGTCGTACAGCACGTCCTCGGCGACCAGCCGCCGCGATTGCTCGACGAAGCTCACCATCTCGTAGCGCTCCGGGATGCGCGGGTCCTCGCCGTCCACGTCCAGCAAGACCGCCGGCCGGCCCGCCGCGGCGGGGCGCAGCCAGGCCTCGGCGGTCACGTCCGTCGTCCGGCCAAAGGAATCGTGGGCCTTGGCGGCGTAGCGGATGCGCGTGCAGCCGCGCGGGTCCACGGTCATCGCCAGGACGCGATCGAGAAACTTGACCTGCCGGACGGTGAGGGGCCGGGTGGAAGTCGCGGCCATGCCGAGCGCCGCCCAGGCGTCCGCGGCGACGAGCAGGACCACCAGCAGGCGCAGGGCGCGCCTCGGGCAGGCCGGCGGGCGGCAGGTGGCGCGTAGGGTGAGCATCCAGTAGAGAAAGCGTGAGGGAGCAAACAAAGGGGACGTGCCTTCACGCGCCTGCCGACCTGCACGCGCCTGGCGCGCAGCCGCGGGTGAGGTGATCGAGGGCTCTCGCTCGTTTCCCTTTCACCAACCCGAGCTGGTTCAACCGGCCGCGGGCGCCCCTGAGGAGCAAGGTCCATGAGCGCTACCAATCCATTCCAGGCCC
>DASZHY010000397.1:0-6227 GCA_035949675.1 Thermoanaerobaculia bacterium
GGCCTACCTCGAGCGGGCAGGCGTCGCCGGCCGCGTCGAGCTGCTGGAAGGGGCGGCGCTCGAGCTGCTGCCGCGCCTCGAGGGGCCGTTCGATCTGGTCTACATCGACGCCGTCAAGACCGAGTACCGCCGCTACCTCGACCTGGTGCTGCCGCATCTCCGCGTCGGCGGCCTGGTGGTCATCGACAACCTCCTGTGGGGAGGCGAGGTCGCCGAGCCGCCCCCCGTGTCCGAGGGGGAGAAAGAGGAGCCGCAAGCGGCGGCCCTGCGCGCCTTCAACGGTTACCTGATGATGCACCCCCAGCTCGAGTCCGTGGTGATCCCGCTAGGCGACGGAGTCGGTCTGGCCACCAAGATCAAAGCCTTGAGAAGCGAGATGGGCGGCCCGTTCTAACCCCTGCCTGCCTCAAGGCCCTCATCCGGGGATTCGAGGCCAAGCGGTCGCTCTTCGGTCCGGGAACAGAACACCAGGCTGAAGTGGGGGAAGGAGGTCCGCGGGGCAGGCCCACCCGATTCGCGACTCTAAAAGGCGAGGCAAGAAACCTGGATCTCGGCAGGATCTTCAGCGAGCCTGGAAGGTCGCGAATCGTGTGGGCCTGCACCACGGACCGGCCGGGGGCTACCCACGAAGGCCACCCACGGAGGCTACCCTCCCAACCGAGTTCGCACCTCCACGAGCATCTGCCTGAGCTGCAGGGCGGTGGCCGGCCGGCGGGTGGCGCTCTTGTGCAGGGCGGTACGGAAGAAGTCGCCAAGGGCCTCGTCGTGCTCGGGACAGACCTGGGCGAAGTCGGGCACCCTGCCCAGCCGGATGCGAGTCATGATCTTGTGCACGTCGCCGGTGCCGAAGACCTTGTGGCCCAGCAGGCTCTCGTAGAGCACGATCGCCAGGCTCCATAGGTCGAACGTGGCATCCGCCCGCTGGCCGTTGAGCGCTTCGGGAGAGAGGTAGGAGAGCGTGCCGGCGAGCTGCCGCGACAGGTCCACCGAGGTGACGGTCTGGTTCCAGACCGAGGTCGGCGGCAGCACCGCCGAGGCGTCGTCGGCGCTGCCGGCGTCGTCGCTCCTGCCGTCGCGGCGCAAATCGAGCATGACCCGGGCGATGCCGAAGTCCATCAACTTGGGAACGCCGTCGCGGGTGAAGCCGATGTTGCTCGGCTTGATGTCGCGGTGCAGGATGTCGAAGCTGTGCAGCCGCGCCAGACCGTCGGCCACGGCGATGCCGAGATCGACGGCGGCGAGCTGCGACAGTCTTTGTTGCTCGATCCTCTGCGCGAGTGTGCCGCCCTCGAGGAACTCGAGGATGAGCATCGGCACCCCCTGCCAGGTCTCGATGCCGTAGATCGAGGCGAGATGGGGGTGCGAGACGGCAGCCGCCGTCCTGGCCTCGCGGCGCAGGCGCATGGCGTCCTCGGGAGACACCCGGCGCAAGGTCTTGACCGCCACCGGCCGGCCCAGCGCCAGGTCCGAGCCGCCGTAGACGACTCCCATGCCGCCATAGCCGATGCGGCGCTCGAAGCGGAACTTGCCCGGCAGCACGAACGGTACCCTGGCAGGCTCGAGGCGGCGGCTGCAAGTGCCGCAGAACACGGTGAAGGGTTGGTACAAGATGCCGCAGGCCGAGCACTCCTTGGCCACCTCGGTCACCGGCAGCGGCTCGGACGGCACCACCTCGACCAGCGCCGGCTGACGCGAGGCGGAGGTCCACGGCGTCGCGGTGCGGCTCTGGTCGAGCTCCAGCACCCAGGCGGCATTGCTGGCGATCGCGTGCAGCAGTTGCCGGTCCTCCTTGAGAAAAGGCAGCCCGCTCTTCTTTTCCCCGAGACCGATGATGCCGAGCAGGGAGCCGTCGCGCGACAGGATCGGCACCAGCAGGCGGAAACCGCGGTCGACCAGCCAGTGGCGGTCCTTCTCCGGCAACCGGGCGAGCGGCGAGTGCGGGTCGTCGAGGTCGACGCTCAAGGGATCGGAGCCGCTGGAGATGAAACCGGCCAGCGCCGACGAGCCGTCCAGCCGCTGGGCGCGGTCGATCGGGTCCTTGAGCATCCCGGTCCTTGGATCGGCGATCAGCAGGGAGACGCCGTCGAGGTGCAGGGCGAGGTCTGTCTCCCGCTCGATCAGTTTGGCGAGCTCGGCGGCGTCGCGGATCGCGCGGACGCGCTCGACGAGCATGGTGAGGATCTGACGCGCATCGTATTGCTCGCGGAAAAAGCGGCGGTCGACCCAGTCGAGCAGTCCGCGGCGAAACGAGAGGGCGGCCATGCCCAGGCCGGACGCGGCGAGCAGCAGCAGCGTGCGGCTGCCCGAGAACAGCTGCGCCAGTGACCGCGAACGGTTCTCATAAAGGTAGAGCAGCACCATCGCCAGCGGCACCGTCCCCAGCGCCACCGCCGAAGAGCGGGCGAGGGCGTACTGCAGCGCTCGCCGCGCTATGAGCCTGAGCTCGAGCACGTGATGCACCAGCACGACGTAGGCGGTCGAGAATGGGATCGACAGTGCGAACAGGCTGGCGGTGATCGCCAGCGGCCGGCCGACGTCGAGGTTTCTTTGCTGGTATTCCCTGAAGCCGGGGATCAGCAGGTAGGCGAGCATGTAGACGACCACCGGCCCGAGGCCGAACAACAAGCAGCTGACGAACAGCCGCACCCGCCGGCGCTGCTCGCCGGTGGTCAACCGTGCCTTGTAGGCCAGCACCGGCAGCGCCGCGCCCAGCAGCAGGAACTGGCAAGCCTCATAGAAGCCGTTCAGAGGCTTGTTGCGCTGCCAGCGGATCGCGTCGTCGAGCGCAACTCCGCTCAGCGGTCTGGTCTCGGGGTCGGCCACCGCCTGTAGCAGCGCGTGGACGGCATAGAAGGTCAAGAATGCCAGCGCCGTCACCAGCGAAACCCGGATGGCGGCGTCCGTCAGCCGCCGCAGCCGCGCCGCGACGGGCGCCTGCGGAAAGTCGCGTACGAAGCGCCAGAAAAACAGCGGCATCAGGCTGTCGAGCCGCAGCCCGTCGAGCGCCGAGCCGAGGTCGCCGAGCGCGCCGGTCCCATAGAGCTTCAGCAGATGGGCCGAACGGTTGCCGAAGGCGTCGGCGACGAACAGCAGGAAGCCGCCGAGCGAGATGGCGCGCGGATCGCCGCGGCCCGCGATCACCAGGAAGATGGCGGCGCCGCCGAAGGCCAGCAGCTGCACAAAGGAAAACAGCGGCGGCAGGCCGGTGGGGTTGGCGGGGCCGGCGCCGATCGGCGTGTGGAGCAGCAGGAAGCCGCCGAGCACTCCCCCGAGCTTGAGGAAGCCGAGCAGAAGAGCGAGCCGCGTCCAGGCCGATGAGCGCAAGTTAAGTCAATACAGGAGATTCGCCTGGGCTAAGGCGGACAGAGCGGCGTTCCCGACTCACGCTCGACCGTCCGTGCCGCCGTTTCCAGGTCGGCGCCGGCAAGGGCGGTCTTGCCTGCCGCGCCGGCGTTGATTGCCATCAGCCGGCCCATGGCGCGGAAGCGCTCCAGCACCTGCACACCAAGCGATTCCCAATCTCTGATCAACGCCGGGTCAATGCTCTGGTAGTAACGGTCGTGCAAGGCAGCACAAACGTCCTGTGACACGCGTAAGACTCCCGTGCCCTGACCGAAAGCCACATAGATCTGGGCCATGACGCCATTCTGAGTGTAAGCCATAAACCCCCCCGGCCGCCATTTCGTTGTTTTATATTTGCCACAAAATTCGTGAGAGCTTAATTTTAGGCTCGGCTCAGGACGCGGGTCAATAGATAGGGGGTAGGGGTAACTATCCTGCCCGGAATCCTACTCAACAGAGGCGGCATCCGATGAGCGACGCGACTCCCGCCGATGCCCGTGCTCGAAGCTATTAGACTGCCGCGCACCGCCGGATTCCCGGCTCGGCGGCAAGCGGCGCACCGGGCCGTCGACCACCGGCGGCCGCCGTCGACCGCCGCGGGATCGGCGGCTAAGCGGGGAGTTGCAGTGGCAACGAGAACAGGGGAAACAGCTCCGCGGTGTCGAGGAAGGTGTTCAATCCGGCGATCCGGTCGCCGGCGAGCTCGAGCACGATCAGCGCCCACGCGTAGAAGCTTCCCCCCGGCCCGCCAGGCCGGTACTGGGCGAACGCCGGCGAGCCGCAAGCGGCGACCGGCAGCAGCCGCGAACCGCGGCACGGAGCCCCGGGTCCCAGCATCCACGTGCGGATCGTTGCGGGACCGCGCAACCAGAGCGTGTACGGCGGCATCGACATCGTGGCATCGTCGCGCAGCAACGCGACCAGGGCGTCGACGTCGTAGCGGAGAAAGGCATCGTGGTAGCGGTCGAGGAGCTGCGACTGCGCGGCGGAGAGCGGTTCCCTGGAGCCGGCCGCGTCACGGCTGGCGAGCGTGGCGCGCGCCCGCTGCAGCGCGCTGTTCACCGCCGCGACCGAGGTATCGAGGCACTCGGCCACCTCGGCGGCCGACCAGCCCAGGACGTCGGTCAACAGCAGCGCCGCCCGCTGGCGCGGCGGCAGGTGCTGAAGCGCCGCGACGAACGCCAGCCGGATGCTCTGCCGGAGCGCCGTCTGCTCGAAGGGATCGGCATCCGCCGGGAGCGCGCGGGCGTCCGGGATGGGCTCGAGCCAATGGGTGCGGGGGCGAGTATCGAGCAGGTCGTCCACGGTACCGGCGTAGCCTTCTTCGATCGGCCTGGCGCGCCGCGCGCGGTCGGTCCGTGCGTCGAGGCACACGTTGGTCGCGATGCGTACCATCCAGGTCCGCAGCGAGGCACGCCCATCGAACCGCTGCAGGCTGCGCCAAGCGCGCACCATCGTCTCCTGGACGGCGTCCTCGGCGTCGTGGGGCGAACCCAGCATGCGATAGCAATGACCGGTCAGGGTGGCGCGGTGCGTTTCGAGCTGAGCAACGTCGACGTCCATGCGTATCCTGATATCACCGCGCCTTCGGGACGGTCAAGGCGACCGCCGGAGGGCACCGGGCCATGACCCGGTGCCCCGCCGGAAACTGATGGCCGAAACGAAGGGGCCGCGGCTCCGCCTGTCGCGGCACTCGTTGCTCGTCGGAGGGGGCGTCCCCACGGGATCGCCTCAGGCGCTGGAGACTAGTACTTGACCGAACAGCCGTACGGCTTGGTGGTCGCCGGGTCGGGTTTCGCGCCGTTGCGCTCGGCGTTCAGGCCGTTGCCCACGTAGTTGATGCGCTCGGGTTTGGCCTTGCGCCCGCTCGGATCGTCGTCGATGGCGCCGTTGTAGGCGATCTGTCCCTGGGGGTCGACGATGAACATGTGCGGCGTCGTCCTGGCGCCATAGGCGTGGCCGGTAGAGCCGGACTCGTCGTAGAGCACCGGGTAGGCGATGCCTTCGCTCTGGAGGTAGGCCTGGTAGTCGGCCGGCTTCTCGAAGTCGCCGCTCCGCGGGTTGGTGCTGTTGATGCCGAGCCAGACCACCTCGCCGTGCTGCTTGGCCAGCTCGGTCATGGTCTTCTCGCGCGCATGCCGGTCGGAGAACGGGCAGTGCGGATTCACCCACTCGAGCACGACCACCTTGCCTTTGTAGTCGGCCAGCGAGTAGGTCTTGCCGTCGACGCCCTTGAGCTGGAAGCCGGGCGCGCCGGTGCCCACCTCGGCGGCCGCGAAGGCGGCGGTGGCGGCAAGCAGGAGCCCGGCGGCGAGAAACGCTGCAGTACTGGTCCAAGGGTGACGCATCGGGAAAACCTCCTATCGGTCTATCGGTGGTTGTCGGTGGCTATCGGTGGTCGGCGGTCTGGTGTCGGTGATCAAGCGAGAATTGCCGTCGCTCTCGCCAGTGTCGTGATTCCGGGTCGCCGCGGCCAGTGCCATTGGTCACGGACGTCATGCCGGCGAGCGCGCCGGCGCGGCTGCCGCCGCGGCGCCCGCCGCCGGCATGCCGGTTGCCGCCGGCCGGTCGCCGGCGAGGCGGTTGCGGCCGGCCAGCCAGGGTGGAACGATAGCAAAGGCAATCAGGGCCGCGGCCAGCAGCATGCGCGCCATCGCCGGCCGGTCGATCTGCCGGCGCACCCAGGCGACCAGGGCCATGGCGAGCAGCGCGAGCTCGACGCCCGCCAGCCCCTCGCCGCTGATCTCGAGCGACAGCGCATACAGCAGGGCCAGGGTCAGCAGCAGCGCCAGGAAGCCGGCGGCTTCTCGACGGGCCGCCGGCCGCCGCCTGCCCAGCAGCCCCCATGCCGCGAGCGTCAGCAGCGCCGCGGCCACCACCCCGAG
>DASZHY010000398.1:0-27457 GCA_035949675.1 Thermoanaerobaculia bacterium
TCGGATGACTTTTTCAGGCTTGTCCACCTTCTCGGCTCGCCTGCATGGATTGTGCGCACTCTTGGCACTTGGGAGACCACCGCCGCCAGCATGCAGGAGGCCGTCCGAAGTGTAGATCCCTCGCTTCCGCTCCACGGCTTCGCAACAATGGCGGAGGCGCGATCAAGGTCGCTTGCTGCTCATCGCTTCCAGGCGATCCTGCTGGGCACGCTGGCCGGGGTGGCTCTGCTGCTGGCGGCCATTGGACTCTTCGGGCTGATTGCACAGAGCCTCGCAGAGCGCAGGCGCGAGATGGGAATTCGCCTGGCCCTGGGCGCCACGACTGTGCAAGCGATCGTGACCGTGGCGTGCCCAGGAATCGCGCTGACGCTCCTCGGCGTTTCCATCGGTATGCCACTTGCGCGCGTTGGTGCCAAGGTCATGGCGCATCTGATCTCCGGTGTTACGGTCAGCGATCCGATCACCTATTCTACCTCTGTCGCTCTGTTCGTCTTGGTGTCCATCTTCGCCAGCGTCATTCCGGCTCTGAGGCTGACCGAGATCGACATAGTGGACTCGCTGAGAAGTGAATGAGCTGCAGGCGCCGCTTGCAGCCAGGCACGCCACGCCTGCCTTGATCCCCTCCGGTTGCTCCGCCGAAACGGCTGCCGATGTAGGCCGAAACCTGCGGCAGTGGCCGCCTAACAGCCGGTGCATATCCGAGTACACACGGAACAGATATGCGTGCATGCGTGCATCGTGTACATGTAGAGGCTCATTAGCGTCCCGCGGCTCAGGACCAACCTCCTTCGCTTGTGCATTTTGTTTTACTTTTCTCATCCGACGGTGGGCATTGGGCCCCTTTCTCTTGGATGGTAGTCTCCGCGACTTCGGAGTAGAGACCTGCGCGGCAGACGCGCCTGTCCGATCCCGCGCGCGGCAGCTGCCCGCTGGGGTAGCTTTGCCGAAATGGCTCCAATGCGGGTTGGACCTGCCGGGCAGGGCCAACCTAACAGATGGGGGCGCACGCAGTGCACACCCTGGTACAGGCAGTACATTGGTTCGTGCAGCCCGTACATGCATTCGTGCAGGCAGTGCAAACTTGTGTACAGTTGGTGCCGACGCCGGTTGCAGTTCCGCCGACTACCCCTTGCAGGCTTGGGTCATTGAGGTGCATGAGCGTCTCGCGGCTCAAGACCAGCTTCTTGCGTTTACGCATTTCGTTCTCCTTTTCTCATGCGACGGTTAGCATCCGTCCTCTGCGGCTTCCATCCCCCCGACGATCGGAACCCAAGAGGCGGAGCTGGCCATCAACCTGCGCTCGGCAAGCTTGCCGCCTCACCCGGAATTGGAGAGGCGAGCAGGACGCGATCCCAGGTCGGCTCGACATCACTTGTGGCGGCGAGCAGGGCCAGCCCCATACCCACCGAGCCGATCAGGAATCCAGGGCTCTCTCGCCATATCAGACGATCGAAGTCGTCATCTGGTGGAGCGAAAGCGAGAAATCCACCAATTCCGCGCCCAGGTTCCCAGTACTGGAGGGTACGGGTGAACCAGCCGCGAGCTGAATCCAACAGTGCTGGATCGCCTGTTGCATGATAGAGGCGGTTGAGGAGATGGCCGAGCCCGGCCGCCCCGTGGCAAAGACCCGCATCTCTGACGCCACTGCTCTCTGCCGGGCGCTGAGCGACCGCGTGAGCCAAGGCGAGAGCGTGCTTTTCCGTTTCCTCATCGCCCATTGCTCGACCCGCAGCGAGCAGCGCCACCGCTATTCCTGGATCGCCATAACACCAAGCGGTGCGTGCAGGCCGGAGCCTGGGCACGGGGCCCACTTCATAAGGAAACACCGACGTTTCGTGAGTTGAGAGTTTTTGGGACAGAAGCCACGACACTGCAGCGGCCATGAGCTGCGTCGCCTTCTCCGTCGCCACCCCTGCGGTGCAGATTCGGGCCAGCACCGCGATCACTCCGGGCGTCCCATGCGCGAGGCCCAGGTTGTTGAGACCCTGCGGAAAGGAAGGACGGTTGGGCTCGGGGAGTAGATCAGGAGACGTGTACCAGGCGAGTCCCATGGGATGTGGCTGGGCGATTTCACTGAGGCGCTCGACCACAAGCTCCAGGCATTCGGCTGCCGAGAGGTGCGGCAGCCGTTCGAGCGCATAGACGGCGTAGCCAGTCAGCCCACCGATCAGGTCAAAATGATAGGTCCAGGGCGTCCTTCCCAACCTCCCAAGCACGGCAGCATCCACCACCGCATTGGGGTCTTCATCAACACCGTTTCCGTGCAGAGGAGTCTCCAGGCCTTCTGAACGACCGTACAGATGCTCCGCTACCCAAGCAACGCCAGTGAAACCCGAGTAGAGACCTGGGTCCAGATTCGACGACGCCATCGCATCAATGGCCAGGTCCAAGTGCTCGAGGGCCTTCTCGCGAAAACCAGCACCAGGTCGAGCGCGATCGAGATACTCGAAGAAGAGCGCCACGCCGGCGTCGCCTGCGGCCAGTGAGGGTCCCAGCTCGCCATGTGCCCAAAGCTCGCCGCCCATCGCGTCCGCAATGGCCGTGACGGCGGCCGCAGCCAGTTCGGCGGCGTCTCCCTCCAAGATCGGCAACCATCTCGCCTCGGGCACGCGGTCCAACCTCGTCTAGCAGCAGCTTCGTAATCATGCCAGTAACTGCGAACGGTGGCAAGAGCCAGGGCAGGCCTGCAAGGCACTACGGGTCGCCGAGATCGGGAGCCTCGCGGAGAGGACGCCGCAAGCTTGTCGGGAGGAGAAACTGACGGCAGCCGGACCGGCGCCAGCTCCTGACCGGCCCCCAGACACTGACCGGCGCCAGACCAACCGGCCGTCTCGGCCGCTGCGTGCGACGCGGTCAAAGCCATTGAGACCGAGCGCCCGGCCCACCCGAGGTCGGGCGTCCCCTACTTCTTCGTGTGGTCGCAGAAGCCCCGCCGCTCTTGCGTCCCAGGCGGCGATGCCCGACCAGTCGGCCCTCCGCGAGCAGCTGTTGCGCTTCCTCGCGGCTCACGGCCAGCCGCTCTGACGCCTGCAAGGACCATCGCGAGGGCAGGCCCGGGGCGGGTGGGGGCCACGACGGCGCCCAACTCAGGTCGGTGGGGTTACGGCGGCGTCACAGCAGCGCCAACTGATGGCACAATGAACGGCCATGGAAGCCAGACCGGCCCAGCCCGACGCCCAGGCCGAGATCGATGCCGCCTGCCGGCTGGCGGCGCGGGAGGGCAAGCGCGTCGCCGTGGTCTTCGGCTCCGACTGGTGCCCCGACTGCCACGCCTTCAGGAAGGCGCTCGGCCACCGCCTGGTGACGCCGATCCTCGAGCCCGCGTTCGTCGTCGTCCACGTCTCGGTGGGCAACCGCGACCGCAACCTCGACATCATGCGCTCCTGCGGCATGACCGTCGGCAGCGGCATCCCCGCCGTGGCGATCCTCGATCCCGACGGCTCCGTGCTCGCCGCCCAGCGCGACGGCGAGTTCCGCAACGCCAGCACCCTGCTCTCCGTCGCCGAGATGGTCACCTTCTTTCACCGCTGGGCGCCGGCGCGCGACCCGGCGCAATGAGCGGCCGCGGGCGGGTCCTGGCGGCGGCGCTCACGGCGCTGGCCCTGGCGGCGCTGCTCTCGGCGCTCTCGGCCGCCGGCGTCCTGGAGCTGCCCGGCACCGCCCTGGCCGCGGCCCGCTGGACGGCGATCGCCGGCCTGCTGATCTATGCGGCGATGCGCCGCTCGCTGACCACCTGGATGCTGGTGTGCATGGTGGCAGGCGCCGAGCTCGGCTACGACGCCCCCCATTTCGCCACCAGCCTCGGCGTCCTGGGCCAGATCTTCCTGCGCCTGATCAAGACCGTCATCGGGCCGCTGCTGTTCGCCACCCTGGTGGTCGGCATCGCCGGCCACGCCGACCTGCGCAAGGTCGGCCGCATGGGCGTCAAGGCGCTGGTCTACTTCGAGGTGGTCACCACCCTGGCGCTGCTCATCGGCATCGCGGCGATCAACCTAAGCCGGGCCGGCGAGGGCGTCCACGTCCCGCCGCCACCCGCCGGCGAGGAGCTGAAGACGACGCGCCTGACGCCCGCCGACATGGTGCTCCACGCCTTCCCCGAGAACATCGCCAAGGCGGTGGCCGACGGCCAGGTGCTACAGATCGTGGTCTTCAGCATCCTCTTCGGCATCGCCCTGGCGATGCTGTCGGAGGAGCGCCGGCGGCCGATGCTGCAGTTCGCGGAGAGCCTGAGCGAGACGATGTTCAAGCTCACCAACATCGTCATGCTGTTCGCCCCGATCGGGGTCGGTGCGGCGATCGCCTACACCGTCGGCAACAGCGGCCTCGGCGTGCTGATCAACCTGTCACAGCTGCTGGCGACGCTCTACGCCGCGATCTTCACCTTCCTGCTGCTGGTGCTGCTGCCGGTGGCGCTGCTGGCGCGCATCCCCATCCGCCGCTTCCTGCGCGCCGTCGCCGAGCCGGTGTCGATCGCCTTCGCCACCACCAGCTCCGAGGCCGCCCTGCCCCGCGCCATGGAGGCGATGGAGGGCATGGGGGTGCCGCGCCCGATCGTCGCCTTCGTGATGCCGACGGGCTACAGCTTCAATCTCGACGGCTCCGCCCTCTACGTCTCGCTGGCCTCGATCTTCGTGGCGCAGGCCGCCGGGATGAAGCTCGGCTTCGGCCAGCAGCTGCTGATGCTGTTCACCCTGATGCTGACCAGCAAGGGCGTGGCCGGGGTGCCGCGCGCGGGCCTGGTGGTGCTGATGGCCACTGCCACCGCCTTCCAGCTGCCGACGGCGCCGATCTTCCTGCTGCTCGGCATCGACGCGCTGATGGACATGGGCCGCACCGCGCTCAACGTCCTCGGCAACTGCCTGGCGACCGCGGTCATCGCGCGCTGGGAGGGAGAGCTGGGCGCCGCCCAGCCCTCCGAGGCAGTGCAGGCTGCGCTCGCCGACCAGGTCTAGCCCGGCCGTCGACTGGCGGGGGCCTATAATCGGCAGCGTGCAGGTGCTCGCGGCGGGCCATCGGCGCATCCTGCTCGCCTGGGGCGCGGCGATGGGGGCGCTGGTGGCGATCACGGTCCCTTTCTGGCCGGAGCCGCGCCCGGGCAACCTGACGGCGGCCGCCTGGAGCTGGTGGCTGGCGGTCCTCGCCGCCTACTTCCTGCTGTTCTGGCTGTCCCTGGCGCCGTCGCCGCGGCCGCGTGCCTGGCGATTCGCACTGCTCGCCGGCGAGACGGCCGCGGTTCTCACCCTGGTGTCCCTGCGCCCGGCCCTGGGCATCGAAGGCGCGCTCTTCGTGCCCATCGCCTTGCAGCTCGGCCGTGAGCGCCGCGGCCCGCTCGCGGTCCTCTGGATCGCCCTGCAAACGGTCGCGATGTTCGCCATCATGAGAGGGCGCTTCGGCTTCGAGCACGCGTTCAGCCTGTTCGCCGCCTACCTCCCCTTCCAGCTCCTGGCCTACTTCACCTCGTCCCTGCTGCGCGCCGAGGAGCAAGGCCGCCAGGAGGTCGCGAGCGTCAACGCCGAGCTGATGGCGACGCGCGAGATCCTGGCCGACGGCTGCCGCGCCGCCGAGCGCCTCCGCATCGCGCGCGAGCTGCACGACGTCTTCGGCCACCGCCTGACGGCGCTCAGCCTGAACCTCGAGATCGCCGCCCGCGTCGGCGCCGAGGACCAGCCGCAGTACCTGGGGAAGGCCCGCGAGATCACCAGGTCGCTGCTGGGCGAGGTGCGCGAGGTGGCGGCGAGCCTGCGCGCGGACTCCGCCCTGGACCTCGGACGCGCGGTGCGCCGCCTGCTGCAGGACGTCCCCTCGCCGCGCATCCATCTCGACTGCCCGGAGGAGCTGCGGACGCGCGACGCGGCGGTGGCGCAGGTGCTGCTGCGCTGCACGCAGGAAGCGGTGACCAACGCCATGAAGTACGCCCACGCCGCCAACCTCTGGATCCGCGTGCGCGAAGACGGCGCGGGGATCGAGCTGCAGGTTGCCGACGACGGCGAGGGAGCGAGCGAGCTGCACGCCGGCAACGGCCTCCGCGGCATGCGCGAGCGGGTGGCGGAGCTGGGCGGCTCGGTCGACGTCTCCAGCGCCCGCCGGGCGGGCTTCCGCGTGCGCGTCTTCGTCCCGGCGGGGACCTGAGGGGGAGCCGCGGGTGCGCGTCTACATTGTCGAAGACGAAACCCTCGTACGCGAGGGGCTGAAAGCGCTCCTCAGCCTGTCGCCGCGGCTGACGATCGCCGGCGCCGCGGCGGACGGGCGCCAGGCGGTCGAGGAGATCCCGCGTGTCCGGCCCGACGTCGTGCTGCTCGATGTCCGCCTGCCTAAGCTCGACGGCCTGGGAGTCCTCGCCGCCTTGCGCCAGCAGAACGCCCTGCCGCCGACGATCGTCGTCACCACCTTCGACGATCCCGAGGTCGTCGTCGCCGCCGTCCGCCAGGGAGCCCGCGGCTACCTGCTCAAGGACGTCAGCCTCGAGGTCTTCCTCGAGGCGATCACCGCGGTCGCCGCGGGCGGCACCTGGCTGCAGCCGAAGATCACCGAACGCATCCTCGAGGCGCTGCGCGAAGGCCCTCGCGCCATGCCGCCGCCGCTCGTCCCCGAGCCGCTCACCGAGCGCGAGATCGAGGTCCTCCGCCTCATGGCCGGCGCCTACAACAACCGCGAGATCGCCGCCGCGCTGGGAGTGGCCGAGGGGACGGTGAAGAACCACGTGGCCAGCATCCTCGCCAAGATGGGCGCCCGCGACCGCATGCTCGCCGTGCTGCACGCCGTCGATTCGGGCTATCTCTGAGTGCCGCCGGCGATGAAGGCATCGGGCGGCAGCTGGCGGCGGCCATCGGCGGTCGGCGGCGGCTGGCGGCGGCCGGCCGGCATAGGCCCACAGGCATGGACGCAAGTTAGGCCGCGCGGCAGATGTGCGGCGGCGCTCCCCGGCCATAGCCTGCCCGCGGATGGAGGAGACGCCATGAACCTCTTCGCGATTGTTGCCAAGCCGCTCGCCGCGATTCCTGCCGAGCTTCGCCTCGCCGCGCGCCGGCTGGCCAAGGCCCCCGGCTTCACCGCCGTCGCCCTGCTGACGCTCGCCTGCGCCATCGGCGCCAACACGGCGATCTTCAGCGTCGTCGACGGGCTGCTCCTGAGGCCCCTGCCGCTCGCCGGCGCGGAGCGGCTGATGAAGCTGCTGCGCCATCTCCCCGAGCTCGACCTCGATGCCCTCTCGGTTCCCAAGTATTTCTTCTGGCGTGATCGGGGCACCGCCTCTGCCGGTTTCGCAGCCATTGCCGCCTACGAGAGCCTCGGCTCCGGCTTCAACCTGGTGACCGACGGCAGGCCCGAGCGCATCGTCGGCTCGCACGTGTCGGCGAATTTCTTCGCCGTCTTCGCCGACCGGCCGCAGCTCGGGCGCACATTCGCGGCCGAGGAGGACCGCCCGGGCGGGCCGCGCGCGGTGGTGCTGAGCGACCGGCTGTGGCGGCGCCGCTTCGGCGGCGAGCCCGCGGTGGTCGGCCGCCGCCTGCGCCTGAACGGAGAGCTCTATACGGTCGTGGGCGTGATGCCCGCCAACTTCCGTTTCCCCGCGCGCTCGGAGCTCTGGACTCCCTGGCAGCTCGATCCGGCGAGCGACGACAAGGAGAGTTACATCGAGGTCGCCGGCCGGCTGCGGCAGGGCGCCGGCATGGCCGCCGCGCAGGCCGCCATGGACGTCGTGGCAAGCCGCTTCGCCGCCGCCCGCCCGGACCACGTGCGCCCGCGCGAAGGCATCCGGGTGCTGGCGCTGCAGCAGTACCTCTACGGTCCGTTGCGGCCGGCCCTGGTCGTGCTGCTGGCCGCCGTCGGCGCCGTGCTGCTGATCGCTTGCGTCAATCTCGCCAACCTGCAGCTCGCGCGCCTGGCGGCGCAGCAGCGCGAGATCGCCATCCGCACCGCCCTCGGCGCCTCGCGCTGGCAGGTCCTGCGCCAGCTGCTCGCCGAGAGCCTGCTGCTGAGCTTCCTGGGGGGCGCCGCCGGCCTGCTGCTCGGCGCCTGGTGCCTGCGGCCGCTGCTCGCCGCCAGCCCGGTCGGGGCCGATTCCCTGGCGCGGGTCGCCGTCGATGGCCGCGTCCTGCTGTTCACCTTCGGCCTGTCGGCGCTGTCGGCGGTCCTCTTCGGCCTCGCGCCGGCCATGCAGCGCGTCGGCCGGCGGGAGCGCGAGCGGGGCGAGCTGCCGGCGGCGCTCGCGGAGGCTTCGGGCCGTACCGCCGGCAGGCGCACGGGCCGCCTGACGCGGCAGCTGCTGGTCGCCGCCGAGGTGGCGCTCGCCATGGTGCTGGCGATCGCCGGCATGCTGCTCGCCCGCAGCTTCGTGGGCCTGCTGCGCGGCGCGCCCGGCTTCTCGGCCGACCACGTGCTGACGCTCAAGCTGTCGCTGCCGCAGGCCCGCTACGGCAATGGCGCGGCGCTCGACCGCTTCGCCGCCGAGCTGGTCGGGCGCGTCGCGGGCCTGCCCGCGGTGAGCGGCGCGGCGCTCGCGTCGACGCTGCCGCTCGAGGACGGTCCGCCGATGGGCTTCGCCATCGACGGGCGGTATCACGGCGAGACGAGCGGCGACGGCTTCGGCATCGCGCAATACCGGGCGGTGACTCCCGGGTACTTCCGCACCCTGCGGATCGCCGGCCGGCGCGGCCGCACCTTCGACGCCGGCGAACGCCGCGGCGCCGAGCCGGTCGCGGTGATCAACGAGGCGGCGGCGCGCCGCTACTGGCCGGGGCGTGATCCCCTCGGCAGCCGCATCACGCTGGGCGTGCAGACCTCCCTGGCCGACCCCCGGCCGCGCCGGATCGTCGGCATCGTCGACGACGTGCGCGAGCGCGGCCTCGACGAGCCACCGCCGCCGATCGCCTACGTGCCCATGTCCCAGCTGCCGGACGCGGTGGCGGCGGCCTTCGTCGAGTTGCTGCCCACGAGCCTCGCGGTGCGCACTACCGGCCCGGCGCCCGGACTGGCGCACGCGGTCGAGCGGCAGGTGGCGGCGGTCGATCCGCAGCAGCCGGTGACCGACGTCTGCGCCATGGAGGAGATCGTCGCGCGCTCGCTCGGCCCGCGGCGCTTTGCCGCGGTCCTGCTCGGTGCGCTGTCGCTGCTCGCCCTGGCCCTGGCGGCGGTGGGAATCTACGGCGTGCTCTCCTACCTCGTGCAGCAGCGCGGGCGCGAGATCGGGGTCCGCATGGCGCTCGGCGCCACCGGGCTCGACGTCCTGGGCCTGGTGGTCCGCCAGGGCATGTCGGCGGTGTCGGTCGGGATCGCGGTCGGCCTCGCGGGCGCGTTCGCGCTCGCGCGTCTCCTGGGGAACCTCCTCTACGGCGTCGGCCCGCACGATCCGCCGACCTTCGCGCTCACCGCCGCCTTCCTGGCCCTGGTCGCGGCCGTCGCCTGCGCGGTCCCCGCCCGCCGCGCCAGCCGGCTCGATCCGTCGAGCGTGTTGCGCGAGTAGGTGTCCCGCCGCCGGAGCGCTGGTCGGGCCGCCCATTGCCATCAGCGCAATCAAGGTATAATTGGCATGCACTAAAAGCTTGCCGGCTGCGCCGGCCCGCGGAATTGCTCGCGGGATCGAGCTGGGCTGGACGCTGAAGCATGCGCGCCCGCGAAACAGCCATCGCCATCCGCCTCCCCATGCCAGCCGGCCTGCTGCTGGCCGGCTTGTTGGTTCCCGCGGCGGCCAGCCTGGCCCAGAGCATGGGACCGGCTCAGATGACGCTGGCTCCCGCCGCCACCTCCTTGCCGGCGCCGGCCGCCCGCTCCTTGCCTGGGCCGCGGCTGCCGCTCGCCGAGGTGCTGGGCGCGGCGCCGCCGCTTGCGGACCTGCCGCCTGCCAGCGTCGGCGCCGCGGACCGGCTTGCGGCGCTCGCGGCCTGGAACGCCGCCGGGAGGCTGCCGGTCATGGCCGGCTTCCCACGCAACCTGCCCGCTCCCGTTGCCGTCCGGTTCACCGCTTTCTCCGGTGGCGGCGCCGAGCCCCGGCCGTTCGCCGGCGGCCTCCTCGCCCGCTCCGAGGCGGGCGGCCTGGCGTGGGGCGTTCATGTCCGGGTGCAGGACGCTCATCGCCTGCGCCTCCACCTTGCCGACGTCCACCTGCCCGCCGGCACCCGGATGTGGGTGGCCGCCAAGGGCCGGGAGCCGCGCGGCTTCGGTCTCGAGCTGCTGTCGCCGGCGGGAGACCTGTGGACGCCGAGCGTCAAGGGCGAGTCGCTGCTCTTCGAGGTCCAGGTTCCGGCCGGGTCGGCCGAGGCTCGTTTCACGATCGGGGAGGTGATGGAGCTCGTCGACCTCGACCCTCGCAAGGCTGCCATCGCCGGCACGGTCGCTCGCTCCACCCCGGGAGGGAGTGCTGCCTGTCTCGTCGACTCGAGCTGTGTCGGCGACAGCGTCCTGCCCCAGATCGGGCTCTATCGCCATGCCATGGCCCAGCTGGGCTTCATCGAGTACGGGGGAGCCTACTTGTGCTCGGGCAGCTTGCTCAATGACGTTGCCGGCGATTTCATACCCTACCTGCTGACCGCCCATCATTGCTTCTCCGATCAATACGCCGCGTCGAGCCTGGAAGCGACGTTCGACTACTACACGGCTTCATGCAACGGCCCGCCACCAGCCGAGAGCACGGAGCCAATGGCCAACGGCTCGACGCTGCTGGCCACCGGGAGCGCTTCGGACTTCACCTTCGTCAAGCTCGACAACCTGCCAGCGGGCCGCACCTTCCTCGGCTGGAACGCCAGTGCCGGCGCGCTGCAGCAAGGCACGGCGGTCTACCGCCTCTCCTTCCCGGTGTTCTACGGGCCTCCGAACCCCGAGTCGTTTTCGCAGGGCTTCATTCAAACCGGCAGCACGGTGGGGGTTTGCGCCGGCGTGCCGCGGCCGAACTTCCTCTACCAGACCCTTACCCAAGGCGCGACGTTCCCCGGCAGCTCCGGATCTCCGTTGCTGCTCGGCAACGGCCAGGTGGTCGGCCAGCTCTACGGCGCCTGCGGTCCCGATCCGGCCAACGGCTGCGACTACGCCAACTCCGACGTCGATGGCGCCTTTGCGGTCACCTTCCCGTGGGTCGCCGCGTGGCTGAACCCCTCGAACACCTGCTACGCGCTCAGCCTGGGCCACAGCGGCCCGGGAAGCGACCCGGTCGCCTCGCCCCTCGGCTCGGGCGGCTGTCCCAACGGCACGTTCACGGCCGGCACTCCGATCCAGCTCACGGCCTCCCCGGCGGCGGGCTCGGTGCTGACCGGCTGGAGCGGCACCCTCGACGATGGCAGCACCGCCAGCACCAACGCGCTGACCATGCCGGCGATGGACTACTCGGTCAGCGTTCACTATCAGGCTTGCTATGCCTTGAGCGTGGGTCACACGGGGTCGGGCAGTGATCCGGCGACGGTGCCTGCGAGCTCCCCCGGTTGCAGCACGGGGAGCTATTACAGTGGAGCCACGTTGTACCTCAGAGCCAGTCCGGCGCCGGGTTGGATCGTTGCCGGCTGGACCGGCACCACCAGCGATCAGAGCCTTGCGACGGCCAACTATGCGGTGATGCCGTCCTCCAACCATGCGGTGAGTGTGGCGTACCAGCAAAAAGGCTTCTACACCCTGCCCCCGTGCCGGTTGATCGATACCCGAGGGCCCGCCGGCCCGTTGGGCGGGCCGGCGCTTCAGCCCTCGGCGGATCGCTTTTTTCAGCTCGCCGGCGTATGCGGCGTGCCGGCCACCGCCCAGGCGCTCTCGGTCAATGTCACCGTCACCCAGCCGACGGCTCCGGGATTCTTGGAGCTCTTCTCGTCCGACCTGATCTTTGCGCCGCAGACCAGCAACATCAACTTCGTTGCGGGCCAGACACGGGCCAACAACGCCATTCTAGGCGTGTACGACGGCGGCATCGAGGTGCAAAACAGCACGGTGGGCACGGTGCAGCTGATCCTCGACGTGAACGGCTATTTCCAGTAGCACGCATCAGCCGCGGCCGACCGCGGCTGCTACTCGTCCGCCGCTACACCGCCGGCTTCACCCCCATGGACTTGTAGATCTCCGCGGGGTCGTAGACGACGCCGCCCTTGACCGTCAGCACCACCCGGCGGAGGTCGGCGATGCGCGCCGCCGGGTCGCCGTCGACCAGGATCAGGTCGGCGAGCTTGCCGGGCGCGATCGAGCCCAGGTCCTTGTCCCGCTTCATGATCCGCGCCGGCCCGAGCGTCGCGTCGAACAGCGCCGCCGGCGGCGGGATGCCCGCCTTCACGTAGAGCTCGAGCTCGCGGTGCAGGGAGAACCCGGCGACGTCGTCGGTGCCGGCGACGATCGGGACGCCGTTGTCGTAGAGCGCCTTGACCATCGCCAGGCACACTTCGAACGCCTTGCGATACCGCTCGTCCTTGCCGGGCGGCACCGGCAGGCCGCCCGCCGCCAGCAGGTTGCGGCGCATCTGCGGCGGCAGCCGGTCGGCCACCTCCGCCCAGCCCTCGGGCAGGACGCCGGGGCGGGCGGTGAACATCCCCTCGAAGGCGGTGACCGTGGGGTCGATGTCGATCTGCCGCCGCTTGAGCAGCGCCAGGAAGTTGCGCACCTCGGGAGAGCGCAGGTCGAGGTCCGCCGCGCGCTCGGCCACGGCGATGAAGCGCTGCGGCGTCCGCGTGTCGACGCCGGCGATGAAGTTGAGCAGCAGGAAGTTGACGTGCTGGATCTCGTCGAAGCCGGCCTCGACCGCCTGCTCGGCGATCATGCCGTTGGGGACGTGGCCCGAGAGCCGCAGGCCGAGCTGATGGGCGCGCGCGATGATCGGCGGCACCAGCTTCGTGTCGAGAGAGCTGTAGAGCTTGATCTGCACGTAGCCCAGCTGCTGGTAGCGGTCGACCGCCGCCAGCGCCTCCTCGCGGGTCGTCACCAGCACCTTCGAGGGCCCGGCGTACGGCCCCGGGCTGTCGATGAACCCGGCCATCAGCACCCGCGGCCCGATCGCCTCGCCGCTCTCCCAGCGGCGGCGCATGTCCTTCAGGTTGTCGATGTCGTTGGCCATGTCGCGCACGGTGGTGACGCCGGCCGCGAGATGCAGCCGCCCGTCGATCGGCGTCAGATGGACGTGGCAGTCCCAAAGGCCGGGCAGCAGCGCCTTGCCGCCGGCGTCCACGACCTCGGCGCCGCCGGGGACCACCGCGTCGCGATCGTTCTCCACCTTCTCGATGCGGTCGCCGGCCACGGTGACCGTCGTGCCCGGGCGGCTGGTCATCGTCTCGGGATCGAACAGCCGGGCGTTGCGGATCACCAGCCGCTCGCCCGGCCGCCGCGCCAGGCGCGCCGCCAGCTGCCGGTCGAGTGCCGCCTCCGCCTGGTCCTGGACCTTGGCGAGGGTGTCCAGCGTCCCCTCCCAGCCTTCGAGGACGAGCGCCGACCAGCCGTCGCGGATCGCGAACAACGCCTCCTGGTCGTCCAGCCAGAGGTAGGTCGGCTCGAGGCCCAGCCCCGAGATGGCGTAAAGGTTGACCGAGCGCGCGAACCCCGGTCCCTGGGCCAGGGCCGTCGTCACCTTCTCGATCCTGGCCTCGCCTTCCGGCAGCAGCGCGAGCTTGCCGCCGGCGGCCAGCAACGCCCGGGCGAGCAGCCCGGTCTCGAAGGGCGACCCCTGCATGGAGAGATAGAAGGCCCGCCCGCCGACCTCACGTTGCCCTTGCTCGGCCGCGTTCTTCCAGCTCGCCTTGCCGTCGATCCATTCGAAGTGCTCGCCGACCTGGTTCTTGAAGTAATCGACGCCGGAGACGTCCTCCCGCACCGGCAGGCCGCGCCGGTCGAGCGCCAGCTGGCTGGTGAGCTTGGGGCCGCGGCCGCGGTCGTTGAACTCGAAGCCGATCGTCCAGGAACCGTCCTGGCTCGCCTTCGCGGTCGCCAGGCCGGCGCGGTTGCCGGCGAGCTGGAACGTGTAGCGCAGCTCCGCCTGCATGGCGGCGGCGGGCGGCGGCGGCGCCGAGGACGAGCAACCGGCGGCCGCCAGCAGCAGCCCGGCCGCGGTCGCCGTCGGGAGCCGGAAAGTCAGGCGCAATGGACGGGCCGGCGGCCGGCCGAAAGGGTGTGGTCGCATGCGGTCTCCTCTTTCACGGACATTACGGCACGGTGCTGAGAATGTTCCGGTGCCGGTTCGGTGCCAGCGACGCCGCGCCGCTACACGGCGGCCAGCTCTTCCTCGAGCAGCTGGCGGGCATGGAGATCGGCGTAGAGGCCCCCGGCCGCGAGCAGCTGCGCGTGGGTGCCGCGCTCGAGCACCTCGCCGCCGTCGAGCACCAGGATGAGGTCGGCATCCTTGACGGTCGAAACGCGGTGCGAGACCAGAAAGACCGTGCGGCCGACGAACACGCGGCGCAGGTTGCGCAGGATCATCTCTTCGGTCTGCGTGTCGACCGCCGACAGGCAGTCGTCGAGCAGCAGGATGCGCGGCTGCCGCAGCAGCGCCCGCGCCAGGGCGACCCGCTGCTTCTGGCCGCCGGACAGGGTCAGCCCCCGTTCCCCGACCACGGCGTCCAGCCCCTTGGGAAAGCCCGCCAGGTCCAGCTCGAGTCCGGCCAGCCGCGCCGCCTCGGCCACCGCTTCGCGGCTGGCGCCCGGAGCGCCCAGGGCAATGTTCTCGGCCAGGGTGGTCGAGAACAGGAAGGTCTCCTGCGGCACCATGCCGATGGCCGCCCGCAAGCGGGCCAGGGGCAGGCGGCGCACGTCGATGCCGTCCACGGCGAGCGTCCCCGGCGGCGGGTCGAGCAGGCGCGGGATGAGCGCCAGCAGCGTGCTCTTGCCGGCGCCGGTGCGGCCGACCAGCGCCACCGTCTGGCCCGCCGCCACCCGCAGGTCGATGCCGCGCAAGACCGGCGGCAGCTCGGGGCGGTAGGAGAAGGTGAGCCCGCGCATCGCTACCTCGCCGTGCAGCTCCGGCACGTCGCCGAGCGGCGCCTCGTCGCGGATCGCCGGCACCGTGTCGAGGACCTCGCGGATGCGGGCGAGCGACGCGGCGGCGCGCTGCGCCAGGTTGATCACCCAGCCGAGCGCGATCATCGGCCAGACCAGCTTGGCGAGGAAGAAGTTGAAGGTGACGAACTGGCCGACGGTGATGCGGCCGTGCAGGACCAGCGCCCCGCCGTACCAGAGCACCGCGGCGGCCGCCAGGCCGATGATGGTCTGCAGCAGCGGGTGGAAGCTCACCGTCCAGCCGATCAGCGAGCGGTTGCCGTCCACGTAAGCCTGGTTGAGGCGCCGGAACTCGGCCTGCTGATGCTCCTCGCGGGCGTAGGCCCGCACCACCCGCACGCCCGCCAGGTTCTCCTGCGCCCGCGTGGTGAAGTCCGCGAACTGCTCCTGGACGCGCTCGAAGAGGACGTGGATGCGCTCGCCGAAGAGCTTGGTGGTGAGCGCCACCAGCGGCATCGCAAGCAGCGCGATGAGGGCCAGCCCGGGGTGGATGCGCAGCATGAAGATGAACGAGCCGGTGCCGCCTAGAACGGTGTTGGCGGCATACATGATGGCCGGCCCGCAGACCAAGCGCACGGCCTGCAGGTCGTTGGTGGCGCGCGCCATCAGATCGCCGGTGGGATGTTCCTGGAAGAAGCTCGGCGGCTGCCGTTCCAGGCACGAGAAGTAGTCGTTGCGCAGGTCGAACTCGATGTCCCGGCTCATCCCCACCAGGATCATGCGCTGCGTGAAGCTGAACACCCCCTGGAGCAGGGTGACGCCGACGATCAGCCCGGCGTACCCGAGCAGCGTCGAGCGGCTGATCTCGGTGCGCAGGGCGTCGACCGCCCTGCCGAGCAGCAGCGGCCCGGCGAGGCCGAGGGCGACGGCGCCGACGATCGCCAGCAGTCCGAGCGATAGCTTGCGGCGGTAACGGGAAAAGTAGGGCCAGAGGGCGGAAAGGCGCTTGAACAAAACGGGCTCCCGCCGCGGAGGATATCACCGCCTCCGCGGCGGGCTGACTCCGCCTACCACCGGCGCCAGTAACCGTGGTAGAAGAACCGCCCGCCTGGACCTGCGACGTAGCGCGGCCCAACCCAGACAGCGCGCCGGTAGGGCGGCAACAGCCAGGCGCCGCCGACCCAGCGATAGCCGTACGCCGGGTACCAGCCCCAGTGACCGGCAACCCAGACATGGCCGGGCCCCGGACAGGGACCTACCACCTCATGCACGACCGGCACGGCCGGAGGGCCGAGGCCGACGTTGATTCCGAAACCGACTGCGACGCCCGCGAACGCGGAGGCCGCCGAAGACAGCAACAAGACGAAGCTTGCGATCAGGGTCAGTTTTGCGAGTCTGTTGCGGCGCGTGGTCATGGTCTTGACCTCCTCACTCGCTGGAACCCGCCTTGCCGAGGTTTCCTGCGGCCGCGCCGCGGCCCTGCCGGGCAACCCTCGAAAACCCGGCCGAGGAGTTTCTTCTAGTCGGCGCCGGCGGCGCAGGTCGCCGCCAGCACCGCCGCCTGGCCGCGCGGGTGCAGCGCCGGCGGCGCGTCCAGGCAGGCTTCCAGACGCAGGATGGGCCGGCCCATCGCCATGTACTTGGCCTCGTAGTTGGTGCGCGGGCCCTCCGCCCAGGGCCCTTCGCAGCGGGTCACCGCCAGCCCCGGGTAACCCGTCAGCAGCTCCAGCACCAGCTCGCCGTAATCCAGGAAGTCGGTGGCGAAGTACAACCGGCCGGCGGGAGCCAGCAATCCGATCACCAGATCGACGGTCTCGGGATCGAAGAGCCGGCGCTTGTGGTGGCGGGCCTTGGGCCACGGGTCGGGGAAGTAGACGTGCACCGCCGCGGCGAAACCGCGCGGCAGCACCGAGGACAGGAGGTACAGCGCCTCGCCGCGAAGCGCCAGCCAGTTGCGAAGCCCGCGCCGGCGCGCCCGGCTGACGAACAGGCGGTGGTACTCGGCGACCTGCTCGATGCCGACGAAGCGCCGGTCCGCGTGCTCCAGGCAGCGGCGCAGCAGGTAACGCCCCTTGCCGAAGCCGATCTCCACCTCCCACTCCCTGCCGCCCGGGGCGAGGTCGCCGAGCCGCAGGGGCGCCGAGAGCTCGGCCAGTCCGTGGTCGCCGGCCGCCGCCGACACCACCACCGGCTGGATCAGAGCAGCTCCTCGCGTCCGCGGGCGGCGAGCTCCTGGACCAGCCGGCGCACCTCCTGGGAGCGGCTCTTGGGCATCACCAGCACGGCGTCGCCGGTGCGCACCACGACCAGGTCCTCGACGCCGAGCACCGCGATGGTGCCGGAGTCCGAGAACAGCAGGTTGCCGGTGGCATCGACCGCCAGGCAGTCGCCGCGGCCGGTGTTGCCGAGCGCGTCGGCAGGCAGCAGCTCGTCGAGCGCCCCCCACGAGCCCAGGTCGCTCCAGCCGCAGTCGAGCGGCAGGGTGACGAGCGAGTCGAGCTTCTCCATCACCGCGTAATCGATGGAGCGCGCCGGCAGCCGCGGGTAGATCTCCGCCAGCCGTCCGGGGGCGGCGGCGATCTCCTCGAGCCCGCGCGCGAGCTCCGGCTCGTGGCGCGCCAGCAGCTCGAGCAGCCGGCCGCCGCGGAACACGAAGATGCCGGCGTTCCACAGGTGGTGTCCCGAGGCGGCGAAGCGCGCCGCGTCCTCGGGGCTCGGCTTCTCGACGAAGCGCCGCACCCGCCGCACGCGCTCCGCCTCCTCGCCTGCCACGAGCTCCAGGTAGCCGTAGCCGGTCTCGGCCCAGCGCGGCGTCACCCCGAGCGTCATCACCCGATCCTCCGCGGCCACCACCCGCGCCGCCGCCGCCAGGACGTCACGGAAGCGCTGCGGCTCGCCGACGTGATGGTCGGCGGGCAGCACCGCCACCACGCCGCCGCGCACCGCCTCGGGCATCGAGCGCACCGACCAGCCGATCGCCGGCGCGGTATTGCGGCCCTCGGGCTCGATCAGCACCTGCGCCGGCGGCACTTCCGGCAGCTCGCGGCGCACCGCCGCCGCGAGGTCGCGGGTGGTGCACACCCAGACCGCCCGCGGCGGCACCAGCGGCGCCAGGCGGGCGACGGTCGAGCGCAGCAGGCTGTCCTCGCCTTCCAGGGCGAGCAGCTGCTTCGGCCGGCGCCGCCGCGACAGCGGCCAGAACCGGGTGCCGCTGCCGCCGGCCAGGATCAGGGCATTGAGGGCGGGAGGGCCGGTCACGCCTCCGCCTTCGCGTCTTCCCCCAGCTCCATGCCCATGACGTGGAATCCTGAGTCGACGTAGACCGTCTCGCCGGTGATGCCGGTGGCGAGCGGCGACAGCAGGAACAGGCCGAGGTTGCCGATCTCCTCGTGGGTGACGTTGCGCCCCAGCGGCGCGATGCCGGCCACCTTGTTGTACATCTTGAGGAAACCGGGGATGCTGCGCGCGGCGACGGTGCGGGCGGGACCCGCCGAGACGGCGTTGACCCGCACCCCGCGCCGCCCGAGCTCGAAGGCGAGGTAACGCACGCTCGCCTCGAGCGCGCTCTTGGCGACCCCCATCACGTTGTAGCGCGGCACCACCTTCTCGGCGGCGTAGTAGGTGAGGGTGACGATGCCGCCGCCCGCGGCCAGCAGCGGCTCGGCGCCGCGCGCCACCGCCACCAGCGAGTAGGCCGAGATCTCGAGCGCGGCGAGCCAGTCCTCGCGGGTGGTGTCCAGGTAACGGCCCTCCATCGCCGCCCGCGGCGCGAAGGCGATCGCGTGCACCAGGTAGTCGAGGCTGCCCCAGACCGCCTGCAAGTCGGCGAACATCGCCGCGAGGTCGGCCTCGTTGCGCACGTCGCAGTCGTAGATCCGGCTGCCGGGCAGCGCGCGGGTGAGCTTCTCGAGCTCGCCGCGCAGCCGCTCGCCCTGGTAGCTGAAGGCGAGCTGGGCGCCGGCCGCGTGCAGGCGCTCGGCGATCGCCCAGCCCAGGCTGCGCGCGTTCGCCACCCCCATGACCAGGGCCCGCTTGCCGGCAAGGTCGATCGCGATCATGGGGCGTATGGTACGCGATAAACTACCCCGCCCATGACCCCGGCCGAGATCTTCCGCCTGACCCGCGAGCTGGTGGACGTCGATTCGGTCACCGGCGGCGAGCGCGCGGTCGGTGAGCTGCTCGAGCTGCGGCTGCGGGCGCTCGCCGCGCGCGGCGGCGGCACGGTCGAGCGCCTGCCGGTCGCGGCCGACCGCTTCAACCTCTTTGCCGCCTGGGGCGAGCCGGTGGTGGTGCTGTCGACGCACATGGACACCGTGCCGCCGTTCTTCCCCTCCGCGGAGGACGCCACCGACGTCCACGGCCGCGGCGCCTGCGACGCCAAGGGGGCCATCGCCGCCATGTTCGCCGCCGCCGCGCGGCTGCTCGCCTCGGGGGTGCGCGGCTTCGGCATCCTGCTGGTGGTGGGCGAGGAGACCGACAGCGCCGGCGCCCAGGCGGCCAACCGCGATCCCCGCGGCACCCGCTACCTGATCGACGGCGAGCCCACCGAGAATTGCCTGGCGCTGGGCTCGAAGGGCGCGCTCTACCTGGCGGTCGAGGCCGACGGCCGGGCCGCCCATTCGGCCTATCCGGAGCTCGGCGACTCGGCCATCGACCGGCTGCTGGCGGCGCTGGCCCGCCTGCGCGCCGTGCCGCTGCCCAGCTCCCCGGAGCTGGGCGAAACCACCCTCAACATCGGCACCCTGGCGGGCGGCCGCGCCGCCAACGTCATCGCCGATCGGGCGCGGGCCGAGGTGATGGTGCGCACCGTCGGCGACACCGCCCGGCTGCGCGCCGACCTGGTGGCGGCGCTCGCGCCGGCGCGGGTGACCACGGTGCGCGAGGTGCCGGCGGTCGCGCTGCGCACCCTGCCGGGCTTCGCCACCACCATCGTCAAGTACACGACCGACGTCCCGCGGCTCACCGCCTGGGGCGAGCCGCTGCTGCTCGGGCCGGGGAGCATCCACCTCGCCCATACCCCCGAGGAGCGGGTGGCCAAGAGCCAGCTGGTGGCTGCCGCCGAGCTCTACGCCGAGCTGGTGCGCACGCTGCTCGGCGAGGCGGCGGGCGATGCCGGAGCCGCGGGAGCCGCGGGCGCCGCGGGAGCCGGCGGCGGCACACGGATCAGATAGAGGGCGGAGGAGGGTCAGCGCCATGGACGGCAGCTCCCGCGAGGCACGCGGCGAAGGCAAGATCGAGGTCGGAGTCCTGGGGGCCACCGGGACCGTGGGGCAGCGCTTCGTGCAGCTGCTGGCCGACCATCCCTGGTTCGAGCTGCGCTGGCTGGCGGCGAGCGACCGCAGCGCCGGCAAGCGCTACGCCGAGGCCACCGCATGGCAGCTCGAGGGCGCGCCGCCGCCCCGACTCGGCGAGCTGGCGGTCGAGGAGTGCGTGCCCGGACGCGGCCCGCGGATCGTCTTCTCGTCGATGAGCGGCGCCCAGGCCGCCGAGGTGGAGGCGGCGTTCGCCGCCGCCGGCCACCTGGTGATTTCCAACTCCAGCCACTTCCGGATGGCGGCCGACGTGCCGCTGCTGGTGCCCGAGATCAATCCCGAGCACCTCGGGCTGCTGCCGGCGCAGCGCCGCGGCCGCTCCTGGGAAGGGGCGATCGTGACCAACCCGAACTGTGCCGTGATCGTGCTGGTGATGGCGCTGGCGCCGTTGCGCCGCTTCGGCCTCGAGCGCGTCATGGTGACCACCCTGCAGGCGGTCTCGGGAGCGGGCTATCCGGGGGTGCCGTCGCTGGACGTCCTGGGTAGCGTGATCCCCTACATCGGCGGCGAGGAGGCGAAGGTCGAGAGCGAGCCGCAGAAGATCCTCGGCGAGCTGCGGGACGAGGAGATCCGGCCGCTGCCCTTCAGGGTCAGCGCCGCCTGCAACCGGGTGGCCGCCGTCGACGGCCACCTGGTGGCGGTCAGCATCGAGTTCGCGGCGCGCCCCGAGCGCGCCGAGCTGCTCGCCGCCCTCGCCGGCTTCAGCGGCGTGCCGCAGGAGCGCCGCCTGCCGTCGGCGCCGCGCCGGCCCATCCACCTGCTCGAGGCGCCCGACCGCCCGCAGACGCGCAAGGACGCCGGCCTCGAGCGCGGCATGGCCACCGCCGTCGGCCGGGTGCGCGAGTGTCCGGTCCTCCACTACAAGCTGGTGGCGCTGTCGCACAACGTCCTGCGCGGCGCTGCCGGCGCCGCCGTCCTCAACGCCGAGCTGATGGCCAGCGAGGGCCTGCTGTAGCGGGCGTTTCAGGCCGCCGGCCGCGATCATGAGCTCGGCCGATTTCCAGCCTGCACTTGCGACGGCGGCGGAGACGACCGCTGCCGTGCGCCGGAAATGGATCTCGGCGAGCGAGCTGATGCAGGAGACGCTGCGGCGAATCGATCTCCACAACCCGGCGCTCAACGCCATCGTCTGGCAGGACCGGGAGATAGCCCTGGCGCGCGCGCGGCAGGCCGATGCGGTGCTCGCCAGGGGCGGCGCCATGGGCATGCTCCATGGCGTGCCGGTCACGATCAAGGAGTCGTTCGCCTATCGTGGCTCGCCCAGCACCTGGGGCCTGCCGGCGCTGGCGAGTGCCGTCAGCCCGGCGACGGCGGTCGCCGTCGAGCGTCTGGCCCGCGCCGGCGCCATCGTCGTCGGGAAGACCAACGTGCCGGTCCTGCTCGGCGACTGGCAGAGCTACAACCCGGTCTATGGCACGACGAACAATCCCTGGGACCTGACGCGAACGCCCGGCGGCTCGACCGGCGGCGGCGCCGCGGCGGTGGCCGCCGGCCTCGGCTGCCTGGGCCTCGGCAGCGACCTCAGCGGCTCGATCCGGATTCCCGCGCACTTCTGCGGCGTCTACGGCCACAAGCCCTCCCTTGAGCTCGTCAGCATGGCGGGGTTCCAGCCGGGGCCCTGGGACGGCTCCCCGGGTTATCCGATCGATCTCTCCGTGGCCGGCCTGCTGGCTCGGGACGCGCGCGACCTCGCACTGGGGCTGGGGGTGCTCGGCGGCCCGAGCGACGACGATGCGAAGGCCTGGACATGGCAGCTGCCCGCGCCCCGTCACACCCGTCTCGCGGACTATCGGATCGGCTATGTCCTCGACGATCCCTTCGCCCCGGTCGCCTCCGACGTCGCCGCGCCCTACGAGCGGACGCTCGCTGCGTTGAGCAAGGCCGGCGCCAAGCTCGAGCACGGGTGGCCCCCCGGGATCGAGCCGCAGGCCATGCTCCAAACCTTCACCTACCTGCTGTTTGCGTTCCTGGCTGCCGACGCGGCCGAAGACGAGCGCCGGCGGTGGCGCGAGCGCCTGGCGGCCAACCCCGACGACGTCGCCGCCGCGGGGGCGGCGGAGCCGCACGGCCGCTGGTTGCACGTGACCCGGCGCCGGCTCGCCTGCCGCGCGCTCTGGCAGCAGTACTTCGCGAGCCACGACGCGTTCCTTCTCCCCACCGCCTTCACCGCGGCGTTCCCCCACGACCACGGCGAGCCGATCGGCGAGCGGGTCGTCGACACCCCCGAAGGCCGGCGGCCGTACGCTCGAGACATGGCCTCCTGGGTCAGCGTCGCGACGCTGGCGGGCCTGCCCGCCACCGTGGCGCCGGTCGGGTTCACCGCCGCGGGCCTCCCTGCCGGCATCCAGATCGTGGCGCCGATGTGGGAGGACGGGACCTCGATCGAGCTGGCCGCCCTGCTGTCCGACGTGGCCGGCGGATTCACCGCGCCGCCGGCGTTCCGGCTCTGAGGCCGCGGCGGCCACGGAAACCCGCAAGACAGCGCGCCCGCAGGTGTTTCATGGTCGGAGGATTCGCAGCATGACCACGCGCCGCCATCTCGCTTTCGTTCTCGCCCTTGCCGCCGCCCTCCTGGTGGCGGCGGTGGCGGCGACGGCAGCCTCGGGCCGGCCGGGCGCCGACCAAGGGCCGGGCACCGCCCAGGGGCCGGGGACCACCGCGCCTGGGCATGAGGGGCACGACATGTCCTCGATGCCCGGAATGCCCGGCATGGCCGCCGGCGCCGGCGCCGCCGACGGCGCCATGTCCCACGAGCACATGGACATGGGGCCCCACATGAATATGACCGCGCCGCGCCCGCGCACCGCCGAGGACCAGCGCCGGGCCGATGCCATCGTCCAGGCGCTGCGCGGCGTCATCGACAGGTATCGCGACGTCAAGGCCGCCGTGGCCGACGGCTACATCCAATACCTTCCCAACCTCAAGCAACCGAGGTACCACTTCACCAACTGGGGGAACGCCTACCTGGCGGAGTTCGCCTTCGATCCTGCCCATCCCACGTCGCTACTCTACAAGCCCACGGCCGGGGGCGGCTTCGAGCTGGTCGGGGCCATGTACACGGCGCCGCGCCGGTTCGACGAAGCCCAGCTGGACGAACGGGTCCCGCTCTCGGTCGCGGCATGGCACCAGCACGTCAACATCTGCCTGCCTCCCAAGTCAGCGTACGCCACGTCCGACTGGCGGCGCTTCGGGTTCGCGGGCTCAATTGCCACCGCGGCCGAGTGCGAGGCCAGCGGCGGCGTCTTCCATCCGGTCATCTTCGGCTGGATGGTCCACGTCTACCCGTTCGAGCAGGACCCCGCCAAGGTCTGGGCTCACTGAGCGAGAGGCGGTCCTCAGTGGACCCGCTTGCCGCGGAGCTCCTGGTCGCCATTCTTGAACACGACCTCCGCCACGCGGCCGCCGGCGCCCCGCTTGACCCGCATCTCGATGTCCGCCGACTTGGCGAAGAAGTGATCCTGGGCATCGGCGAAGAGCTCGAGGTCGGCGTTTTCGGGCATGCTGACGACGAGGTGATCCGCGAGGCGGGCCAGGGTCACGGAGAAGCCTGGCAAGGCATAGGTCCCGGCGCACGCGTCGAGCAGGCGCGGGTCGAGCTTGACCTCGACAGGCATCTTCACGAGGAAATGGGGCGGCGGCGTCTTTGACGCGCAGGAGACGTCGAGCCCCTTGACCGACGCACGCTCCAGGAAGCGGTCGACGATGCCCTGGGCGCAGGGCCCTTCGCTGCCGTGGCCGCTGTGCGGGAAGACGACGTGCAGGCTGTTGGGCAGCCGGCTGGCGACGCGCTGCCCGAACTCGGGCGGCGTCACCGGATCACGCTCGCCGGAGAGCAGCAGCACCGGTGCCGCCGAGTGCACGAGTTGGTGGGCGTCGGCGGGAATGCTGCCGCGCGGCCAGTCGGCGCAGACCCGTTTCTGCTCGCGGATGCGGTAGTCGCCGAGCAGCGTGCCGGCGGTTGCCCGCGCCGCCGCGGCCTCGTCGATGAACGGCAGGTCCTCGGCGCAGGTCACCGAGAAGTCCATGCCCATGGCCAGGATGTGGTCGATGATGGCGCGGCGGTCGATGGCGATCGCGACGAGCTGCTCCATGTCGCCTTGATAGGCGAGATGGACCGCGAGCGGCACCTTGCGGGCGCCCGTGTCATAGGTCAGGAAGCGCAGACCTTCGGCAACCAGACCGCGGCTGGGCGTGACCTCGAAGGTGCCGCCGGACTTGGGGTCAGGGATGCGCACCTTGACCCCGCGGTCGACGCGCTCCATGACCGCCTGCAGCTCCTGGGACAGATTCGGGAAGGCGGCATGGCAGGCCTTGTCGGCAGCGCATTCGGCGAACAGCAGGTCGACCGCCCGCTTGCCGGCGTAGGCATGGTGCAGCGGCAGCGTCTCGTCGACCGGCGCGACGCCGTCGAGCACCACGCTGCGCACCGCGCCGGGGTGCCGGCGCAGGTAGACCTGGGCGGCGCGGGTGCCGTAGGAGCCGCCGATCAGGTCCACCTGCGGATAACCGAGCCAGGCGCGCACCTCGTCGACATCGTCCATGCCGAGCGCCGTGGTGTAGAGCTTCAGGTCGGCCACCTTCTCGAGACGGTCTCGGCACTGGCGGACGGCCGAGGGCGGGAAGAGGTCCCCCGCCAGCTGCCTGGGGTCCGCCCCCTTGCCATGGGAGTCGGGCCCGTAGAAGTCGCAGTTGAGCGGGTTCGACTTGCCGGTGCCACGCTGGTCGACGAGCAGGACGTCGCGGTGCCGGCGCAGCTCCTTGTCATCCGCCAGAAAGCGGCCGCCCTGGGTTGCCCCCTCGCCCGGCCCGCCGGCAAAGTAGACGATCGCGTCGGGCGCCCGATCGCGACCGAGCGCCGGCAGGACCACGACGTTGAGAGGGATCTTGCGGCCGCGCCTCGCCTCGCGATCCTCCCAGACCTGGTAGGTGCCGCAGCGCAGCTCCTCATCGATGCCTTCGAGGCGGCAGGGTGCGAGACGCTCCGCGGGCTTGGCGGGCGCAACTGGCGCGGCGGATCCGGCGCGCGCGGCGGATCCGGCTTGCGCGGCGAGCGGTGCGAGGGCCGCCGGCAGGACGGCGGCGAGCAGGACGGAGAAGACGGCTCTGCGCATGGGATCGACCTCCGAGTGGCCATTCTGATTCATGAGGGCGCGCCGGCTGAATGCTTTCACCGGAGCCCGCGGGCGCCTAACTCCACTTAGCAGGGATGGAGTGCGGCCACTCATGCGGCGCTCAGGGGACCTTCGACAGCTCGACGTGGACGACCTGACGCAGCTCGTGGTGCAGGCTCGAGGCGCTGCCGCCCACGCTCTCGCCGCTGACGTCGGCGACGCCGGTGATCGAGGTGTCCCTGCCGGCCGGCGGCAGCGCCGTGTCAACCGGCACCAGCAGCGAGCCGGTGACGGACATCGAGCTGTTGGTGGCGGCAAAACCTGGCGGCAGGCTGCCGGGCTTCCAGGAGCCGTGACGGGCCTCGAGCTTCCACCGCACTTCCATGCAGGGCTGGCCGTTGACCGGCTTGATACTCGCCAGGGTCACCGTGCCGGTCACGTTCCTGGGATCGAAGGTGACGCTCGCCGGACCGGAGCTGGCGATGAGCGCGGCGTTGGCGGTCCAGCTCTCGCCCACCCGCCGCCGTTGCTCGGTCCCGAAGCGGTCGTCGTCGGTCGGCTCGTCGTCGGCGTGCAGGGGCACCGCCGCCGCCAGCGCCTGCTGCAGGTCCGGGGCGAGCCGCGCGCCCAGCAGCTCGAACAGCCGTTCGCGCCCGGCCAGCCGCGCCGTGATCACCGCCCCCGGCTTGGCCAGCTCGAGGCTGACGCCGCCGCTCTCCTTGACCAGCCGGCGGACGGTGAGCGTCGCCCGCAGGGCGTTGCCCTTGGAGCCCACCTCCTGGATCTCGGTCGCCACGACGTAGCGGATGGTGGAGGTCTGCCGCTGGTCGCTCGGCTGTCCGTCCCTGGTGCCGGACAGACGG
Organism: Thermoanaerobaculia bacterium; assembly: GCA_035949675.1. Taxonomy (GTDB): domain Bacteria; phylum Acidobacteriota; class Thermoanaerobaculia; order Multivoradales; family UBA5704; genus JASLEW01. The sequence goes on from DASZHY010000398.1 coordinate 26,167, forward strand.
TCGTCGCTGCTCAGCCAACCGACCGCCAGCCGCTTCTCGCCGGCGGCCGCCGGACGGTTGAGGCGCACCGCATAGTCCTGCGCCGGAGCCGTCTGCGCGGCGGCGGCGACGGCTGCGATGGCGACGCCGGCGGCGACGGCGGTGGCGGCGACGGTGGCGAGTAGGGGCGCCAAGCCGGCGAGCATGGCGCAGGCCCGCGGCCGTCGCGCCATCCGGGCAGGGATCAGCATGTGGCTCCAGGGCCAAGGCGGCGGATCGTGCACGACGAGTCAGTCCGCGGGCGGCGCCAGCCGGTCGATCTCGGCGAGGTCGGCGGCGGAGAGGCGCCAGCCGGCGGCGCCGGCGTTGGCCCCCACCTGCTCCGGCGTCATGGCGCCGGCGATCACCGAAGCCACCACGCGATGGCTCAGCAGCCATGAGAACGCGAGCTCGAGCAGGGAATGGCCGCGCGCCGCCGCGAAATCGGCGAGCGCCTCCGCGATCGCGCGGTTGCGCTCGTTGAGGAACCGGCCGCCGGAGCCCGCCGGCGCGGTAAGCCGGGTGTTGGCGGGATCGGGCCGGCCGCGGCGGTACTTGCCGGTGAGGACGCCGCCGGCGAGCGGGAAGTAGGGAATGAACGCGAGGCGCTGGCGCTCGCACTCGGGCAGGACCTCGCGCTCGGGCTCGCGGTGCACCAGGCTGTACTGGTTCTGGACGCTGACGAAACGGGCGGCGCCGCCGTGGACCGCGGCCTGCGCCTCGCGCAGCTGCGCCGCGGAGAACCCCGAGCAGCCGATCTCGCGCACCTTGCCGCTGCGCACCAGCTCGTCCAAGGCGCCGAGCGTCTGCCCGATCGGCGTCTCGGGGTCCGGCCGGTGCAGCTGGTAGAGGTCGATGTGGCCGGTGCCCAGCCGCCTCAGGCTGTCCTCGGCCGCGCGGAGCACGTAATCAGGCTTAGCACCATACCGCTGGTCGTCGAGCCGCCAGCCGAACTTGGTGGCGACGATCGCCTGGCCGCGCCGGGAGCCGAGCGCCTCGCCCAGGTACTGCTCGCTCCGCGTGTCGCCGTACATGTCGGCGGTATCGAAGAAGTTGATGCCCGCGTCGAGCGCCGCCGCGACCACCGAGCGCGTGCCTTCCCGATCGAGGCGCCCCCCGAAGTTGTTGCAGCCGAGGCCGACGACCGAGACCTCTAGCGTGCCGATGCGCCGAGTTTCCACTTCCTCCCCCCTTCCGCTCCCTCTTAGCGTATCCGCATTCCAGCCTTGGCGTCCCAGTGCAGCGGCCTCGCCTGGCGGGCCAGCGGCGCGTC
>DASZHY010000399.1:0-11119 GCA_035949675.1 Thermoanaerobaculia bacterium
GATCTCGCCTGCACGTCGCTCTCGCCTCCGGATACAGTCTACGTCCTGGCGACTGCGAGGTTTAACAGCGAGGTTTACAGAGCCCGCGGCCTACCGCGGCGGGGGGGGGGGGGGGGTGTCGACGAGGGGGCCGGGGGGGGCCGGCAGGGTGATGCAGGGACGAAGCGCCGGTGGCTCCGCGGGCGCTGAGCCGCTCGTCTGGCTCAGTTCGCCCGCGGAGCCCGGCAGGTTCTACGTGGCTACTGCTGCTACTGTTGCGGGGGAGGAGGCGGGATGTGGTGCTCCCTCTCCCACTCCCTCCACTCGCGCTCGCGGTGAGCCCGTACCCAGTCCAGGAAAACGCCCCCCTTCGACCGCTCGTAGACGATCACCTTGTGAGTCTCGTCACGCCAGATCGTCGAGACGTTCGCCACCTGGATGCCGTTGGTCACGCCGCAGCGGTTCTCGGGCACGATCGTCCCTTCGAGGCGGACGTAATCGTTGCCGATGAGACCGTACCAGCCTGGACCCTCGAGCAGGAAGGAATTGCCCTGGTGGTCCCTGACGACCACGCACTCGGGCTCAGTCCCGCCCATGACGACGCCTTCGAGCTGCACCTGCGCGGCAAAGGCCGGCGCCGCCGCCAGGATGCCCATCGCCAGGGCCGCAAACACCAGGATGCGGAACAGAGTTCGCTTGTTGAGGTCCATGAAGACTCCTTTCGAGGTAAGTGCCTGCCCCTTCCCTGTGACGGCCGCCCTTCGCAAGCAGTTTTGGGTTCGAGACACGACTTCCTTTTTGCTTCGAGGCATGCGTGGCGCTTGCCTCACCATCTACAGTGTGCAAGGCATCTGCCAGCTTTTCGCCGGCAATCCGCAAGAAATCTGCCACCTTTGTTCGCGGGCTGGCCTGCCCGTTCACTCCGGCAGCGGCGCGAGCTGGCCCAGCACCGTCGGGATCAGCTCCGCCACCGTCGGGTGGATGTGCACGGCCCGTTGCAGCACGGTGTAGGGAGCCTTGGCGGCCATCACGTCGAGCACGCAGTGGACGGCCTCGTCGCCGCCGGTGCCGAGGATGACGGCACCCAGGATCTGCCGCGTCTCGGCGTCGATCAGTACCTTCATGAAGCCCAGGGTCTCGCCCTTTTCGATGGCGCGGCTGACCTTGGTCATCGGGCGCTTGCCGCAGAGCGCCCGCCGCCCGGAGCGGCGCACCTCGGCCTCGGTCATCCCCACCCTGCCCAGCGGCGGATCGACGAAGACCGCGTAAGCCGGTATGCGGTCGCTCACCCGCCGGGCCTCGCCCTCGAGCAGGTTGGCGGCGACGATCTCGAAGTCGTTGTAGGCGGTGTGGGTGAAGGCGCCCCGGCCGTTGCACTCGCCGAGCGCCCAGATCCCCGGCACGTTGGTGCGCAGCTGGTCGTCGACCACGATGTAGCCTTCCTGGTCCTGCGCCACGCCGGCGTTGGGCAGCCCAAGGTCGTCGGTGTTGGGCCGGCGGCCCACCGCCAGCAGCAGGTGCGACCCATGGACAGCGGGCACGCCGGCGGCGCACTCGACGCCCACCTCGATCTCGCCGTCCTGCTCGGCGACGCGGATGCATCTGGCGCCGAGGTGCAGGCGGACGCCTTCGCGCTCGAGGACGTCCGCAATCGCCGCCGAGACGTCTTCGTCCTCGCGCCGCAGCAGGCGCGGCGCCATCTCGACGATCGAGACCTCGCTGCCGAAGCGCCGGTACATCTGGCCGAGCTCGAGGCCGACGTAACCGCCGCCGACGATGACCAGGTGGCGGGGCAGGAAGTCGACAGCCATCATCGACGAGCTGGTGAGGTAATCCACCTCGCCCAGGCCTGCGATCTCGGGGACCGCCGGCCGGGCGCCGACGTCGATGAAGATCCGCTCCGCTGCGAGCAGCTCGTCGCCGGCGGCGACCTGGTGCTGCGACGTGAAGCGGGCATGGCCCTGGACGACCGTGCAGTTGGGGAGGCTCCGCAGCGACCTCTCGACGCCCTGCGCGAAATCCTCGACCACGGCATCCTTGCGCGCCTTGACCCGCTTCATGTCGACGCTCACCGCGACCGGGCCGGTGCCGAGCGTGACGCCGTACTCGGCGGCGCGGCGGGCAAGCTGCGCGGCGTAGGCGCTCGCCAGAAGCGTCTTGGTGGGAGTGCAACCGGTGTTCACGCAGGAGCCGCCGAAGCGCCCGCGCTCGACGATCGCCACCTTCATCCCGGCCTTGGCCAGGCGCGCGGCGAGCGAGGGACCGGCCTGGCCGGTGCCGATGACGATCGCGTCGAAGGTTGTCACGATAGGTCTCCGCCGCGCCCGCGGCCCCGGCTACCGGTACATCGACTCGGTTGACGGATGCCGGTCGAAGTGCACATAAGATACCGGTTTCCGCGGGCTGCCGCAGCCGTGGTGGCCGCTCTTGCCGGGGACGTCACGTCTCACCTTACGGTCCGGGCAGCACCAGTGGAGATAGGGCTGACGCGCCCAACTGGCCCTGAGCGATCTCTACGAAAAGGAGAATGACGTGAGGAGAGCACACAAGAGGTTGACGCTGAACCGCGAAACCCTGGTGGAGCTCGATCGGTCCGACCTGCGACCGGCCGTGGGGGTCTCCGGGAGGACTTGTCCGCCGATCTGTGACTTCAGCAACCGGAACACCTGCACCACCTGCAATCTCACCTGCACGAGCAACACCTGCTAGGGACGTTCTCGGCACGGTCCTCCCGCCGGCGAGGGCCGTGCCGCGTTTGCATCCGGTCCACCGCCGAACACGCTTCGCCGGCTATCATCAGCCTCATGCAGCAAGCCAGCCGTCGCGCCGCGGCGCTCGCCTTCGCCCTGCTCGGCCTGGCCGCCTGCCCGGCAGGCCGGCCCTCGGACGGGTCCGGCAGCAGGAGCTCCGGGAAAGAGGCCGCGGCCGCTTCGGTCCTGTCGCCGGCGGCGGAGGCGGTGCTGATCGAGTGGTACCGTCCGGCCACGATACTCGATGGCCGCTCGTCCTCGGCGACTTCCTCCGCGGCCTCAGTGGGGCCGCCGGGGCCCCAGGTCGGCGGGCCACGGCAGCGCGTCGCAATCGGTTTGGGCGGCCTGTGGATCGGTCCCGAGAACCCCCAAGACGGTCCACGCGTTCATTACCTCTTCGCGGGGCGCCGGCGCAGCGCGGACCTGGCGGAGCTTGCCAGCGCCTTTGCGCCGTTCCGGCTGCTCGCCGCCGGCGAGGGGCAAGAGCCGAACGCCGGCGAGCTGTCTTTCCGCGGACGCGGCGCTGCCGAGGCGTCTCCCGCCGAGCGCCGGATGATCGCCGAATGGACCCGCGCCGTGACGGTCGAGGCGGCCGGCGAGGGCGGCGTCCCCTCGCCCTATGGGCTGGCTTTCACCTGGCACCGCGGCGCCGTTGCCGGCGGCGTCTGCGACGATCTATCGGTCTACCTGAGCGGCGAGGTGAACGCCGGCTCCTGCGGTGCGGCGGCCGAGATCAGCGGGCGCTTGTCGGGAGAGCGTCTGCGACGCCTCTATGCCTGGGTCGACGAGCTCGCGGCCTTCCAGGGCGCCGGCGAGCAGGGAGTGCGCGCCGACGCCTTGCTCGAACGGCTGATCTTCGCCGGACGCGGCCGGCGCCCCGCGTCTCGCGAGGACGCCGCCGCCATCGAGGCGTTCGCGGGCGCCCTCCACCACGAGCTCACCGCCCCGGCCCCGGCCCCGGCCCCGCCCCCCGCCCCCGGGCCCGCGGCGGCACCGCCGCCGGCTACCGGAGGTGACTGACCTACTTGGCCAGCAGGCCGCGGTAACCGCGCGAGATGAGCGCCGCGACGTCCGCCAGCACGCGCGGCAGAGCCAGGCCGCCCGGGCAAGCCAGGTAACGCGGCTCCCAGACCGGGTCGAACTTCTCCTTGTACTGATGCAGCCCCTGGAAGTTGTAGAAGTGCTCGCCGTGCCGGTACACCATGGTCCCCAGCCGGCTCCATAGCGGCGCGATGGCGCGCCCCTCGAGCCCGGACAGCGGCGCCATCCCGAGGTTGAACCAACGGTAGCCGTTGGCGCGCCCCCACAGCATCAGCTCGACGAAGAGGTAGTCCATCACCACCGAGGGCGCGTCGCCGACGTGCCGCATCAGGTCGATCGACATCTCCTCGTGCTCGGCCCCCAGCCAGAGGTTGGCGAAGGCGATGATGCCGTGCTCGCCGCGCACCAGCGCGAGCGGCAGCCGCTGGAGATAGCTGGGCTCGAAGAAGCCGAGGGAGAACCCCTTCTCGCGCGTGTTCTTCTCCTTGAGCCAGGCGGCGGACAGGGCTTCGAGCTCGGGCATCAGCGGCGCCACCCGGGTGGCCGGTACGATCTCGAAGCGGCAGCCGAGCTCCTCGGTCTTGCGCTGGGCCCAGCGCAGCTTCTTGCGCCCGGCGCCGGCGAGCGAGAAGTCCGCGAGCGGCACCCGCGCCTCCTCGCCGAGCTTGACCAGCGACAGCCCGAGGTCGACATAGAGGTGCAGCCGCTTCTCGTTGACCTGATAGAAGGAGCACCAGCCGCGGTGCTGATCGCACAGCTCGCGGAAGCGCCAGGCCAGCTCGGCGCGCTCCGACTCCGGGCCGGCCGGATCGCCCATCGAGACCCAGCTGCGCCCTTCCACCCCGTACATCAGCATGGCGGTCCGGCTGTCGTTGAACAGCAGCTGCTTGTCGCCGAGCATCGCCAGGTGGGCGTAGGTGCGCGGCGAGGCGGCGGCGATGGCGCAGGCGCTGTCGAGGTCCCGCTCGGTGGGCCACTCCGGACGGTGCACCGCCGGACGCAGCAGCCGCCACAGCGCCAGGCCCAGGGCCGCGGCGACGACCCCTACCGAGGCGCGCAGGAAGCGCGGAGCGTCACCGCGCAGCGTGAACATCCACCACAGCTCGCGTGAATACTGCTTATTCTGGTAGGAGAAGATGCCCAGCCACAGGGAGCCGGCCACCACGATGGTGGTGGCGGAGATCCAGGACGGCGTGAACGGTTCGTTGGTGAGCGTCGCCTTGCGATAGAAGTGCCGGCGGCAGGGCAGCAAGGCGGCGAGCATCAGCGACAGCGCGATCGCCTCCTCGTAGTCGAGCCCCTTGAGCAGCGACACCACGATGCCGGTCACCAGCAGCCCCACGGTCAGCTGGTAGGCCGCGTCCAGCCGCCGCTGCAAGCCCAGCGCGAGCAGCAGCAGGCCGACCCCGACCAGGCTGCCGACGAAGTGCGACAGCTCGATGACCGGCAGCGGCAGCAGCGCGCTCAGCCAGTCGAGCCGGGAGCGGACCGCCGGCGTGGCGCCCGAGACCAGCAGGATGGCGCCGCCCAGGAAGGTGGTCAGCGACAGCACCTGCGGCACTACCGCCGAGACCCGCGAGCCGATGCCGCGGGCCACCCGCAGCACCTGGTGATGGCGGAGGCTGGCCTCGTGCGCCGCCAGCGCCAGGCTGGCGACCAGCAGCGGCGCGAAATAGTAGATGCCGCGGAAGGCCACCAGGGCGCCGACGACCTGCGGCACCGGCATGGCCGGCGTCAAGCGGGTGAGCAGGTAGAGGATGCTGGCCTCGAGCACCCCCAGGCCTCCCGGCACCTGACTGGCGACGCCGGCCAGCTGGGCCAGCAGGAAGACCGCCAGCAGCCGCGGAAAGCTGAGGTCCTCATGGTTCGGCAACAGGGCGTAGAGCGCGGCGGCCGCCAGCCCCCAGTCGAGGCAGGAGAGCGCGATCTGAGCGAGAGCCAGGCGCAGGCCCGGCAGCGGCAGCTCGATGCCGCGCACCAGCAGCGGCTGGCGGCGCCGGGCGGCAAGCGCCACGTAAACCACGGCGAGGCTGAGGAACAGGAAGCCGAGCGGCCGGGAGGTGGCAAGGTTGAAGGAGAAGCCGTGCGGCAGCGGCAGCGGCTCGAGCAGGAAGGCGGCGCCGCCCAGCGTGATGAAGCCGAGCCAGAAGGTCAGGAAGCAGAACACCACGACCTTCGTCACCTGGGTTGCGGAGAGGCCCCAGCCGGAGTAGAGCCGGGCGCGCACCGGCGTGCCGGTGAGCAGCGCGAACCCGAGGCTGTTGCTGAAGGCGTAGCCGGCGAACGACGCCAGCGCGATCTTGCGGTAGGGCAGGGGCACGCGGATGTTGCGGAACGCCAGCGCGTCGTAACCGGTCATCGCCGCGTAGCCCAGGGCGGTGCAGAGCACGGCGAGCCAGACGCGGGCGCGCGGCAACCCGCGCAGGAACAGCATCACGTCGCGGTAGCGGAAGCCCTCGAGCTGGCGGTGGAGCAACCAGAGGGCGCCGGCGAACAGCAGGACGGTGATGAACGGCGCCGCCTTGCGCAGCAGGTCCCGGGCGACGACGGGCCGCCGCCGCGGGCCGGTCGGCAGGTCCGGCGCCAGGGTCTCCGGCAGCTTGGTGGTGACGTCGCTCAAGCGGGCGTTCTCCGGGCGCGAACCTCTCCCTCTAACACTGCGTGCAGTTCCAAAGCCAGGGGACAGCGAGACAATGCCACTAGAAGAAAGAAAAGGGTGGCCGAAGCGAAGGGGAGGGGGGCACGGATCACTGCAGGCCTAAGCACCAAGATGAATCAAGAGATGCCGGTGGCTGGCGAAACGGCGGTGCTCCCACAGGTAGACGCCCTGCCAGCGGCCCAGGCCCAGAGCGCCGTCGACCACGGGAATCGCCAGGGAGGTGGCGGTGAGCGCCGCTTTGACGTGGGCGGGCATGTCGTCCGGGCCCTCCTGGGTATGGGTATACAGCGGATCGCCCTCCGGCACCAGCCGGTTGAGCCAGCGCTCGAGATCGCGCCGGGCCGCGGGATCAGCGTTCTCCTGGATCACCAGGCTGGCCGAGGTGTGCTGCAAGAACAGGGTGCACAGGCCCTCGCGCACGCCGCTGCCGCCGACCACGGCGTTGACCTCGTCCGTGATCTCGTGCAGCCCCATGCGGGAAACCGGGATCGACAATGCGCGCAGCATCAGGCCGGTCCCGGGTCCAGTCCGCCGGCGATCCACGCCGTGAGCTGCTGGCGCTCGTCTTCCGACAGCGGCATGCCGGCGCTCTCGCAGAGGCCGAGCACGTTCTTGACGAAGGCGTTCGCGAGGTCCAGAGGCTCGGTGCCGGCGGCGGCGAAGCGATAACCCGCCCCGGTGATGCCGCGCAGGATGAAGTTGACGCTGATGCGGGCGATCGGCGTTCCTTCCTCGATGCAGCGGTCGCGCACAGCCTTGGAGGTGCGGGTCAGGAAGTACCCCACCTCGTTCACCTCCTCGGCGATCTTGCGGAACACCAGTGCGTATTCGTCGGGCGCCAGGTAGGGCGTGTCGGTGATGCGGTGGATGCGGTGCGCCAGCGAGGTCATCTCGGGGCCGCCGATCTCGAGGTCCTCCGACTGCTCGAGCGGCGTCTGGTGGAGGTCGGGGTCGTACAGGAAGCCCGGCCGCGTCGCCGAGATGACGAAGCGCAGGTCGCCGCGGCCCGCCAGCAGGTCACGGAAGGTGCCGGCGCCGTACCAGCGCGAGGCCGCGACGCCCTCGCCGAAGCGGTCGTGGATCGCATGCGCCGCGCGCGCCACCGGTACCGGCGAATCCGAGCTCGCCACCAGCCCGCGCACGAACTCGATGACGGCATCGACCTGCCGCTGGCGCTCGAGGTCGGCCGGGCTGGGGGCGACCACGGCAAGCTCCGGGGCCGTGGCCACGGCCGTGGCCTGGCCGGCGGCGCCGCCGCCCCGGGCCGCGGCCTCCTCCGCTGCGGCCAGCCGTTCGCCGCCGCGCCCGGCGGCGCCGGCGGCGGCGGCGGAGCGTCGCGGCCGCGGCTCGCCCGGGCCTGTCTGCGGCGCGCGCAGGCGCACGCGCCAGGGATCGCCGTCGACCATCTCGAGGTCGGCGCGCGAGCGGATCACCGCATCCGAGAGGCCGCGCAGGCTGTAGAAGCCGAGCCAGTTGCTGTTGGGAGTGAACTGCGGGAACTCGCGGTAGATGCTCGGCAGGTCGGTGGCGAGAAGCTCCCCGGCGGCGCTGGCGCGGCTGTAGACCTTCTCGGCGATCGCCTGCAGCAGCTGTGGCGAGGCGGCGCCGGACCCGCCATTGGCGCCATTGGCGCCATTGCCGGCGCTGGCGCCAGCACCGCCATTGCCGCCACCCGCGCTTTCAGCCCGCGCGACGCCGGCCTCCGGCGCCGGTGGCGTGGCGGACCCGGCCGCGGCGGCCCGGCCCATCTGGGCGCCGGCAGCTTCTGACGTCTCCGCAGTCTCCGCGCCGTCCGACGTCCCCGGGGACGCCGCTGTCCCAGACGGGTCCGAGCTCTCCGCTGCCGCCAGGACCGCAGCATCGGCGGCCCGCACCCGCCAGGGGTCGCCGTCGAGCATCTCGAGGTCTCGCCGCGCCTGCACCACCGCGCTGGTCATGCCGCGCAGGCTGTAGAAGCCGAGCCAGTTGCTGTCGGGAGTGAACTCGGCGAACTCCCGGAAGATGCCGGGCAGATCGGTGGCCACCAGCTCGCCGCCGGCGCTCGCGCGCTCGTGGACCTTGGCCGCGATGCGCTGCAGCAGCTCGCTGTCCGCCCCCGGACGCACCGGACTGCCCTCGCCGATGCCGATCGCCTCCTCGAGGAAGGTGTCCTGGTCGATGAGCACGTCGCAGGCCGCCTTGTAGGCGGCCGAGGCGGGGCCGGCGGCCAGCACCACGCTGCGGCGGTCGTACCGGGACAGGCGCAGCAGGACCGGGGTGAAGTCGGCGTCCCCGGAGAGGATGATGAACTCCTCGAAGCGGGTGACGTGCCCGAGCGCATCCATGATGTCCATGACCATCTGAATGTCGGCGCTGGTCTTGCCGCCGCGGGTCAGCGGCGGGCAATCCACCACCTCGAAGGCCGAGCGGATGAAATAGGGCCGGAAGCGGCTGAACTGCGACGGGTTCAGGTAGCAGCGCCGCGACAGGATCTTGCGCCCTGTCGGCGCGTCGTTGGGAAGGTCCTCTTGCAGCCACCGCAGCCAGCGTCCGGGGTGGGTCGCGAACTGTTCGGCGGCGCGCGGGTCCTCGTTCTGCAGGCCCAGATAGATGTTGTCGAAATCGACAAACAGAGCTGAACGCACATGTGCCGGGTGCGAGAAATCCGTCATCGAATCCTCCGTGGTGACAGCGGAATGGGTCGGCGACAGCGCTTCCGAGAACGGATACGTCCTCGGAAGGCGGAGCGATTTTACATCATCGTGGCGCTGTCGCCGCCATTTCCCGCTTTTCCGGTGTCTCCGGCGCGACGGCGGCACCCGCCGGCCCGCCGGCAGGTTGCCGGCGTCGCGGCAGGCCGCCGGGGAAGAGCAGCGCCAGCGCCAGCCCGGCGACCGCAGCGACGGCGATCGCCACGAAGACCGCTTGCAGGCCCGAGGCCAGGGACGAGGTGAGCGCCGACAAGGCCGCGGGAGTCAGCCGGGAGCGCAGGACCGGGTCGAGCGCCGCATCGGCGTCGAGCAGCGGACTGGCGGGCCGGCCGGCGACTGCCGCCCCGCCCGCCAGGTGGGAATTCAGCAGCGCGCCGAGCGCCGCCACCGCCACCGTGCCGCCGATGGTACGGAAGAACTGCACGGTCGAGGTGGCCACCCCGCGCCCCTTCCAGGGCACGGCGTCCTGCACCGCGATGAGGCTGGGCAACGCGAGAAAGCCCAGGCCGAAGCCGATGACCAGGGTCGCCGCCATCATCTCGAGCCGTAACCCCGAGCGGCCGGCGTGGACCAGGGCCAGGCCGCCGAGGATCGCCACCATGCCGCCGAAGATCGCCAGGCGCCGGTAGCCGGTGCGCAGCAGCAGCCGGCCGGAGATCACCGAGGCAATCGGCCAGCCGAAGAGCATCGGCGTCAGCACGGCGCCGGCGGCGGCCGCCGAGCCGCCCAGCACTCCCTGGCTCCAGACCGGCACGAAGGCGGTGATCGCGAACATCAGGGTGCCGATGACCACGTTGATGCCCGAGCTGACCCGGATCAGGCGTTCCCGGAACAGCACGAGCGGCAGCATCGGGTCCGCCGCCCGGCGCTCCTGCCACAGGAACAGCGCCAGGCCGCAGGCCGCCACGGCGAAAAGGGCGATGGTGCGCGGGTCGCCGAAGCCGCCCAGCGCGCCGCTTTCGAGCAGGGCCACGAGCAGCGCGGTGACGGCCGCCGTGAGCAGCACGGTGCCCAGGATGTCGAGGCGCCGCGATCGCCGCGGCGCGATCTCGTCCTCGCGCAGGAACCGTTCCAGGATGAACGAGGCGGCCAGGCCCAGCGGCAGGTTCAGGTAGAAGATCCAGCGCCAGGAGAGAGCGTCGGCGATCAGACCGCCGAGGGGCGGGCCGAGCAGGCTGGCCGCTCCCCAGACGCCCGAGAACAGGCCCTGGATGCGGCCGCGCTCCTCGAGGGTGAAGATGTCGCCGACGATGGTGATGGAGATCGGCTGGACGCCCCCTGCCCCCAGGCCCTGCAGGGCGCGGAAGAGGATCAGCTGGTCGAGCGAGCCGGCTGCTCCGGAGAGCGCCGAGCCGAGCAGGAACAGGGCCACCGCGATGTGGAAGACCCGCCGCCGGCCGTAGAGGTCGGCGAGCTTGCCGTAAAGCGGCACGCTGGTGGTGGAGGTCAGCAGGTAGGCCGAGAAGACCCAGCTGTAGCGGGCCATGCCGCCCAGCTCGCCGACCGCGGTCGGCACCGCCGCCGCCACCGCCGTCGCCTCGAGGGCGGCCAGCGCGTTGCTCAGCATCAAGGCGGCGGTGACCAGGTTGCGATGGCGTCCGGGCTGCACGGTCCTCTCCGGGTGGCCCCTGGGGGCGTGTTAGCATACGGCCCGCCGCCCTGGGACGGAAACCTCGATCCGCCGGCCAGCGTACAACCAGGTTGATCGGCAGCTCGTCCCCGGAGGTTTCCGTCATGCACCCAAACGCTGAGCTCATCAACCGTTTCTATTCCTGCTTCCAGGAGCGCGACGCCGCCGGCATGGCGGCCTGCTACCACCCACGGGTGCGGTTCTCGGACCCGGTGTTCGGCGAGCTCGACGCGGCAGCGGTCCGCGCCATGTGGGAGATGCTCTGCGAGCGCGCCACCGATCTGCAGGTGGAGCTCGGGACGGTGGCGGCCAACGACCGCGCCGGCAGCGCCCACTGGGAGGCGTGGTACACCTTCAGCGCCACCGGCCG
>DASZHY010000400.1:0-4406 GCA_035949675.1 Thermoanaerobaculia bacterium
CTGCTGCCGGTGCCGCCTCTGGACGGCGGCCAGATCGCCCTGCAGACGCTGCCGGTCGACTGGGCGGAGAAGCTTGCCGGCCTCCGCCCCTATGGCCTTATGATCGGCATGGCTCTCGCCATGCTCTGGGTGGTGCCGCTCTTGGTGCTGCCCTTCCATCTCATCCTGCTGCTGGTGATCAACTAATGGCGGTGTCGGATCGACGCCTGGCACGCGACGTAGGAGACGCCGTGAACGCGGAGAAGCAAGTCGTCTTGTCGGGAATGCGCTCGACGGGCAAGATCCACCTGGGGAACTACTTCGGTGCGCTCAAGAACTGGGTGGACCTCCAGGACACCTATCGCTGCTACTACATGGCGGCGGACCTGCACGCGCTGACCAGCGATTACGCCGACACCTCGCAGGTGGCCGAGAACACGATCGAGATGGTCACCGATTGGATCGCCGCCGGGCTCGACCCCGAGCGCTCGGTGATCTTCGTGCAGTCGCTGGTGCCGGAGCACGCCGAGCTGCACCTGCTGCTGTCGATGATCACGCCGCTCGGCTGGCTCGAGCGGGTGCCCACCTACAAGGAGCAGATCGCGCAGATCGAGAACCGCGACCTGGCGACCTACGGGTTCCTCGGCTATCCGGTGCTGCAGACCGTCGACATCGTGATCTATCGCGCGCATTTCGTGCCGGTGGGGGAGGACCAGGCGAGCCACCTCGAGATGGCGCGTGAGCTGGTGCGGCGCTTCCACCACTTCTACGGCGAGCTGTTCCCGGAGCCGCAGATCCTGCTGACGCCGACGCCGCGGGTGCCGGGGATCGACGGCCGCAAGATGTCGAAGTCCTACGGCAACGCCATCAACCTCGCCGATCCGCCGGAGGTCATCCGCCAGAAGTGCATGCAGATGTTCACCGATCCGCAGCGGCTGCGGCGCAGCGATCCGGGCCGGCCGGAGGTGTGCAACCTCTACGACTTCCACCGCCTGCTGTCGCCGCCCGAGCTGGCCGAGCGGGTGGCGCGGGAGTGCCGGGCGGCGGCGATCGGCTGCGTCGACGACAAGAAGCTCATCGCGCAGCAGATCATCGATTTCCTCGAACCGATCCGGCGGCGGCGGGACGAGCTGGCGCGCGACCGCAAGGTGGTGCTCGACATCCTGGAGGACGGGACGCGGCGGGCGCGCGAGCGGACGCGTGAGACCATGGAACGGGTGCGCGAGGCGATGAAGCTCGACTACTGGCCGGAGCGGCGCCGGCGGCAGCCCGGCCCGGCGCCCGAGGGCACGGCATGAGGCGCGAAGGAACCGGGCAAGAGGAAGAGAGCGCCGGAGCGGCGGCGGCCGAGGAGGCCGGACTGCCGATGGCGGCGGCGGGCGAGGGCGGCGAGGGCGGCGTGGCAGGCGACGGCGGCGAGGGCGGCGTGGCGGGCGACGGCGGCGAGGGCGGCGAGCTGCTGCCGGCGTCGTGGCGCGTCCGGCTGCCGGTGTTCGAGGGGCCGCTCGATCTGCTGCTGCACCTGATCAAGATCAACCGCGTCGAGATCACCGACATCCCGGTGGCGATCATCTGCGATCAGTTCCACGCCTACCTGCAGCTGATGGAAGAGCTCAACCTCGACATCGCCGGCGAATACATCTACGAGGCGGCCCTGCTCATCCATCTCAAGTCGAAGATGCTCTTGCGGCAGCCGGCGGCGAGGCCAGGCGAGCCCGAGGAGGACCCGCGGCAGGACCTGGTGGCGCGGCTGCTCGAGTACCGGCGGCTCAAGGAGGCGGCGCAGTCGCTGGCGGAGGTGGATCGCCTGCGCGGCGGCGTCTGGACGCGGCGGCCGCAGCCGCTGCCGGAGGCGCCGGCCGACGAGCAGGAGGTGATCGAGCTCGGCGAGGTGTCGCTGTTCGACCTGCTGTCGGCGCTCAAGCAGACCTTGCAGCGCTACGACCGCGAGCACCCGCCGCCGCTCGTGGTGTCCGCCGACGCCTACTCGGTGCGCGAGCAGTTCGACCGCCTGCTCGGCGAGCTCGACGCCGGCCGGCCGTTCGACCTGCTGGCCGATCTGCGGCGCCGCTCGTGCCGGGCGGAGGCGATCGCCGCCTTCCTGGCGGTGCTCGAGCTGGCGCGCCTGAACCTGATCCGGGTCCACCAGACCGAGAGCGGCGAGATCCTGGTCTACCGGACCACCCGCGAGCTGGGCGCCGAGGAGCGGGAGGCGATCGGCGCATGAGCGAGCGCGGCGAGATGGAGGCGGTCATCGAGGCCGTCCTGTTCGTTTCCTCGGAGCCGGTGCCGCGCACCCGGCTGCTCGAGCTGTTCGAGGAGGAGGAGCGCGAGGAGGCGGCGGCGGCGCTGGACGCGGTGCTGGCGCGCTACGCCGCCGGCTCCGGACGCGGGGTGATGGTCGAGGACGTGGCGGGCGGCGTGCGCCTGGTGACGAGGCCCGAGATGGGCGTCTGGCTGCGGCGCTTCTTCGACGTCGCCGGCAGCAGCAAGCTGTCGATGGCGGCGCTGGAGACGCTGGCGATCATCGCCTACCGCCAGCCGATCACCGGCCCCGAGATCCAGGAGCTGCGCAGCGTCAGTCCGGTGGGGGTGCTCAAGACGCTGCTCGAAAAGCGGCTGGTCCGCATCGCGGGCCGCAAGGAGGTGGTGGGCAAGCCTTTCCTCTATGCCACGACGCGCGAGTTCCTGGTGCACTTCGGCCTCAACAGCCTGCGCGACCTGCCGCCGCTCGAGGAGTTCGAGGAGACGTTCGGGGCGGCGGCAGGCCTGGGCGAGCGCGGCGCGAGGGGCGCCGAAGGGGAGCGCGGCGGCGCCGAGGCGGGGGGGCCCTGGGCCGGCCCCGGCAGGCTGCCGGCCTGGGACGAAGGCGGACACGAGGGCGAGGACGAGGACCGCGAGGAGCGCATCCTGCGCGAGGCGGCCGAGCTCGAAGAGCGTGGGGAGGGGGCGGAGTCGGGGGAGCGGGACGAGCGGGCAGAGCGGGACGAGCGGGCAGAGCGAGAGGAGCAGGCTGAGCGGGAGGCTCGGACGGAGCCGGCGGAGCGAGCCGAGCGGGAGGAGCCGGCGCATCGCGGCGAGCGCGTCACTGCCGGCACGGCGCGGGCCGGGGGCCCGGGAGGAGACGCGGCAGGCTGGGAGCCGGCGAGCGAGGATGAGCTGGCGGCGGCTAGCTGGGACACGGCGGTCGAGGAAGACCTGGCGGGCGCCGAGGTGGAAGCGCCAGGCGAAGCGGAGACGGCGGCGGCCGGAAGCAAGGCGGAGCGGTGAGACGGCACGCGGCCGGCAAGGACCGAGCGATGAGCGAGGAGCGGCTGCAAAAGATCCTGGCGCGGGCCGGCGTCGCTTCGCGGCGCAAGGCCGAGGAGCTCATCCGCGAGGGACGGGTGACGGTCAACGGCCGGCCGGCGGCGATCGGCGACAAGGCGGACCTCGCGCGCGACTCGGTGAAGCTCGACGAGCGGCGCATCCAGGCGCCCGCGACGCATCGCTACCTGCTGCTCAACAAGCCGCGCGGGGTGATGTCGACCGTCTCGGACCCGGCGGGGCGGACGACGGTGATCGACCTGGTGCCGCCGGCGATGCGCCGGGCGCTGGCGCCGGTCGGGCGCCTCGACTTCCAGACCGAGGGGTTGTTGCTGCTCACCGACGACGGCGACCTGGCGCAGCATGTGGCGCACCCCAGCTTCGGATGCTGGAAAACCTATGAGGTCAAGGTGCGCGGCCGGCCGGCAGCCGATCAGATCGAGCGGCTGCGCGCCGGCATCGTGCTCGAGGGCCGGCGCACGGCGCCTTGCCGCATCACGGCCTTGCGCCGCTCGTCCAAGACCACGCCGGCGGCATTGCGCCGCGCGCGCGCCGGGGGCGGCCAGGGTGTCCCCGGCAGGCGCGGCAGGCCCCGCAGCGCGCCCGAGAGCGACAACGCCTCCTGGTGGTCGGTCGAGCTCGGGGAAGGGCGCACTCGGCAAATCCGCGAGATGTTCCAGCGCATCGGCCATCCGGTCCAGAAGCTGCGCCGCATCGCCATCGGACCGGTCTCGGACCCGGACCTGCCGGTGGGGTCGCTGCGCGAGCTGAGCGAGCGGGAGGTGGCGGCGCTGCGCCGGGCCGGCCCGCCTGCCGCCAGACAGGCGAGCGGAGCGGGAAGAGAGGAGACCAGGCGGGGGCGGCCGCCCGGGGC
This sequence comes from Thermoanaerobaculia bacterium, assembly GCA_035949675.1. Classification (GTDB taxonomy): domain Bacteria; phylum Acidobacteriota; class Thermoanaerobaculia; order Multivoradales; family UBA5704; genus JASLEW01. Next base: position 4,160 of record DASZHY010000400.1, read on the forward strand.
GGAGATAGAGGAGACCAGGCGGGGACGGCCGCCCGGGGCGGAGAGGGAGGAGACCAGGCGGGGCCGGCCGCCCGGGGCGGCGGAGAGACGCGCGGAGGCCTGGGAGCATCCGCCGGAGAGTCCGTTGCGCGATCCGCGATCCGGCGGCGGCCATGCCGCGGGCGGAGCATCGCCTGCCGGCCTCAGGCAACCCCGCGGCGGCCGGGTTGCCGCTCGGGGTCCGCGGGCGGACCTTCGGGGTCGGGCT
>DASZHY010000401.1:0-10519 GCA_035949675.1 Thermoanaerobaculia bacterium
GTAGGCGGCGACCGGGCCGGCGCCGGGATCGAGGCGAGCCACGGCGGCGGTGAGGTCGTGAAGGTTCTTGAGCGGGTCGACGGCGGCCTTGACCGCGGTCTGATAGACCAGTGCGAGGGCCAGGTAGGGAAGGACCAGCCAGGGGCCGGTGGGAGTGGTGCCGGTGCGCAGGTGCCGCGCCAGGCGAAACAGGAGCAGCACCCCAACGGCAGCCGCGGCGGCTCCGGCGGCAGCCAGCGAGCCGCCGGTCAGCTCGGCCCGAAGCGGCGCCGCCGGAAAGGAGCGGAAGGCTCCTCGGGCGCCCTCCCAGGCGCCGATCCAGAGAGCGGCCGGCAGCAGCGCCGCCAGACCGAGCATCAGGAGGGCGGTCGGCCGGTCCCAGCGCGAGCGCGGGCCGCCGCGCCCCACACGGTCGAGCCACAGGCCGATGGGCACGGCGATCGCGGGCAGCAGGGGCACGAGATAGAGCGCCCGCTTGCTGGCGGCGAGAGACAGCAGCAGGACGCCGATTAAGAAGCAGGCGGTCAGCAGGCGCGATCCGGCGCCGGCGGATTCGCCGGGCACGCTCGCGCCGCGTGGCGCCCACGCCGGCGAGCTCCCGCCGCCGCGGAGCATGGCCGGCAGCGCCAGGCTCCACGGCAGGAGGGCGGCGGCGCCGGCCGGCAGGTAATACCAGAAAGGCTGGCGGTGGCCGTAGGCGCGGCCGGCCTCGGTCGAGAGCAGGCGGCCGACCGTGTTGCCGACCAGGCACTCGCGCAGCGCCGCCCAACCCCCCTCGTGCAGCAGGGCGAGGGCCCACGGCAGCACGATCGCCGCGAACAGCGGCGCGCCGAGGAGCGCCAGCGGCGCCAGCAGCCGCGCGGTCTCGCGGAGGCCCTGCCTGGCCGGCGCGGGCGCGGCGCCCGCGGCATCGCCGCTGCCGGTTCGACGGCGAGCGGTCGCCAGCAGGTAGAGGACCGGCGGCCCCAGGGCGAGGCCGATCCCCACGATCCCCTTGGCAAGGAAGGCGAGCGGCACGGCCGCCGCGATCAGCAGGCAGGCGCCCCACCGCGCGAGCCCGGCGGCCGGATGAATGCCCCGGCTTTCCCGCCCGGCGGCCGGGTGAATGCCGCCGGCCTCCTCGGCGCGCGGCCGCGGGGTGACCAGGACGACGAACCCGGCATAGGCCAGGGCGACCATCAGCACCAGCGCCGGATCGACGATCGCCCGGCCCATGTCCTCGCTGAACTCGGCGGCGCTAGCCAGCGCTCCGGCTGCCAGCCAGCCGGCCCGCGGCCCGCCGAGCCGCGTGCCGAGGGCGAAGGCGACGAGCAAGGTGAGCGTCGCGAAGCAGGCCGGCGCCACCCGCGCCACGGCGTCCGAGACGCCGAGCGTCCGGAAGGCTGCCGCCTGCGCCCACCAGGCGAGCGGCGGCTTTTCGAGGAAAGGGCTGCCGTTCAGACGCGGCATCACCAGGTCGCCGCTGGCCCACATCGCCTTGCCGATCGCCGCGTCGCGCGGCTCGTCGGGCGTCCACAGCGAGTGCGAGCCGATGCCGGCGAACGACACCGCGGCGGCGGCGAGGACCGCTCCGGCCGGCCTGAGCAGCCGGGCCAGGAGCGCTCGCCTCGCCGGCGTCGCTGGCCTCGCGAACCCGCCGCCGGCTTGCGCTGCCTGGCCGCCTGACACGCGCGCACTCTAGCACCGCCGAGCGGGCGCACCTTGGACCGGTCCCGGCGCCGGCGGGCCGGCGCCCGCGCCTTCCGGGCCGGCGCCTGCGCCTTCCGGGCCGGCGCCTGCGCCCTTCCGGGCCGGCGCCTTAAGGCGCCCGCGGCTGGATGCAGTCGGATGCTGTAGGGTGCTGTTGGGTGCTGTTGGATGACTAAGGGCATGCCGCCGAGATAAGGTTTGGCCGCACACCATGGCTGACGAGGTGGAAAGCGGGCTGGGCGTCACCGGGGGGCTGACGACGCCGGCCCTGCCGGCCCTCCCGGCGGTCTCCGCCGTCACCTCGCCCGGAGCCGCCGCCGGAGTCGCCGCGGACGCGGGCGACGCGGACGGCCGCTGGCGGCGGTATGCCGTCGCGGGCTATGCGCTGCATCTGTTCACCGTCTTCGCCCTGGCGCTGTCGAACATCTTGCTCGGCCTGACGCTGGCGCTCGCGCCGCGCGCGCTGGCGGGACGGCGCGTGCGCTGGGCGGTGCTGCAACCGGTGCTGCTGCCGATGGGCTTTTACCTGGTCTTCCTCACTGCCTCGATCCTGCTGTCTTACGACGTGCGCACCAGCCTCTTCAGCTTCGGCGAGACCTTCGCCATGGCCACGCTCTATCTGGGACCCGGCCTGGTGCGCGGCGAGCGCGAGCTGCGGCGGCTGATCGACGGCATGATCGCGGTGGCCGCGCTGCTGGCCCTGCGCGGCCTGTCGCAGTACCTGTGGTTGAGCTTCGGCGAGCTCGATCAGCGTATCCGTGGCCCGTTTTCCCATTACATGACGTTCTCGGGCGTGCTGCTGATCTGCGACGTCCTGCTGGTGACCCAGATGGTCTGCGGCCGGGCGGCGGCCCGCAGCGCCTGGCGCTGGGTCGCGCTGGCGCTCATCAATGCGGCGCTGGTCGGCACCATGACCCGGGGCGCCTGGGTGGCGCTGGGGGGCACGCTGCTCTGCCTGCTCGCGATCGCCGCCCGCCGCGGGCGGAGCGCCGAGCCCGGAGCGGCCGGCGCGGCCGGCGCGGTTGGGAGCCAGGGGCGGGCCGGTCTCCCGCCGCACCGCGCCTCCCGCTTCGCGGCGATCTGCGCGTTGGCGCTGCTGGCCGTCTTCCTGGCGGCGCCGGCCTCGGTGCTGCACCGCGCTGGATCGATCTTCGACCTGCGCGACCCCTCGAACTACGACCGCCTGTGCATGATCGACGCCGGCCTGCACATGATCGCCGAGCGGCCGTTCGTCGGCCTCGGCCCCGACATGGTGGATCATCGTTACGAGATCTACCGCCATCCGACGGCGCCGCGCTACTGGGTGCCGCACCTGCACAACAGCTTCCTCGAGATCGCCGCCGAGCGCGGGCTGCCTTCGCTCGCGGCCTACCTGTGGATGATGATCGCCGGCATACGGCTGGCCCTGCGCCGGTACCGCGCCGAAGGGGGGCCTTCCGGACCGCGCGCCGAGCTCTACCTGGGCAGCGTCCTGGCCCTGCTCGCCTTCAACCTCGCCGGCCTCTTCGAGAACAACTGGGGCGACGCCGAGGTCAAGCGCCTGGCGCTCTTCGCGCTGATGATTCCGTTCTGCCTGGCCCTTGCGGACACCGAGGATGCGGCCGGCCAGGGTAGCCATGCGGCATCCCCCTGAGGGCCCGGCCCGCGGGCGATTGTCGCAGCGCACGGCCGAGCGGTTGATCTGGACCGCCTTTGGCGCGGGCCTGGTGCTCACGGCGCTGCTGGTGGCGCGCAGCCAGGTCGGCGGCGATCAGCTCAACCTGCTGGCGCGCGGCTGGCTGCTGGCGGCGCGCCGGCAGATGGTCTGGTTCGGCAACCCGATGTCGACCGGCGGCAAGGCTCCGGGAGGGGTCACCAGCCTGCTGGTCGGCCTGCCGCTGATGCTGTGGCGCGACCATCGCGCCGCCACGGCGCTGGTGGCCCTCTGCCACCTGGCGGCATTCCTGGTGCTCGACCGCACCCTGGCCCGCATCGTCACGCCGCAGGAGCGCCTGGCGTTCGTCATCCTCTACTGGTTGAGCCCCTGGCAGCTCTACTTCGGGACCTTCCTGTGGAACCCCAACTACCTCTTCCTGGGCGGCGCCCTGCACCTGGCGACCGCCTGGCGGCTGCGTCACGGGCCGCGCTTTGGCGCCTCCCTGCTGCACGCCGCGACGCTGGTGCTGGCGTTGCAGATCCACCCCTCGTTCCTGCTGCTGGCTGCCGCTTCGGCGCTGCTCTGGTGGCGCGGCTACCTGCGCCCGCATGCCGGCGGGGCGGTGGCGGGAGCGGTGCTGGGCGCGCTGCCGCTGCTGCCCTGGGCCTGGGAGGTGGTCGCCCATCCGGTCCTGCTCGCCGAGGTGCACAAAGGTTTCCCCGGGCGCGGCATCCTCTACTCTCTGCCGCGCGGCATCCTCTACTGGCTTCGCTACTCGTCGCTTTCCCTGGCCGGCAGGAGCGGACTCTTCGACTTCACCGAGGCGTTCGGCGCCGCCGTCGACCGCCGTCTGAGCCCGCTCTTCAGGGCCCTGACCGAGGGCGTCGGCCCGGCGACCGTGGCGCTGCCGCTGCTCGCCAACGTGTGGCTGTGGCGGCGCTGGCGCCGGCGCGTGCGGCAGCGCGAGGGCGTACCGGCGGAGCAGCGTGCGCCGGCGAACGCCCTGGCGGCTCGCGCCGAGCGCCTCGCGCGTCTGCTGCGCCTGCCGCGGCTGCGCGAGGGCGCCCCGGACCGCGCCTGGCTGCAGGGCTACGCCGTCCTGACCTTCCTCGGCGCCGCGGCCGTCTATGCCCTGTCGCCCACCACGATGATGTACTGGCAGGGCCTCTGCGTCTTCCACGCCGCCGTGCTGCCGCTCACCCTTTACGCCGGGCTCCTCCTGCGCACCCGCTTCGCGGCCCGCGTGCTGGCCGGCGCCGCCGCCTACGTCTGCCTCGAGCTGCTGCTGGTCTTCGGCATCGCCTTCGGCACTCCCGATTACCGCTGCCGCGGCCTCGAGACGGTCGTCTTCCCGCTGCTTGGCGACTCGCCCATGTTTCACGAGCTGCACATCCAGGACACCTGTCCCTGGCCGCTCGGCGACCCCCACGGCTGGTGGCCGGACGTATTGCCGCGTCCCGGCGAAGCTCCTGCCCGCCCAGCTCGCCAAGACTGAAATCACAGGCCGGCCGGCCCTCTTGACATATTCCCATATCGGCATCTATAGTCTTGCCATGTCGCGCGCCGCCACCACGTCGGATGCCTTCAACGCGATCGCCGAACCCCGGCGCCGGGAGATCCTGAGCTATCTCGCGCTCCAGGAGCGGCCGGTCGGGGACATCGCGGCCAGCTTGGGCATCCGGCAACCCTCCGTCTCGAAGCATCTCCGCGTGCTCCACGACGTCGGCCTGGTCCGCGTGCGCCGCGACGGGCGCCGGATGCTCTATCGCACCGACGCCGAGACGATCAGGCCGCTCCACGAGTGGACGGGCCAATTCGAGCGCTTCTGGCGGCACCAGTTAGACCGCATCAAGGAGCGCGCCGAGGCCAAGAGCGCTGCCCAACCGAGTCGGACCGAATCTCAACCAAAGGAGGAACCATGATCTCGACCATGCCAAGCATCGAGGACTTGACGCTGAATCTCACCCTGGAAACCCATGTCCAGGCCTCGCTCGAAGCGACCTTCGCCGCCTTGCTCGAACAGCTCGGGCCAGGGAACGAGACCTTGGAAGGCAAGTCGCTGCAGCTGAAGATCGAACCGTGGCCCGGCGGCAGGTGGTACCGCGACCTCGGCGGCGACAACGGTCATCTCTGGGCCCACGTGCAGGCCATCAAGCGTCCTACGCTGCTCGAATTCACCGGGCCTCTGATGATGTCCGCCGGCGTCGTCTCGAACGTGCAATACCGGCTGACCGAGGTGGACGGCGGGACACTCATCAAGTTCCGGCACAGCGCGCTCGGATTCTTCCCCGCGGATTATCGGGACGGCATGACGCAGGGCTGGACGCAGATGCTGACGCGCACCCGCCAGCGGGCGGAGGCCCAGCACCGCGGCGCATGAGGTCCCGATGGCCGCGTTCCAGCGCGGAGCCGGCGAGAGAGCCAGCGAGAGATCGAGAGAGGAGGACCCATGTGTCCGGCATGCATCGGCAACGCGGCGTGGATCGTCGCGGGCGCGTTCTCGGCAGGTGGGGCAGGCGGCTGGACCGCGTTCGTCCTGCGCCGGCCGCGCGAGAGAGCCGCCCTTGGCCGGAGCCGCGGCAGCTCACGGCAAGAGAGATCTTTCGACAACCAGGCCGCGGCTCCGACAAGCGGGGAGTGTCGCGACTGGCGACAATCGGAGCCGCGACCGCCTGTCGCCGGTCGCGGCACCCACCGCTCGTCGGAACCACGAATGAGCAAGGAGAACCCTTCATGAGCACGCGTCAAGTCGAGCATCCGCGAGTCGTCTCGGAAGCAGAATGGGTCGCCTCCCGCAAGGAGCTGCTGGCCAAGGAGAAGAGCTTCTCTCACCAGCGGGACGCGCTCAGCGCCGCGCGGCGGGAGCTGCCGTGGGTCCGGGTGGACAAGCAGTACGTCTTCGATGCTCCGGGCGGCAAAGAGACCCTGTCCGACCTCTTCGACGGCCGCAGCCAGCTCATCGTCTATCACTTCATGTTCGGCCCGGACTGGGAGGAGGGCTGCCCCAGCTGCTCGTTCATCTCCGATCACCTCGACGGCAGCGTCGTCCACCTGGCACACCGCGACGCAACGCTGGTGGTGGTGTCACGAGCGCCGCTGCCCAAGATCGAAACGTTCAGGCAGCGCATGGGTTGGCGCTTCAAGTGGGTGTCGTCGTACGGCAGCGACTTCAACCACGATTATCAAGTGTCGGCCACGCCGGAAGAGCTGGCGCAGGACAAGGTGTACTACAACTACGAGCCGACCAAGTTCCCGAGCGATGAAAGGCCCGGCGCCAGCGTGTTCTACCGGGACGGCAGCGGCGCCATCTTCCACACCTACTCGACCTACGCGCGCGGGCTCGACATCCTAATCGGCGCCTACAACCTCCTCGACCTCGTGCCGAAGGGTCGCGACGAGGAGGGCCTTTCCCACGGGATGGCATGGGTCCGTCATCACGATCGGTACGACGCCGGGTAGGCCTATCATGTCATTCCTTCGCGATCTGAAACTGGCGATACGTTCTTTGGCGCGAGCGCGCACATTGTGGGCCACCGTGGCCGTCACCTTGGCTCTCGGTATTGGCGCGAACGCGGCAATCTTCAGCGTGGTTCGCGGCGTGCTGCTGCGGCCGCTCGCGAATCGCGACGAAGACCGCCTGCTGTATGTCCGCCAGAGCGCACCCGGCCGCGGCGAGGAGAACACCACCTTCTCCGTGCCGGAAATCGACGACGTCGGCAGCGGGCTCAAGACCATTCAGGAGCTCGGCACCTTTTCAGAGCTCGATTTCACCATGCTTGGACTAGGCGAACCCCGCGAGATCCGCGCGGGTGTCGTGAACGGCAATTACTTCGAGGTGATGGCATTGCGCCCCGTGCTGGGGCGCTTGCTGAACCCCGGTGACGACGGTCCCAAAGCAGCTGGCGCTGCCGTGCTCACGTATCGATTCTGGACCAACTCCTTGCATTCGAATCGCGGAGTCATTGGCAAGACGATCCGGCTGGGGAGCTTCGCAGGCACACGTGCGGCGGTGATCGTTGGGGTCCTCGAACCATCGGTGCCGTATCCGGTTGAAACCGAGCTGATCGCCAACGTCGTCACCAGTCCGCATCACCTGTCGGCGACGATGGTGACCGGGCGCGAGCATCGCATGACCGAGGTTTTCGCGCGGCTTGCCAAGGGCGCGCAGCTCGACGCCGCGCGCGCGGAACTGCGCGCGGTCTATGCGGGGATGCTGTCCGCACACCCGGAGATATACAAAGCCCAGGACCGGTACAGAATCGATGTGACGCGGATGCGTGACCAGATCAATTCCAAGGCCCGCGCTGTCCTCTGGATCCTGCTCGCGGCATCCGCCTTGCTGTTTGTGATTGCGTGCTCCAATGTTGCCAACCTGATTCTGGCACGGGCGGTGCGTCGCGAGCCGGAGCTCGCCACACGTTCCGCGCTGGGTGCAACCTCGGCTGCCTTGCGCCGCGCACTTCTGGCGGAAGGCCTGGTGATGTGCGGCACCGGGGCCCTGGCCGGGGTGGCGATTGCGGCTCCAATGGTCAAAGTGCTGGCGCGTTATGCATCGCGCTTCTCGGTGCGCGCCCTCGATCTAACGCTCGATTTCAGCCTGGTTTGGATCGGCGTTGCGCTCGCGTTGGTCGCCGCCATTTTCCTGGCGTTCGTTCCACGGCTGCCCTCGCCGGACTCCTCGCACGGGCCCGCTCTCTCGAGCGGCGGCGCGCGCGTTAGCGGCAGAAGCAACCGGCGGCTTCGTATCCTTGCCGTTACCCAGATCACGGCGTCTTTCCTGTTGCTTGCCGGCGCTGGCGCGCTGTTGAAGACTCTGCTGGTTCTGGAAAAGACGCAGCCGCCGTTCGAGATCGCGCACGTTCTGGGGGTTAACTTACCGGTGATGTCGGAGGGACGTACACCGCAGCAGGTGCGCGATTTTTATCACCAGGTTGTACGCCGGGTCAGCGCGCTGCCGGGAGTCGCCCACGCGGCCTCCGGGTTCACCATTCCTTGGCGCGACGGCAGGGCCCTGAACATAAGCTTCGCATTTGCCGTGGAGGGCGCGCGGCGCGAAAACGGCCAGGATGATCTACGAGCGCGTTTCCGGACGGTTTCGCCCGGGTTTTTCGAAACCTTGGGAGTTCCGATCCAGGAAGGCCGCGATTTCAGGGATACCGACAAGGACGGCTCCGAGCGCGTGGTAATCGTCAGCCAGAGCGTCGCGCGGCAGTTGTTTCCGGGGCGCGAGGCTATCGATCGTCACTTGCGGTGGACCGACGGCGTAATGAAGTTCATCGGCATCAGCACCGAGCCCCGGCGCATCGTTGGCGTCGTGCCGGACGTCGACGATGAACACATCATACCGGTGCCGGCCATGACGGTATACCAACCGTCCGACCAGGAAGGCTGGAGCAGCCGCCTGTTCGTGCGCGCGAAGAACGACCCCTACGCGCTCGTTCCCACGATCTCCCGGATGATCCGCGAGATGTCGGCAAACCAACCCGTGGAGCGCGCCAGCTCGCTGGCGGACGTTCGCGCCGAAGTACTGACGCCGGACCGCCTGAACGCCATTGTGTTCGGAGGATTCGCCACACTGGCGCTGTTGATTTCGGTGGTTGGTGTGGCCGGCGTGCTCGCCTTTGCGGTGAGCGGACGGACGCGCGAGTTCGGGATCCGCATAGCCCTTGGCGCTCAGCCAGCCAGCATTCTCAGCAAGGTTCTTTCAGAGGGCCTGGCCATCGCGAGCGTGGGCGTAGCCGCGGGTGTCATGGTGGGTTTTGTCTTGGCGCGCGCAGTGGGCAGTTACGTTGCAGAAGCGCAGTTGCCGGGAGCAGTACCCTTGATCGTGTCGGCCGCGGTCATCCTGGCCGCCGCGGTGATAGCGTCGGCCATCCCTGCGACACGCGCGGCGCGGGTGGACGCGGTCGAAGCCTTGCGTTCAGACTAGCCAGACGGTTGAGCAACCCGCATGCGATAGTGCAGCTGCAGGAACCGGACACCGCAGAAGCGGAAAACGTGGTCGGCGTGAAGGGCGCCCCCGGTCGCGTAGACGCGGATCTGCTCGCGGAAGCGGCGGACGTGACGCGCCCAAGCTCGATCGCCAGCACCATGCACGACGAAGTAGAAGCCTGGCGCTCCAAACCCTTCGCCGGACGAAAGCAAGGTCAGAGCGCCCTCCGCGTCGACCCGAGGACGCATCACCACGGCCGCGTAACCGTTCGGAAGCGGAAAGACCACCTTGACACAGGGGCCGGTGGCGCGCGGTGGCACGCATACCGAGTAGGTACCGGCATAGAGCACGTGGCCGCTGCCGTGCAGCCGTCTAAGCCAGGCGGTGCACACGACCTGCCCCGAGTCCGGCGCGACGAGCTGGATGATCTCGCTGGTCATCCCGTAGGAGGTGTCGAGCGGCGAGAGCGGAATGTTGAGCTGTTGCAGGCGGCGGCTGAAGAGCACTGCCAGCAGCCAGCCGAGAGGACGGAAGAATCCGGACCATTGCGACCAGACGTCCAGCTCGTATGCCGCGGTTCGCTCGTAGAACCGGGAAACTTCGGGCTGTACCAGTCGCGGATCGAACTCAGGTCCGGCGAGTTCGTCCATGCCGCTCAACAGGCCAGCCGCCGGAAGTCGTCGGGCCTCCAGGCCGGAACGGTTCGCCAGATCGTCGAAAAAAGCCGCTCCCACCCCGCGCGGACCGCCGGCGGGCCCTTCCAGCCACCGGATCTCCTCGCGGCGAAACCTGCGGCCGGTGGCCCGCACCCAGAGCTGGGTGATCCAATCGGAGAGGAATCCTCGCTGCTCGCCCAACCAGATCACGCTGGCCTCGCCACAGTCCCTTTCTCTGAATTCTACGGCGCACCGATCGGGGAAGGGATCGGTGCGCGGTCACCCCTCCTGGTGCTCGGGGCGGATTCACCTAGGGATCCCGCGATCCGGCTTGGCGAAGGTGACGCAGAGCTCGATGCCAAAGTGAGGCGACGGCCACTTGATCTCGCTGAACAGGAACTGCTGCGGGACCTGTAGAGACTTGATCAGCCTTTTGTCGGCGGGGCTGGTGACCACCGGCGACTCGCCGGTCGTGCGATCCGCCAAGGTGCGGAGCCGCTCCAAGAAGCGTCCCAGGCGGGCTCGGATGCGTGCCGTGTCCTGTGCCTCCGCGGTGGACGACTGGCTACATATCTCGTGCATCGGATTCTCACCATCCACGACAGA
>DASZHY010000402.1:0-4469 GCA_035949675.1 Thermoanaerobaculia bacterium
TCTCGGTTGGCATCATCTCGAGCCGCGTGAGATGCAGCGGCGTCATGTCGCGCTCGCGCAGCGGTCCCAGGAGGCTGTAGTCGCCGGCGCCGGCGCCGACAGCCAAGACCGCCGCCAGCACCAGCGCGCCACAGAACGCGCGGCGGAGGAGGCAAGAGCGGCCGGCGTCACGGCGCCGGTGGCGGCGCGGCGCGCGACTCCCGGAGATCAAGACAGCCGGGTACACCTGATGTCGCCAGGGCATTTGCCGGCAAGGACCGTGAGGCAATGGTACGAGGCTGCAGAATGGGTTGCCACGAGAAGGTGCCGAGTGTAGGAGACGGCGCAATACCCGACTGACCCGAGCTCTCGTTAGTATACTGGCAAGACCCTGGAATTGGCCTGGTGCCCGCCGGGGTCCGTCGATCGCTTCGAATAGGCGGTGTGGTGAGATGTTCGGCATGCTGATCCACGGCTTTTATCATTGGCGACCGAAACGGATCGCGTTTCGCGCCGACTACTGCCGATCCTGCGAACAATCACGGATCGCGGTCCTCAGTGCCGGCGGGCGGTAGTGGGCCAGGGCGTCGCCGGCGCCGCGCTTGCAGGCGTGGCAGGCCGGGCAGGCGTTAGAAAGCAGCGCAGGATGGTCGGGTCTTCGAGTCCCCAGACGTGGCTCGGGTACAGATCCTCGTCGGGAAGAGCGGCCTCCGGGTTGAAATAGATCAAACAGAGGCCCGGCGCCGCGCTCGGCCATCTCTCGGCCGCCATCTCCATCGGGATGGGCGGTGGGTGCGGCAGCGTCCGGCGGTAGAACTCGAGGTGCGCGTAGGGCTGATTCGCCTGCTGGGCGACCTCGATGCGGCTGGGCCGCTGCGCCAGCGCAGTGATCAGGACGCCGCGGAAGTCCCAGCTCTTGAAGGCCCATACCGACTCCTCGACGTAGGGGCCGAAGTAATCAGTCAGGTAGCGGCCGGACTCGAAGGCCAGGGCGAGCGCCACGGCGGCCAGCGCGGCGCGCCGCCGCGCGACGTTGCTCGTGCCCGCCAGGAGGGCGAACCCGAAGCAAGAGAAGACCACCAGGTAGAGGCCGACCAGCAGGCTTCTCAGGGCCGAGGTGCCAGACGTCAGGGCGGCGGCGACGGGCGCCACGACGAGGTTGGCGGCGAGCAGCGCCACGAACCGCCCCTTGCCGGCGGCGCCCCGGCGAGCGATCCCGGCCGCGCCCCGGCGGGCGAGCCCCGCCGCACCGAGAAGTGCCAGGGCGAAGACCACCAGGTAAAGCTCGCCGGCATGACCGGTGGAGTTGCGCCGGTTGAAGTCGCCCTCGACGAGCAGGTAGCGCGGGCTCCAGTAGATCGCGTAGCTCGCGAAAAAGGTGGCGATCTTGCGGCCGAGCGTGAGCGACTCGTCGAAGAGGTAGGTGAGGCGCCGGAAGCGATGGGTGAGAGCCCCGGGGTGCTGCAGGCTGAAGACGACGTAGGGAATGAGAGCGAGGCCGGCGCCGGTGAGAACGGCGGCATGCCGGCGCCAGAAGCGCCGCGAGGCGTACGCCGCGAGCAGGAAGGCGGCGAAGCAGGGAGTGAGCAGCCGCGCCGTCGAATAGGTATAGAAAGAAAGACCGATGAGCAGTCCGCAGGCAAACGCGAGCCATGGCCGCGACAGCTCGGTCTCGTAAACCGCATAGCACAGGCAGAGCATCCAGATCACCACCGCGGGCTGCGAGATCGCCTCGAACGCGATCCGTGACACGGTGAAGAACCAGGGCAGGCAGCCGGCCGCGGCCAGCGCGTAGAGCATGGTCGCCCGCGACCCGGGAAACAGCCTGCGCACCAGGCATGCGACTCCGCCCAACAGCAGCGCGAAAAACAGGAAGCTGGTGAGGCGCAGCGCCCAGACCGACACGCCGGCAAGCCGGAAGATTCCCGCCGCGGTGTAGATGTACAACGGGTTCTTGTACTCTCCGAAGGCCCGAAAGAAGACCGGGAAGCTGACGCCGTGCTCGTCCTCGCCGCTCTCCGCGACGGTCGCGGCGTTGAGGCCGATCGAGCTCTCGTCGACGAACAGGCCGCGCGGCACTTCGTCCAGGCGGGCCAGGTGCACGCCGGCGACGAGCGCCAAGAGGACCGCGAAGGCGCAGGCGATCGCCGCGCCCGAGAGGTGGCTCCGCATGGTCACTGTTTCGTCGTAGTCTGCGGCCCGCGGGTCGTAGAATATACTTTCGACCATCTTGGAGGTGACTGGACCCACCAGGCGCGTCACCGGCGCCACGCTCGCCTTGGCACTGCTCCTGGTCTGGGCCGGTGGGCTGCGCGTCTGGCTGGCAGCTCCCGGATTGGACAGGCAGCGCTTCTGGGATGAGCGCTACGGGGTCGAGAACGTCTGTTCCCTGCTGCTGGATGGCCAGCTGCGGCCGGCGAACGGCTTTCATCCGGGTCTCTCCTACCTGCCGCACGCGGCGCTGCTGGCGGCGAGCGCGGGCCTGCACCGGCTGAGCGGCAGCGCCGTCTTCGCGGTGTTCGCCGGCGGCGACGACCTGAGCCCTACGGGCTATTTCCTCTGCCGCCTGCTGCAAGCGCTCGCCGCCACCCTCTCGCTCTACCTCACCTACCAGATCGGGCGGCGGCTGGAGTCGCCGGCGGCCGGGCTCATCGCCGCGCTGCTGCTGGCGGCGGTGCCGTGGCACCTGCGGCAGTCCGTGATCTTCAAACCCGACATCCTCCTGGTGGCGGCCACGCTCGCCGCCTTTGCCGCGAGCCTGGCAGCGGCGGAGCAGCCGTCCCGGCGCGGCTTCGTGATGGCGGGAGCGGCGGCCGGGCTCGCCCTGGCCACCAAGTTCAATGCCGGCCCGGTCGTGATCCCGCTCGCGGTTGCCGCGCTTGCCGGCGGCGGCTGGCGCAGCCGGCAACGATGGGGCGATCTGCTGCTGGCGGGGATCGCTGCCGTCGCCGTCTTCCTGCTCCTCACCCCCTTCCTGGTGTTGCAGCCTGGCCTTTACGCTTGGAGCCTGGGCACCACCATCCGTGATTACTCGGTCAAGGGGGTCGAGCACGGCAGCTCGCACTGGACGGTCCTGGCCGGCGCCCCGCGCGTGCTGCTGTCAGAGGCCTTCCACGGGCCGCTGATCGGGGCGCTGGGACTCGCCGGCCTGGCGCTCGCACCCATCGCCGCGGCGAGGGCGCCGGCGGGCTCGCCTGCCGCGTCGCGGGCGCGGCGGCTCGGGCCGCTCATGATGGCGGCCTACGTCGCCGGCTATGCGCTGCTCTATGCCCTGAGCACCACCAATCCGAGCGACCACAACTGGCTGCCGGTGACGCCGTTCCTCGCCCTTGGCGCCGCCTGGGTCCTGGTCCGAGGCTGGGAGTGGATCGCGCCGCGCCTGCGGGGCTCGCAGCGCTGGCAGCGATGGCTGCACTGGCTGAGGTTGACGCTGGGCGCGGCGGCGCTCGCCGCGGCGGCGATCTACCTCGTCGCGCCGGCCGACGCCTACGTCTACGACACCTGGGTGCCGACCACCCAGGAGGCGGCCCGGGACTACCTGCGGGAGCGCTTGCGGCCGCTGGGATGGCGGGTCGTCGTCCGCGAGGAAGACAGCGAAGCGCGGTGGTACGGCGACCCGGCCATCGTCCTGGAGGTCAAGGACTTCGCCGAGATGCGGCCCGAGGAGCTCGATCGTGCCGACGCCGAGATCTTCCACGCCGATCGCCTCGCGGGCCCGCAAGGCGCCCTCTATCGCAGCCGGCTCGAGGCGACGGGCGCCGAGGTCGCCCGCATCGAGGCCCGCCCGTTCATCGCCCGGGGCCGTGCGGTGGTGGTCGTCGTCCACCGCTGGCTCGACCAGGGCGAGCCCGAGGAGCTGGCGCTATCGGCCCAAGGGGGTGCGGGCGGCCCCAGCGGCCCCAAGCGTCTGATCGCGGAGGTCCCCGCCGCCGCCGCCCGGCCGTCCGGTGCGGGCGCCGCCGCTTCCATGGAGATATGGCTGCCGCCCGGCGCGAACCCCGAGGCATTGCAGGACGTGCTGCTCGGCGGCAACCCGCTGACGCCGGTTTTCGTGCGGCGCGAGGCCGGCTCGCCGCGCTTCGTCACCGAGCGCTTCGCGGTTCCCGCGGGCGGGTCGCGGGTGACCTTGGTGCTCGGCCGTGCCTTCCCCGCGGACAGCGGCGTAGGCATCCAGCTGCAGCGCTGGTGCGCCCCGCGCCAGGCGGGCTGCGGCCAGCCCGTGCCGGCGGGCGCGGGCCGGTGACCGCGCCGCTGGCTCGGCCGCCTCAGCCGGCTCCAATCGGCGGCCGGCCGGCGTGACCGCGGTGCCCGCCAGAAGGCAGCGCGCTGGCAAAGTTGGCGCGCCGCGGGCCGCCTCACCAGCCGAGTCCGGCGCCGCGCGCCGCGAGCAGGCACTGGAAGATGAAATCGAACAGCTCGAGGTGGTTGAGAGCCGCTCGCCAATCGGGTCCCCAGACGGTGAGGCCGTGATCGCGGATCAAGAAGCCGGG
>DASZHY010000403.1:0-3016 GCA_035949675.1 Thermoanaerobaculia bacterium
AGGCGGCAGCTGGCCGGGCGCCGGGGCCCCCGGGCCGTCGACCTGGAACAGCAGGTCGATGTCCTTGTCGGCGTACTCCGAGAGGTCGATCTCGACCGCCTTCGGCGCCGCGCCGGAGAGCGGCTTGGCCTCGAGCTCGTAGAGCACCTTCACGTGGCCCGGCTCGTCGCGGACGCCGAAGCGGAACTTGCAAGGGCAGGGCTTCTCGTAGCCGAGCGGGATGAAGGAAACGTAGCTGCCGTCGTCGACGTGGACCCGCCACTTGAGGCGCGAGAAGGTGGTCTGCTCGACCACCCGGATCTCGCCGGGGGAGCTCTTCGGGAACTGCTGCTGCTGGGCCGGCGGCACCTTGCTCATGTCGCGCACCTCGGCGGCGCCGAGCTGGGCGACACGCTGGGTGAACACCTGGTCCTCGTTGACGCCGGGCGGCGTCGCCTCGACGAAAGGCCGCTCCTTCGTCAGGTCGAGATGCACCCAGGGCCTGCCCAGGGGCTGCTTCTTATGGCATCCCGCGAGGGCCAGCAGCGTCAGCAGGCAGGCGGCGGCGCAGGCCGCCACGTACGGGTAGCGCAGGGGTCTTCGGTTCATGGTCTCCTTCCTGGTCGGTAGATGAAATGGCCGATCGCCGCCGGGTAGGACGGACCCTACGCTCGCCGGCTCGGCGCCGGCAAAAATACCACGGGCGGGTTACGAGCCCGGGGCGGGCCGCAGGTAGCCGGCGATCACGCGGTCCCAGGCGCCGCGGGCGCGCAGCACGACCTCGACCATCTCGCGGACGGCGCCGCGGCCGCCCGGCCGGGACAGGACGTGGTGCACGCGGCTGCCGACCTCTGGAACGGCGTCGGCGGGGGCGAACGAGAGCCCGCAGGCGAGCAGCACCGGCAGGTCCACGAGATCGTCGCCCATGTAGGCGACGCGGCCGGCGGTGGTCGCGTGGGCGCCCAGGAACTCGCCGAAGGCGGCTGCCTTGTCGGCGCGGTTCATGACCAGCGCGTCGACGCCGATCTCGAGCGCCCGCGCCTCGAGCGCGCGGCTCTCGCGCCCCGACAGCAGGCCGACCTTGAGCCCGTCGCGCTGCGCCAGCTGGAGGCCCTGCCCGTCGCGCACGTCGAAGACCTTCCACTGCTCGCCGTCGGCGCCGTAGACCAGGCGGCCGTCGGTGAGCACGCCGTCGACGTCGAAGAGCAGCCAGGCGAGACCGGCGGCGCGCTCCGCGAGGGCCGCGGCGGACAGGGCGGCGCCGGCGCCGGCGCCGCTCAAAACAACTCCAGGCCCCAGAGGTCGTGGAGGTGGACGATGCCGGTCAGCCGCCCGCCGTCGTCGCAGATGAACAGGGAGGTGATGCGGTGGTCCTCCATCATCTTCAGCGCCGCGGCGGCGAGCTCGCGGCCGGCGATGGTGCGCGGATGCGGGTTCATGCACTCGCCGGCGGTGCGCCGCAGCAGGCCCTCGTCCTCGGCCAGCAGGCGCCGCAGGTCGCCGTCCGAGATGCACCCGGCCAGGCGCAGGTCGGTGGCGGAACGGGTGACGGCGGTGATGCCGAGCTTCTTTTTCGACATCTCGTAGATCGCGTCGTGCATCGACGTGTCCGTCGCCACCTGCGGCAGGTCGGGGCCCTCGTGCATCAGCTGCTCGACCTTGAGCAGGCGCTTGCCGAGGTGGCCCGCCGGATGCAGCAGCGCGAAGTCCTCGCGGGTGAAGCCGCGGGCCTCGGAGAGGGCCATGGCGAGCGCGTCGCCGAGCGCCAGCATGGCGGTGGTCGAGGCGGTGGGCGCGAGGTTCAGCGGGCAGGCCTCGCGGTCGATCGCCACTGACAGGTGCAGGTCGGCGTGCCGCGCCAGCGGCGAGGCCGGGCTGCCGGTCATCGCCAGCAACGGCACGCCGAGGCGCTTGACGGTTGCCACCAGCAGCAGCAGCTCTTCGGTGGTGCCCGAGGCGGAGGCGGCCAGCACCACGTCGCCCGCGACGATCATGCCGAGGTCGCCGTGCACCGCTTCGGCGGGATGGAGGAAGAGCGCCGGCGTGCCAGTCGACGAGAGGGTGGCGGCCACCTTCTTCATGATCAGGCCGCTCTTGCCCATGCCGGTGCAGACCACGCGGCCGGAGAGCCGAGACAGCAGGGACACGGCCTGGTCGAACGCGTCGTCGAGCTGCGTCAGCAGGCCGCGGATGGCCGCCGCCTCGGTCTCCAGCACCTCGACCGCCACCTGCCGCGGCGTGCGGGACGCCCTGGCACGGCTGGCAGTCCTGGCGGGGTCTGCCGCGGACCTATCAGGGCTGGTGGGCTTGGCAGGGCCGGCAGGTTCCGCCGTTGCCCGCGCCGTGGCCCCACCGGCGGGGTTGGGTGGCAGCAGCGATCCCGGCAGCCTGGGGCGGTGCGGGCGGCGACGCAAGCGTGGCTTGGGGGCGCTGGGGACGGTCACGCCGGGACCTCCTCCCGCACCGCCAGCAGCGCCTGGCGCAGCGCCGCCGCGGCGCGCAGCAGCGTCTCGGCCGCGGCGGGCGTGAGCTGGACCGCACGGTCGGAGAGCGCCCGCGGCGGATCGGGATGGACCTCGAGGAACAGGCCGTCGGCGCCGGCGGCGACGGCGGCCAGGGCCAGCGGCAGGGCGTAGCGGCGCTCGCCGCCGCTCTCCGCGCTCTGCGGGTTGGCGGGGCCGCCGCCGGGGCGCTGCAGCGAATGGGTGACGTCGTAGATCACGGCGATGCCGTCGTCGTGGAGCTGCGCGAAGCTGCGCATGTCGACGACCAGGTCATGGTAGCCGAAGGAGCTGCCGCGCTCGGTCACGGTCACCCGCCGGTTGCCGCCGGCGCGCGCCTTGTCGACCAGCTTGCGCATGTCGTCGGGCGCCATGAACTGCCCCTTCTTGATGTTCACGGCGCGGCCGGTGGCGGCGGCGGCCAGCACCAGGTCGGTCTGGCGGCAGAGGAAGGCGGGGATCTGCAGCACGTCGCAGACCGCCGCCGCCGCCTCGCACTGGCCGGGCTCGTGGACGTCGGTGAGCAGCGGCAGGCC
>DASZHY010000404.1:0-6321 GCA_035949675.1 Thermoanaerobaculia bacterium
CCGCGCTTGATCGGACGGCCGCAGGTGATCTCGATCCATTTGCCGCCCGTGTACACCGGGTCGACGATGCCGGCCTGCTTCTCGTACTTGCCGCCGACCTGCGCGGCCGCCGTGCCCGCCGGGCTTGCCGGCCGGCCGCCCTGCGCGATCACCATCGTCGCCGTTGCGAGTGCGCAGGCGCTCAGTGCAATCACTCTCCGCGTCATCGTGGCTCCTCCAGTAAAATGCCTACTGCAGGTTGACCTCTTCGTAGACCGGGTCTTCGGCTAGCGGGTGGGCGACCAAGAAAGTCCAGGCCGCGCGGTTGATCTTCGGCGCCAGATCGTCGTACCGATGGTCGTGGTTGGCCATTTCTACCAACTCTACCGGGAACCCTCCGGCCCTGAGGGTGTCGCGGCTCGCGCGGACTACGGGAAGCGGCAGACCTTCGTCGCGGTCGCCGACAGCGATGTGGAACGGGATCTTGCGCTTCGCCTGCGCCAGGAGCCACGTCTCTTCGCCCTTGTTGAAGGTGCTGGCGTGAATCGCCACCGCTGCAAAATACCGGGATTCGAGCAGACCCATCTGGAGCGCGAATCCCGCCCCCGCCGAGTGCCCGAAGAGAAAGACCCGTCGAGAGTCGATCGGGTACCTCGACCGCAGGTTCTCTTCCAGGTCGCGGAGGAACCCGGGGCCATCTTCCGGCGCCTTCCAGTAGGCCGTGTTTGAGGCATCAGGCCCGACAGCGATGAAGCCGTCCTCCTCCGCGAGCTTCGCCCACTTCTCCGCCAACGACGAGCCGTCACGCCCCGATCCGTGAAGCAAGATCACGAGAGGGACCGGCTTGCCGGGATCGAGACGCTTCGGAACGGCTAGATAGTAGACGCGGTTCCGGCCGCCGGAAACCAACGATTCCTTGGTGACCTTCGCCGCTACCGCCGCGCTCGGGGCCGCGAGCGCCAGGACGACCGCACACAGGACTGAGGCTCTGTAGTTCATGATCCGCTGATCTCCGCCGCCCCTCGCCGCCCTGTCGACGTCGCGCCAGCGCATGCTGAGGAGCTCGCTCTGCCTGCTACCCATGCCCCGGGCGACGACCACCAGGGGATAGAGGCACGGTGACGATCGTCCGTTGAAGTCTACAGTTCAGTCAACCTCTGTGCGCGCTGCGTTTGGAGGCTGGTCGTCGCCCAGCCTGTCGCGAAGACCATGGCTCGGAGGCAGGTAGCGGAAGCGGATCAGATAGACGTTTTCGCCCTTGCCGTGCTTGGCCGTCTTCAGGAGGTCGATGACACCCTCGAAGCCGGTGCGCCTCGCCAGCTCTGGCGTGATATCGGCGAAGTCGATCGCTGCGATGGACTGCACTTCGATCTCGCCTTCCTCCATGCGGTAGCGGCCGCCGACCTTGACGTGGGGGCGCTGCCAGATTCGGACACTGAGCGTGATGTCCCCTCGGCGGACTCCTTCGCGCAGGCGCTTGGCGAAAATCACGACCCCAACCCAACCTTGACGGCCTGAGTGACTGGTGCGGCGCCGAGATCAGAATGCGGCAGTGTCGGCGCGGCTCGCCAGCCGCCCGGCCGGGTTGGTGTAGGCCCGCGTCGCTCCGGTCACGGTGTCGGTGACGGTGACCGTGAACTCGAGGTCGGACAGCGAGCCATAGATCATCCAGAAATGGCCGTTGATGGCGCGGGCGTCCAGGATCTTGATCGCCAGGTCCAGGTCGCCGAGGGTGAAGAACCAGAAGGCACCCGCCTCTGCGGTCAACGGCAACGCCTGCCCCGTGCCGCCGGCGCCGCTGCGATCCTTCCACGATACCTTGACACGGAAGCGCGAGCCGGTGAGGCAAAGCGCAGCAGCGCCAGGCGCACACCCCGAGGCAGCTCGCGCCGCGTCATGCGCGGCCGCCCGGGGACCCTGCCACAACCGCTCCCTGGCGCCGCCGGCTTTCGCCTCGAGCCCGTCGGCGAATGCCGCGGTGTCGGCGCGGCTGGTCAGCTCGCCGGCCGCATTCTGGTAGTCCCGCCTCGCGCCGGTGACCAGATCGACGATGGTCAGCGTGTAGGCGTTCTCGGTCAGGGCGCCGGAAAAGACCCAGAAATAGCCGTTGACCGCGCGCCCGTCGATGAGCTTCACCACCAGCTCGATGCTGTTGGGGTCGCGGAACCAGAAGGTGCCGGTGTCGGCCGAGATCGCGGTCGCCATCGCCGCGTGGGTCCCGGCACCCAGCGCCGGCGCCTGCCAGCTCATGGTGGCGCGGAATCGCCCGCCGCCCAGGCAGAGACTCTGCGGCCCAGGTACGCAGAGCCCTGGCGCGGCAAGAACGCCGCCGCCCCGGGTCGCCGCGTAGAGCTTGCCGGGCTGGAAAGGATCGAGGGCCATCGCGGTGATCGAGAGCGCGCTGAGGCCGGCGTTTTCGGGCGTCCAGCTGGCGCCCGCGTCCGTCGACGCGTAGACCCCGTCAGGAGTCGCCAGGTAGAGGGCGGAGGTCTGTGGGTCGATCAGGAGGTCCACCGCCTGGAGGTTGGGAGTGAAGCCGGGATCGGCCGCGGTCCAGGTCTGGCCGTGATCGAGGCTCCGGTACAGCCCGCGCGCCACCCCGCCGACGACGGCGAACAGCGCTCCCGGCGGCCGGGGATCGATGCGCAGCAACGTCACATCCTCGTCGCCGGGCGGAGTCGACCGGGTCCAGGTTTGGCCGCGGTCGTGACTGGTCCAGACACGGTTGCCGGCGCTGCCCGCGGCACCCGCGGCGTAGAGGCGCGCGGGGTCCGCGGGATCGATCGCCACGGTGACCAGCCGTGGCACGAAGCCGGGATCGCCGGGGAACGTATCGAGAACCGGCGGCTGCCGGGGAGCGGCCCAGGTCGCGCCGCCATCGTCGCTGATCGCCACGAAGTCGTTGCCGCCCCCCGCGGCGTAGATTCGCGACGGGTTGGCCGGATCGACCGCGACGTCGACGACCCCCGTGAGGCCCCCCGTCACCGGTTGCCAGCGCCGGCCCCCGTCCGAAGTGCGATAGAGACCCGCATAGGTCAGGGCGTAGAGCAGTCCGTCGGTGCCCGGGTTCGTAACGAGCTTCGTGAGCGTAGTCCCGCTCAGCGCGAAGAGCGAAGCCGCGGTCGGCGCCCAGCTCGCGCCGCCGTCGGTCGACTTCATGACGTCGTCCTGGATGCCGGCGTAGATCTCGCCCGGCCTGGTCGAGCCGACCGCAACCGCCTGCACGAACGTCGCCGGCAGGTGCGCCGACGTCGAGGTCCAGTGCGCGCCGCCATCCTGGCTGACCACGACCGCCTCGTTCGCCGTGCCCGCATACACCCGTCCCGGCGCTGCGCCATCCACGGCGAATGACAAGATCGGATCGGCGAGGACGGCCACCTCGGTCCAGGTGGCGCCGCCGTCGGTGGTTTTCCAGATGCTGTCGGCGCCGGAGTTCGCCTCGAGACCCGCATACAGGGTGCCGGGCGCCGCCGGGTCCGCTGCCAGGGCGCAGGACTCGATGGGAAACGGCAGGACGGTGGTCCAGGTCGCGCCCCGGTCGACGCTCTTGACGACGCCGCTGTTGCTCGGGTCTCCCTTCACGCAGGCGTAGATGGTCGCCGCGTTCCCCGGTTGCAGGACGATGCTGCTGACCTGCCACCGGCTGGAGAAGAAATCGGATCCCAGCGGCGCCCACGTCTGACCGCCGTCCGTGCTGCGCGCGAAAACACCATGATCGGGAGTCAAGCCCTTGGTGGAGAAGGTGCCGCCGGCGTAGAGGAGATTCGCGTCCGCCGGATCGACGGCCAGGCCGCGGACTTCGAACTCCTCGCTGAAGGTCCAGGTCACTCCGCCATCCGCGCTGCGGTAGATGGGGAAGGCGGCCTCGTCGAAGATCGGCGCGCCAATCGCGTACAGCACCTGCGGCTGCGACGGCGCGATGACGATATGGAAGACGGCGGACTGCGTCGTGGCCAGCTTCCAGCTCACGCCGCCATCCAGGCTGCGCCAGACGCCTGCGAGCCCGCCCGCGTAGACCGCGGGTGGGTCGGCTGCGGTGGCGGCGACGGAGTAGGTCAAGCTCGACTGCAAGAGCGCCGGGTGCCAGCTGGCGCCGCCGTCCCGGGTCCTCCATAAGCCCGTGCCGTCCATGCCGGCGAACAGCGTGCCGGGCTGTCCGGGTGCGGTGGCAAGGCCGTACGTCGTTCCGCCTCCGGGACCGATGGGCGTCCACTGGAGTCCTCCCTGGCACCAGGCCGGCTGCCGGTTGGCGAGCAGGGTCGCGACAAGGACCAGCAGCACACGCAGAGACCTGCTGCGCACTGGGCATGCGCTCCAGCTCTTCCTCATGGGAAAGCCCTCCCGGAGCGGTTCGCGGCGCCGCCAGACCGAGCGGCGCGGCGAACGCGGCCTCACCTTGTTTGCAGGGGGGAGTGTAGCACGGAAATGCTGATACGCCATAGAATCAGTGACCTGGACTCTCCGGAGTATGATCTGCCCGCCTTGGTAGGATCTCGAACGGAGGGAGCATGGCGGAAAGGACCTCAAAGGCTGTTCTCGACGAGCTCGACGCGCGTATCGCGGCGGCCTCGATTCTCGGTCACCCGTTCTATCGCTGCTGGAACGCTGGCACCTTGACGCGCCAGGACTTGGCGACCTATGCGCGGGTCTACTTCCCGCACGTGGCCGCTTTCCCCGAGTACCTGGAGGTCGCCGCCGAGCGAGCGGAGCAGCCCATGGTACGTGCCGAGCTGTTGGAGAACCTGCGCGAGGAGAGGACGGAGCCGCAGCCGCATGCCGAGCTCTGGCTCCGGTTCGCGGCGGCCGTCGGCGCCGACCCGGCAGCTGTGCGTGCCGCCACGCCGGCCGATGCTGCGCGCCGGACGGTGAGCCAGTTCCGCCGCCTCTGTGGTGGCGCCACCACCACGGCGCTGGCCGCCCTCTACGCCTATGAGAGCCAGCAGCCCGAGGTGTCCCGCCAGAAGATGGCGGGGCTGCGCGAGCACTACGGCATCACCGATGTGGAAGCCCTCGCATATTTCACCGTCCACGCCGAGGCGGACCAGCGCCACGGCGCAGGTGAGCGGCGGGCGCTCGCGCTCTACCTCGAAGCTGGTGCCTGCGACCACGAGGTCATCGCCGCCGGTCAGGCGGCGCTCGGCGCCTACTGGGATCTGCTCGACGGTGTGATCAAGGAAATTGCCGCCGCCGCGACGGCCTGCTGAATCCCCGCCTCAGCGCGGCGAATGCAGGATGCCGGTAATCGCGACCACGAACGCATCGCGGTCGTGCTCTGGACGACCTGTTGCAGCTTCGCCGTTGATCGCCGTCTAATTCAGCGATGCAATTGGGCACGGGTCGTCGCCGCATCGGCGGCGGCCGCGGGCACTGACGCGAAGCAACCCCGGCCGGAGCCGGGGTTCTCTTGCGAACGGTCTGCCTGCTGGCCTCTATCTGGTCTTGACGCATCTCCTCGCGGCGTTCGACCACTCGTACTGGTAGGAGTAGCCACCGGTGCCGATGAACGGCGCGGGCGACCAGGCGCACTTGTCGTCGGCCTCGTTGCCAAAGCCGTCGTACCAGGCGTTCAACTGCTCGTCGGTCACGGCCTCGCGGGTCTCGTGGCAGACGAAGTGTTCTTGGTTCTGCACCGCCGTCCATCCCGAAACCTGACAGCCGCTGCAGCTCGGGTAGGGCTCGATCGAGTATTTCACCGCATTGCTGCCGCTGTTGAAGAAGCCGTGATAGGCGCAGTAGGTGAGGTTTGGGCCACCGCACGAGGTAGCGCTGCCGTCCGAGGAGTACGAGCTGCTCGGGATGACGACCTCGTAGATGGTGCTGTTGTCGAAGGAATGGCTTCCCAGGTACGCGTTGACCTCGCCCTGGACGATGGCGTCGGTGACGTTGGTCGGCGGCGTCGAAGTGTCGAACCAGTCGGCCGTGCCGGAGCCGAGGTTGGTCAGCTGGATGTGCTGCTGGCCAGGGTTCTGGTAATACTGGGTGATGACGTTGAACTCGGGGGTCGTTCCGAACTGATTGCGGAAGGCGATCAGGGTCTGGGCATACTGATAATCGGGCGAGGACGGGTTCTGGAAGTTCGGCCCCCAGAAGATGAATACCACTTTGGCGGAAATGATCACCGGGCCGCCGTGATACTGGAGGTTGCTGCCGCCGAAGATCTGGGGCTCCACCGCGGCCTCGACCGAGGCGCCGGGACCGCCGGCACTGTTCGGACGGAAGTAGTGGCGAACGGAACCCGAGTCGACTTGGGCCGCGAGCGCCGGCGCGAGAGAGGCAATGAACAGTGCTGCCAAAGCTCTCTTCATAGACACGTCCTTTCGTGTTAAAGAGTTGGCTGTTGCG
>DASZHY010000405.1:0-18248 GCA_035949675.1 Thermoanaerobaculia bacterium
GAGACCCTCGTGCCGCTCCTGGATCGCTACCTCAGCCCGGGCCTGGACGCGAAGACCTATGAGCGGTACCAGGAGATGAAGCGCAAGTACCAGCTGGCCTAGTCAGCTTTGTCCGGGATGAGCAATGATACGCCTCATTTACGCTACCTGCGGGAACGGCGAAACAAGAGTCCAAGTGGAAGTGGCCCAGGTGACGGGCTGGGGCAGGGAACTTCGTAGGGCAGGATGGAGGGTGTGCGGCGAGACCCCCCGGAGCGCGACTCAAGGGGGCGAGGCAGGAACCCTCTGTCCTCGGCACGATCCCCACGGAGCCCCCTGCGTCGCGGTCCAGGGGTCTCGCCGTCCACCCGGCCGTTGACTGAAGCTGAGCGGGAGCCCCTGGACCCCTCGCCTTCTGGAGACCCGGGTTCCGCCTACGCCGGGCGCACGGTGATGCGCTTGAAGTAGCCTTCCCCCTCGCTCTCGGTGACCACCGCGGGGTCGTCGGCCAGCGTCACGTGGATGATTCGCCGGTCTGCCGGGTTCATCGGCACCAGGGTTCGCGGCCTGCCCCGCTGGCGGACCTCGTCCGCGACCTTCTGCGCCAGGCTGCGCAGTCTCTCCTCGCGGATCTCGTGGAAGTTGTCGCAGTCCACCCGGCAGAGCACCGCCTCGCCCGAGAGGCTGCGGATGATGCGCGGCAACAGGTGCTCGATCGCCATCAGCAGCTCGCCGTCGTCGGCAAAGCACCAGTCCGCATCCGACCCCACCAGGTCGACCTCCAACCGCTCCTCTCCGCGGTAGATGCGCGGCGTCAGGCTGAGGCCCGCGATCCGGAGCAACAACTCCACGCCCTTGGCCGCCGCCTCGGCCTGGGGACCCTCCGCCAAGGGATAGCGCTCGCCGATGTTGCGCGGCTGCTCCGGCAGCGACACGAGATCCTCGCCGGCCATGCCGGCGCCCGCTCCAGCCAGCCCCGACATCCCTACCTCACCATGCCGGCGCTCGCGCGGATAGGCGCCCGATGGCCGCCGCGGCCGGCCGCGGTGCTCCCCCGGACCTCCTCGCCGCGAGTGCGGCGCCGCCACGTTGCCCTCCGGCATGGGGGGGCCCGCCGATCCCGCGGGACTTGGCGCCGGCTGGGTCTCCGGCCGCTCCGGCCGCCGTCGTGGCGGCGGCCCCGCGCCCGGCTGGCGCTCCGGCGAACCCGCAGCGGACCGCGCAGGCGGACCGGCCGGCACGTTGCGCGATGCCGGCGAAGCGGGCGGCGCCGTCCGCACGGCCGCCTCCGGCGGCGGTGCCGCGCCGGGCTCGCGCCGCGGCGCCGCGGGATCCACCTCGATGACCACCTTGCGGCGCACCTTGGTGAAGCCGTGGCGCTTCTCGATCTGGTGATACCCGATCTCCTCCGGCTGCAGGTGGTAGTGGTTGGCCGCCTGCACCAGGGCTTGCTGCAGTGTGTCGCCCGAGAAGAACCGCCTCTTCGACTCGCTCATGTCAGCTTCTGGTTCGCCTCCCGAGATCATTGCGCTCATTTGGAGCCTTCCAGCTTCCAGGAGCGGTTGTAAACCGCCTGCTGGACGATGGTCAAGACGTTGTTGGTGAGCCAGTACAGCACCAGGCCGCTGGGCGCCGACAGGAAGAAGATCAGCATGAACAGGGGCATCAGCAGGAAGAGCCGCCGCTGCGCGGGATCGCCGGACTGGGGTGCGAACTTCACCTGCAGGAACTGCGTCGCACCCATGATCAACGGCAGCACGATGTGCGGGTCCGCCGCCGAGAGGTCATGAATCCACCAGATCCACGGCGCGTGGCGCAGCTCGACCGAGGTGCTGAGGAGGCGATAGAAGGCATAGAGGATCGGCATCTGTATCAGCAGCGGCAGGCAGCCGCCGGCCGGGTTGACGCCCTCGGACTTGTACAGCGCCATGACCTCTTCGTTCATCTTGCGCTGCATCTCGAGGTTCGGCCGGCCCTGCTTGTCCTTGAGCTTCGGCCGGTAGCGCTCGCGGATAGCTTGCATCCTCGGGTTCAGAACCTGCATCTTGCGCATCGACATCGTGCTGTGATGGGTGAGCGGCAGCAGCAGCACCTTGATCAACACCGTCATCAGGATGATGGCCCACCCATAATTCGGCACGACGTGGTCATAGATCCAGTGCAGGCCGGCGAGCAGCGGCCGCACCACCGGGCTGAGCCATCCCAGGCTCACGGTCTCCTCGAGGCCGTAGGGCAGCGCCTTGAGCCGCTCGTAACTCTTCGCTCCCAGATAGCACTCGAGCGACAGCCGGCCGGCGGCGGGATCGAGGAGCAGAGCGAACTCGCGGCTGAGGTCCTTCTGCTCGCTGCTCATCGCATCCTTGGCCGGCGCCGGCACGAAGCGCGCGCCATCGGGCTGGGGCTCGACCAGCATGGGCAGCAGGACCACCCGCGCCACGGTGCCTCCCTGTGGCACCGCGATCGCGGCGAAGAAGGTGTCTTCCAGCCCCACCCAGCTCAGCGCGCGCCCCGGATAGCTCACGACGTCGCTGTCGCTCTTCGGGCTCAGCACCTTGACGTCCTCGCCGGTCTTGACCACCGCGCCGCGCAGCCCGTAACGGCTGTCCAGCTCGGCCGCCGAGGGATTGCCGATCCCGGGGCCCAGCAGCAGCGCCCAGCTCCCCGCCGCCTTGACCTCGACGGCGAGCAGACCGCGCTCGTCGAACCGGAAGGTCTTTTCGACGCTGGCGGCGGGCCCGCGGTAGCGGAAGGTCGCCGACCGGCCGTCCGGACCACGCTCGACGGCGAAGAGCTCGTCGTTCACCGGCAGGGGCCGCACCTGCTTGTCGACCAGGGCGAATGGGAAAGGGGGCCGCGTCCGCTTGCGCACCAGCTCGACGCTGCCGGTGCCCGGCAGCTCGATCTGCAAGGAGAGCAGCTGCGCCCCGCGGTTGGTGAGCACCGCATGCGTCTGGACGCCGTTGAGCACGACCCGCTCTTCCCGCGCCGCGGCGATCGGCGGCCCGGTCTCCACCGGCAGCACGGAGGGCGCGGCGGTGCCGGCCGGCCCACCCGCACCAGGTCCGCCCGCCGACGGTGCCCCCGCCGGTCCGCCCGCACCGGGTCCGCCCGCACCGGGTCCGCCCGCGGCAGGTCCACCGCCGGCGGCAGGCCGGGCCGGCGCCTCGCCGGAAGCGGCCTCGGGGGCCGGCGGCGCGGGCAGCCGGCGCACCGGCGGCGGGAAGAGGTACTGCCACATCGCCATCACCGCGATCGACAGCAGGATGAAGAGGATTACGCGGCGATTATCCACGGTCGGCTGAATCCTTCTCGGAACGAAGCGCTCGCGCAGCGACCCGTAGGAAGTGTCGGCGCCCTGCGACGGACGCTCCACGGTGCACATTTGCGGGGCGCCGACGGAAGAGGAGGGGAAGTACCGGGGATCGGGAGGCTCGGGCTCGCCGGCGGTAACCGAGATCTGGCTGGAAGCTCATGGTAAGTCGATACCCCCGGGGTGTAATGGGTGACACCGGAGGATGCGTCCGGCGCCGAGTGCGGAGCCGCGCCAGAAGCCATACTTGAGCAAGGCGAGCTGCGCATACTCCGAGCAGGTCGGCGAGAAGCGGCAGGACCGGGGAAGCAGCGGCGAGAGCCAGCGCTTGTAGGCTGCAAGCAACGCCACCAGCCAGCGGGTCCAGAAGGTCCTGCGAGCTCCGCCGGTCTCTCCGGCCGGCGGTGTGCGCCCGGCCCCCTGTGTCGGCCGCGGCGACCGCGTCCACCAGGCCGAGCGCGTCATCTCTGTGTCCCCATCCGTGTCTCGCGCTCCCGCCGGCCGGCAAGTTCCTGCAGCAGGCCCAGGAGGTCCCGCCGGACGTCGCCAAAGCTGGCGCTCCTCGCCTCGGGTTTCAGGTGTGCCACCAGGTCGAGCGGCGCCAGGCTGCCCCGGCCGGGCCAGCGGCGATAGGTCTCCTTGATCCAGCGCTTCAGGCGGTGGCGAACCACCGAATTGCCTACCTTGCGGCTCGTGGTGATCCCTATCCTCGGGTGACCGAGCTGGTTCTTGACCAGATATAGGGCCACCAGCGCACCCTGGCGCCGGCGCCCGGTCCTGTAACATCTGAGATAGTCCGCCCGCCGCAACAGCCGCTCATGCGCCGCCAGCCCTTCGCCCCCCGGCCGTGGATGCTCGCGGGGAGATGCTTGGCCCTCAGCGCCGGCCGCGGGCGCGGCAGAGGGCGTCGCCGCCGGCTCCTTGCTCTCCGATCCGGGCGCGCCAGGATGGCCGCGCATCACACGCTCAGGCGCGTGCGTCCCTTCCTACGCCGGCGCGACAAGACGGCTCGGCCATGGCGGGTACGCATACGCACCAGAAAGCCATGGGTCCGCTTGCGGCGACGGTTGTTCGGTTGATAGGTGCGTTTCACTTGGTTAACCGCCTTCTGGCATCAATCAAGGGTAGAGCCGGAGGACTGGAACAGGGCTGCTCCCCGAGCTCCGAGCGAAACCAGTAACTTAGACCACCCGCGGCGCCACCGTCAATGCCTGGCGCCCGCCGCCACCCGACCCCCTGCGCGCCCCGGCGCCTGCGGAACCGGCGTCGCCGGCGAGCCTGATCCAGCCCGCCCAGCCACCGCAGTCCGTGAGCGTTTGGCGGAGAGGGTGGGATTCGAACCCACGGACCGGTTGCCCGGTCAACGGTTTTCGAGACCGCCCCATTCGACCGCTCTGGCACCTCTCCTCGAAGCAGCTCACGGATGGCGGAGAGGGTGGGATTCGAACCCACGGTAGAGTTTCCCCTACACACGCTTTCCAAGCGTGCTCCTTAAGCCACTCGGACACCTCTCCCGGCTGCTGGCAAAGAACGCCGACGCCCGGCCGCCTTGCTGGCCGCCCGCGTGCGCCGGCTCGTCGATCTTGACCTCGAATCAAGGGCCGGGGAGCCGCTATCGCAGGGAGGAGAAGAAGCCGCGCAGCAGCACGGCGCTTTCTTCCGCTAGGACTCCGGAGCTCACCTCCAACCGATGGTTGAGCCGCGCATCCTGCACCAGGTTGCCCAGGGAACCGCAGTACCCGGCCTTCGGGTCCGCGGCGCCGTAAACCAACCGATCGATCCTGCTGGCGACCAGGGCGCCGGCGCACATGGGGCACGGCTCCAAGGTCACCACCATGGTGCATCCGGAAAGCCGCCACCCCCCCACCCGAAGAGCCGCCTCGCGCAACGCCAGCAGCTCGGCATGGGCCAGCGGGTCGCCGTCGACCTCCCGGCGATTGTGCCCGCGGCCGACGACCTCCCCGTCCCGCACCACCACCGCTCCGATCGGGACCTCGCCCAGATCCGCGGCGCGCCGCGCCTCCGCGAGCGCCTGCTTCATCCAGTACTGATCGTCCACGCCCGCACCTGCCGCCCTCGCGGAGGAACGCGTATCTTACTCGATGCCCGCCACCCCGGCAAACGCCCCCGATGGCCCCGACGCCCCCGACGGCCACGACGGCCACGACGGCCACCGAGCGCGGCGAACATAGTCGCGGGGCGTACTGCTCGTCGTGCATCTACTCAGGCACTGTATTTATTGAGAGACAACCGGCACCAGATGGTCTGGAGCCCGGTTCAGTTCAAGGGAGGAAGTCCATGAAGGCGAGAATGTATTGTCTCGGCTCGTTCACCTGCGTGCTGGCAGGTCTGGCCGTTGCGCTGCTGGCGCCGGCGCGGGCGCTCGGGGCCGAGCCCATGCCAGCGCCGAGCGCAGTGACGGCAGCGGCACAGGCGGCGCCGGTAGCGCAGCCCACGCCGGCTCCGACTCCGACCGCGGCGCCGACTCCGACCGCGGCGCCGACTCCGACCGCGGCTTCGGCTCCGACCGCGGCGCCGATCTGGGCCCCGGTTCCGGCCGTGACTCCGGCTCCCGCGTCGAAGATCTGCCTCTCCCTTGCCGGCGCGGACCCCCGATCAGGACCGGCGGGACGCCTCCTGCTGCTGCCACGCCACAGGCAGCTCCAGACCTGCACCTACGACGACTGCGAAGACCAATGCACCGACTGTCCCTGGGGCTGCCTGCCGATCTGCTTGGACGTGGCCACCTGCGAGTGCGGGTGCAGGTGCTGAGGGCAGCCTTCCCTCCGGCGGCTGAGCGCGAGCGCCAGCCGCAGCGTCGGCAGGCCGGGGAGCTGTCGCCGGTGATTGAAGGGTCCTCGCGATCGCGTCGGACGCATCGATCGCGTCGGTCGCGTCGATCGCGTCGATCGCGTCGATCGCAGCAGGGAGGGACCGTTTTCGCCTTTACATCCCCGACCTCACGACGTACGATGGTTTGCCTGGACAGTGGCCCACGAAGGGTTCGGGTCCTGTGCATCGGCGGCTTCCGAACCTCGTCAGGCCCGGAAGGGAGCAGCGATAAGGTATGCCGGTCGAGTGCCGCAGATCCACCGGAACCCTTCGTAGGCCACTGTCCTCGTTGCCATGGCCTATCAGGTCCTAGCCCGCAAGTGGCGCCCCCAGAACTTCTCCAGTCTCGTCGGTCAAGAGCCGATCGTGACCGCGCTGCGCAACGCCCTCACCGAAGGGCGTATCGCTCACGCCTATCTCTTCTCGGGGATTCGCGGCGTGGGCAAGACCACCGCTGCCCGCGTGCTCGCCAAGGCGCTCAACTGCGAGCGCGGTCCGGCTGCCGATCCCTGCAACCAGTGCCCGCCGTGCATTGAGATCGCCCGCGGCTCCGACCTCGACGTGCTCGAGGTCGACGCCGCGACCTACTCCAAGGTCGAGCAGGTCCGCGAGCTGACCGAGAGCCTGCGCTACGGGCCCGCGCGAGATCGTTACAAAGTCGTGGTGCTCGACGAGGTCCACCGCCTCTCGCGGCAGGCCTTCGACGCCCTGCTGAAGATCGTCGAAGAGCCGCCGCCTTACCTGGTGTTCATCTTCGCGACCACCGAGATCGAAGCGGTCCCTGCCACCATCCTTTCGCGCTGCCAGGAATTCCAGTTCCGGCGCGTCTCGGCGCCGGCGGTGGCCGCGCTGCTGCGGCAGATCTGCGACTCCGAGTCCATCCAGGCCAGCGACAGCGCGCTGCGGCTGGTGGCGAGGGCCGGAGAGGGCAGCGTCCGCGACGCGGTGGCGCTGCTCGACCAGCTCGCCACCTTCGGTTCCGGCGCCGTCTCCGACGAGGCCGCCGTCCGCTTGCTCGGCGGCCTCGACCTCGCGCTCTTCCGGCGCCTGCTCGAAGCCATCCTCGATGGCGATGCCGGCGGCGTCTGGCGCGAGGTGCGCCATATCGAGGAGGAGGGCTGGGACCCCCGCCACGTCTTTGGCCAGTTCCTCGCCTACTGCCGGGACGCGCTTCATCTCGCGCTGGGCAGCGATCCGGCGCAGGTGGACCTGCCGCTCGAGGAGGCCCAGGCGCTGGCCGCGCTGGCGCGCCGCGGCGGCTACGAGAACCTGCTGCGGCTGCTCAACCAGCTGCTGGCGAGCGAACCCATCGTGCGCCGCACCGAGACCGGCGCTCTGGCCCTGGAGATCGCCTGGCTGCGCGCCGCCGAGCTGCCGAAGCTCGTCAGGATCGAGCAGCTGCTCGCCGGCGGCGCCGCGAGCGCCTACCATCAAACGCCCGCCGGCGGCACGGGCACCGCCGCGCCGAGCTCCGGGAACCCCGGCCCCGCCAGGCCCCTGAGCCCGCCGGCGGGGCCAGCCCAGGCGGCGGCAGGCGCAGCAGCCCGGGCGGTTCAGGCGGCTCCGGCCGCCGCCGCCCTGGCGGCGCCCGCCGCGCCTGCTGCCCCTCCCTCGGCGCCTCAGGCAAGTCCGGCCGCAGCGGCGGCGCCTGTCGCGCCAGTTCCGACACCCCAGCCGAGTCCGGCCACAGCGGCGGCGCAGGCCGCGCCCGTCCCGGCAACCCAGGCGACCCCGGCCGGCCCGGCGGCGACCCCGGCCGGCGCAGCGGGCCCGGCGGCGACCCCGGCCGGTCGGGCAGCCCAGGCCCCCCAGGCGACACCGGGCAACGGCAAGGACCGTCTTGCGGACGCCGTCCAGCGTTTCCTCGAAGAGGTCGGCGCCCGCAAGCAACCGCTGGCGGCCCACCTGGAACAGGCGGCCGCCCTTCGCTTCGAGGCCGGGCGCCTGCTCATCCTGCTGCCGCCCGGAGACGCCTACCTGAGCTCGCGCCTGCGCCAGCCGGCCAACCGTGAGACCATCACCGCGGCGGTGGCCAAGACCTGGGGCTCCGGGGCCGGCTGGGACTTCGTCGAAGGCCATGCTCCCGGCCAGGAATCCGGTCGGCCGCCCGGGCTCGACGCCGTTGCTGAGGAGCCCGCCGGCACGCCACCCGCCGAACTATCGGCCGCCGCACTGAATCCAGCGGTCCAGACCCTGCTGGATATCTTCGGAGGCAAGGTCGAGGCCGTCGAAGAGCATCGTGGCTCGAGAGAGGAATGAGATGAGCAGCATGCAGAAACTGATGAAACAGGCGCAGCAGATGCAGGAACGGCTGCAGCGCGAGCTGGCGGAGACCGTCGTCGAGGCCAGCGTCGGCGGTGGCATGGTGGCGGTCAAGATGAGCGGCCACAAGCAACTGGTCTCGGTCAAGATCGATCCCGAGGTGATGGACAAGGACGACCCCTCGATGCTCGAAGACCTCATCGTGGCGGCCGTCAACGAGGCCGGCCGCAAGGTCGAAGAGACCATGCAGGGCCGGATGGGCGCCCTTGCCGCGGGGCTCCCCGGCCTGTTCTGAGCTGGACCTGGTGTCGGCCTTGTACTCGCGCCCTGCCGCCGATCCGCTCGCCCGCCTGGTCGGCGAGCTCTCCCGCCTGCCGGGGATCGGTCCCAAGACCGCCTCCCGGCTTGCTCACCACCTCCTCAAGGTCTCGGCGACCGAGGCGCAGGCGCTAGCCCAGGCAATCGTCGAGGTGAAGGAGAAGCTCTTCCATTGCTCCCGCTGCAACTCCATCACCGCGGTGGATCCCTGCCGCTTCTGTTCCGACGCGCAGCGCGACCGCGGCCAGATCTGCGTGGTCGAGGAGGCCTTCAACATCGAGCCGATCGAGCGGACGGGCGAGTATCACGGCCTGTATCACGTGTTGCTCGGCGCCCTCTCGCCGCACCGCGGGATCGGGCCGGAGCGCCTGGCGATCCCCGGCCTCTTCTTACGCCTCGAAGGCGTCGGCGAGGTGTTGCTCGCCACCAATCCCAACGTCGAGGGTGAAGCGACGGCCCTTTATCTGGCGCGGCTGCTCAAGCCGCGCGGCCTCCGCGTCACCCGCCTTGCGTTCGGCATGCCGGTCGGCGGCGACATCGAGTACACCGACGAAGTGACTCTCGGGCGCTCCCTGGCCGGGCGGCGGGAGATGTGACCTCGGGCGCCGGCGACCCTGCCGGCGACCGCGCCGGCGACCAGCTCCCCAGGATCGTCCACCCTCCCCCCGGCCCCCGCGCGCGGGCCCTCGCGCTCGAGCTCGCGCGGCTCGAGGCACCCGGCGTCAACACCATCGACGAGGCGCCGGCCGCCGAACCGCCGATCCTCTGGGAGGCGGCGCGCGGCGCCAACGTCTTCGACGTCGACGGCAACCGTTACGTCGATCTGACCTCCGGCTTCGGAGTCGCCGCCGTGGGCCACTGCCATCCGCGGGTGATCGCCGCCGTGCGCCGCCAGGCCGGCCTCCTTCTTCACGGCCTGGGCGACGTGCACGCACACCCGCTGCGGGTGGCGCTCGCGGACCGCCTCGTCCGCCTGGCGCCGGTGGACGACCCGCAGGTCTTCTTCGCCGCCTCCGGCGCCGAAGCGGTCGAGATCGCGCTCGAGACCGCTCTGGCGGCCACCGGCCGGCCGGGCATCGTGGCCTTCGAGCCGTCGTACCACGGCCTGACGCTGGGCGCTCTCGCCGTCACCTCGCGGCCGGAGTTCCGCGCTCCCTTCAAGCCCTACCTGCACCCGCACACGCGGCGCCTGCCGTTCGGTTGCCCACCCGCGGCGCTGGCCGCGGCGCTCGCCGCCGGCTCCGGGGGCGGCCAGCCCGGCGCCGTGCTGGTCGAACCGATCGTCGGACGCGAAGGGGTCCTGCCGCCTCCGCCTGGCTGGCTCGCCGCCGTCGCCGGGCTCTGCCGGCAGGCGGGAGCGCTGCTCGTCGCGGACGAGATCTTCACCGGCTTCGGCAGGACGGGCTGGCTCTTCGCCGTCGAGGGCGAGGGGGTCCGGCCCGACCTCCTCTGCTGCGGCAAGGCGCTCGGCGGCGGCCTGCCGATCGCCGCCGTGCTGGCCAGGCGGCCTCTGTTCCGGGTGTGGAGCACGCGCGGCGAGGCCCTTCGCACCTCGACCTTCCTCGCCAACCCGGTGGCCTGCGCCGCGGCGATGGCGGTGCTCGACGTGCTCGAGCAGGAGCGGCTGCCGGCGCGCGCTGCCCGGCTGGGGGCTGGCCTGGGCGCTCGCCTCGCCGGCTGGCCCGAGCGTTTTCAGGCAGTCGCCGACGTGCGCGGCCGCGGCCTGCTCTGGGGCATCGAGCTGCGCTCGCGGCAGGCGGCGGCCGCCTGGGTGGCCGCTGCCCGCCGGCGCGGCGTCCTCATCCTGGCCGGCGGTCCCGACGGCAAGGTGGCGCAGCTCGTGCCGCCGCTCTCGATCGCCGACGCGCAGCTGACCGGCGCCTTGGACCTCCTCGAGGAGGCTCTCGCCGAGGAGGCTCTCGCCGCAGCATCGTCGGCTACAATGAAGGAATCTTGAGCACCGAGTTCCTCTTGCAGCGATGGGAGCTGCTCTCCCATTTCACCGCGGCCCAGCTCACCCAGCTCGGCAGCGCCGTCGAGCAGCGGCGCGTTGCCGCCGGCGCGCACATCCTGCGCGAGGGCGAGCCGACCGCGGACGCCTATCTGATCGCCAGCGGCAGCGTGCGCATCCAGCGCCAGACGCCGTACGGCCTCTTCACCCTCGCCACCCTGAAGCCCGGGCAGCTGTTCGGCGAGACCAGCTTCGTCGACGGCAATTCGCGCTCGGGCGATGCCCTGGCGGTCGCGGACACGGAGCTGGTGACGTTCAATCGGGAGACCCTCGCCGGCGCCATGGAGGACGACCAGCGGTTCAGCGTCGCCCTCTACTGGGCGTTCTGGAAGAGCCTCTCCGCCAAGCTGCGCCAGACCAACGAGCAGCTCACGAGGTTCTTCTCCGAATCGGGCAAGCCGGCCAGCGCCCAGGAACCCCCCGCGCCGGCCGTTGCCGACGACTTCCACGTCGACCTCGCCTCGAAGCGCAAGCTCTTCCAGGAACAGAAGCTGTCTAGCCTGGAGATCAACTTCCTCGCCTCGCTGTCGCGGGAAAAGAAATTCGCCGCCCACCAGCAGATCTTCCGTGAAGGGGAGCCGGGCGACGAGATGTACGTGCTGCTGGAGGGACGGGTGATGATCAGCAAGTTCATCCCCGGCGCCGGCGAGGAGGCCCTCGCCTTCCTCGAGCGCGGCGACTACTTCGGCGAGATGGCGCTGATCGACAACCAGGAGCGCTCGGCGGACGCCACCGCGTCCGACAGCGGGGCGGTGGTGCTGGCCATTCCCCGTGAGGTGCTGGCGGGCATCCTCGACATCAACCGGGTCTCGTCGCTGCGTCTCCTGCGGTTGCTCTGCACCATGGTGGCCGGCCGCCTGCGCGAGCTGGACGACAAGATCATCGGCTGGTTCATCCTGGCGGGCGGCGCCGCGACCGGCTGGCCGGGGAACCGCTGACGCCGGCGCCGGCCGCGGCATGGGCCCGCAGCACCTTGCCGACCAGCGAGGACATCGGCAGCTCCGAGCGCTCGCCGGCGTCGAACCAGCCGCTGTCGAGGCTTTCCCGGACCTCGCCCGCCGCGCCGGGGAGCAGCTCCGCCCGGCAGACGGTGATCCGCAGGTCCCGATAGGTGATGCCGTGCCGTACCGCTGCTAGCGGCGGTCCCAGCCGCCAATCGCCGCCGTACTTCTCGGCGAGGCCCCGCGGCGGCGGCGATCCCTGTCCTTCTCCCACCTCGATCCAGGGAAGCTCCCAGGTGCCGGCCAGCAACCCTTCCCGCGACGACCGCCGGAAGAGCAGGACGCGATCGCATTCGGCCGGCAGCGTCACCAGCGCCACCAGCAGCTGCCGGCTCTCGGTCCGCCGCCGGCGCCGCGGCGGAGGGTAGAGCTCCGGGCGGCCCTCGCTCGCCGCGGCGCAGCCGGGGCGCA
This sequence comes from Thermoanaerobaculia bacterium, assembly GCA_035949675.1. Classification (GTDB taxonomy): domain Bacteria; phylum Acidobacteriota; class Thermoanaerobaculia; order Multivoradales; family UBA5704; genus JASLEW01. Next base: position 12,125 of record DASZHY010000405.1, read on the forward strand.
AGGGACAGAGCAGGCACCGCGGCCGCTGCGGCAGGCAGAGCGTGGCGCCCAGCTCCATCAGCGCCTGATTGCTGTCGCCGGGACGGGAAGGATCGAGCAGCGCCGCGGCGGCAGCCAGCAGGCGCTCGCGAGCCGCGCGGCGTTGCGGATCATCCTCCAGGGCCAGCCGGCGCGCCATCACCCGCTCGACGTTGCCGTCGAGGACCGGCACCGCGACGCCGAAGGCGATGCTTGCCACCGCCGCCGCGGTGTAGGCGCCCACGCCCGGAAGCTCGAGCAGGCGGTCCGGGGTACACGGGAACTCTCCGGCTTCGGCGATGCGCCGGGCGGCGGCATGGAGCTGCCGTGCTCGCCGGTAGTAGCCCAGGCCGGACCAGAGCGCCAGCACCTCCTCGAGCGGAGCGCGCGCCAAGTCGCCGACGGACGGGAAGCGCTCCAGGAAACGCTCGTAATAGGAGATCGCGGCCTCGACCCGCGTCTGCTGCAGCATCACCTCGGACACCCAGATCCGATAGGGATCCCTGGTGCGCCGCCACGGCAGGTCACGCCGGTGACGGTCGAACCAGGAGAGCAGGTCGCGGGGCTCCTGCGTCATCGCGCCAGTCTATACACTGTAAAGGCCAATCTGGCACGCGCCTCCGGAGGCAACCTATCCGGCCGGGCGGGGGCTGCCGGGAGGCAACCCATCCAGGCCCGGGTTGGGGCCGGATGACCCCGGACTGCGACGCAAGGGGCTCCGAGGGGATCGTGCCCGAGTACGAGGGGTGGTGCCGCGCCCCTTTTGAGTCGCAGTCCGGGGTCATCCAGCCCCAACCCTCCCTTCCCGCCCCCTTCAGCCATCGTTTTCCCTCCGGCGAGCCGTTGTGCCAGCGTCACCTCTGTCGACCACTGACCGATGTGCCGCCTTCGAGGCTCAATCGTAGCCTAACCATTGGGCCGTCAACACCTTAGGCGAAGGCCGCGCGGCAAAGGAGACATGAGAGGTCGCCGGAGAGATCGAAGGCCGAAGGGCACGGGAGGAGGGCGTGAGCTGAATCAGCCCGGACTGCGACTCAAAAGGGGCGCGGCACCACCCCTCGACCTCGCCAAGATCCCCTCGGAGCCCCTTGCGTCGCAGTCCGGGCTGATTCAGCTCACGCCCGGCCTGATGGGGGTGCGTATCGGGGGCGCCCGAATGGGGGTGCCTCCTCGAAGGCCTCTGGATGGGGTGTCCTGCGAAAAGAGCGAGAGGCCCTGGCTCTGTTTGGTAGGTGTTTTGGCTCTACCCCTGTGGGTTAGGGGGACTGGCTGGTTTCGTTGGACGGCGGGACTCTCGCCCCGCAAGTTGGAAGGAGTCAGTTTGACGAGCCGAGGGCCTCCCTCTCGACTGAACAGCTTCTATGTGTTGGAACACCATCTTGCCCGCGTTCATTCCAGAATCCACATCACGCCATTCCTGCATAGGATGCTTTTCTTTTTTGCAACTGGAAACTGAGTGCCCCTGGCGTCTCCGCCAGGGGCACTAGAGGGGGGAGATCCCGTTTCGGTGGTGGGCCGTTTGTGGCTGTACCCCTGTGTTTGAGGGGATTTAGGATGGCTTTGATTGAGGTTGAGATCCCTGTGGACCTCGGGTTGGTAGGATTTGTTTGGTTGGTGGGACGCTCCCCCTCGTAGTTTCCTAGTGTTGTCCGATACTCTTTGCAATCGCCGTGCCTACCCCTTCTCCCAGGAGGCCGTCCAGCTGGATGCCATCCTGGCCAGACTCGGCGTCCTCGCGAGGAGGCGGACCAAGCGGCTGAGGCCGCCTGGGGGAGGTCCCTTGGAGATTGGCTGTGTGGCTCTACCCCTGTAAAAGGGGGATGGGGGGGGCTAGGTTAGAGGATGAGATCGGTTACGATCTCCAAACCAGGTAGGCCAAGGACTGGTGGAGGGACCTCCCCCGCGTGCGCTGTTTCATGCCGAGCACGTGGTGCAACACCCATGCCCGGGAGGCATCCCCATCCGGCCCCACCCTCCCTCCCGCCCCCTTCGGCCATCGATCTCTCCGGCGGCCGTATGCCTGCCCGCCCGAAGGCATAATGTGGCGGCATGCCGCGGACTGCCCGAAATTCTTCGCCGCCTTTCAGGGTCGGCTGGAAGGAGCTCGTCGACCTTCCTGACCTTGGCTTGCGCCGGGTGAAGGGCAAAATCGACACTGGCGCTCGCACCTCTACCCTTCACGTACACTCCCTCGTCTACCTGGAGCCGCTTGCCGCCAGCGCCGATCGCGGCAGGGCCGCCGAGATCACCCTTACCCCGGACCGCCACGATCCATCCTTCCTGGTCACCGCCCGGGTCCAGGTCCTGCGCCAAGTCGAGGTGAGAGACTCGGGGGGGCACCTCGAGCTGCGGCCGCTCATCGCCACCGAGCTGGTCCTGGGCCCGGTGCGCAAGCGCATCTTCGTCACCCTGAGCGACCGCTCTGGCATGCTCTTCCGTATGATCCTGGGGCGCAAGGCGATGGAAGGCGACTTCCTCGTCGACCCGGCCCGCAAGTATCTGCTGCGCGCTTGGCATCGCCGCCGCGCCGAAGGCCGCCTTTGAAGATCACCGTCCTGTCCCGCAACCCCAGCCTGTACTCGACCGCCCGGCTGGCCGAGGCCTGCCGCGCCCGCGATGCCGAGGTGTCGGTGCTGGACCCGCTGCACTGCGTCGTCAAGCTCTCGCGCAAGCGTCCCGAGGTCCACCACAACGGCGAGCGCATCACCGGCGTCGACGGCGTGGTGCCGCGGATCGGCGCCTCGATCACGCTCTACGGGCTTGCCGTGCTGCGCCAGTTCGAGATGATGGGCATCTTCCCGGCCAACGACAGCATGGCCATCGCCAAGAGCCGCGACAAGCTGCGCGCATTGCAACTGCTGTCGGGACACGACATCGGGATCCCGCCGACCGCTTTCGCCAGGCGTCGCGAAGACGTGCGCTCCGCCATCCGCAAGGTTGGCGGCACGCCGGTGATCCTCAAGCTGCTCGAGGGCACCCAGGGCACCGGCGTCATCCTTGCCGAGTCGGTGAAATCTGCCGAGTCGGTGCTCGAGGCCATGCACTCGCTCAAGCAGAACATCCTCATCCAGGCGTATGTCGAGGAGTCCGGAGGCACCGACTACCGTGCCATCGTCGTCGGCGGGGAGGTGGTGGCCGCCATGGCCCGGCAGGCCGTCGAGGGCGAGTTCCGCAGCAACCTGCACCGCGGCGGCTCGGCCCGCGGCGTGATTCTCGAGCCGCAGTTCGCGGCGACCGCGGTCCATGCCGCGCAGGTCCTCGGGCTCAACATCGCCGGCGTCGACATGATCGCCTCGCGCGAGGGCCCGATGGTGCTCGAGGTCAACAGCTCGCCCGGCATCGAGGGCATCGAGGCCGCCACCGGCATCGACGTCGCCGGCGCCATGATCGACTTCGTGCTCGCCAATGCACCGCTCGGCTACCCCGGCGACCGCGGCTGAATCGGGGCAGACGGGATGCCCGGACCGCTCTGACATGCCCCAGCCGCTGCGTTTTGCCGAGACGCTGGTGGGAGAAGGCGAGACCGCCGACCTCAGGCTCAAGGTCGCCGAATCCTACACGGCAGAGCCGGTGTCCATCCCGTTGACGGTGGTGCGGGGCGGCGCCGGACCCACCGTCTTCATCACCGCCACGGTCCACGGCGACGAGCTGATCGGCGTCGGCATCCTGCGCTCGCTGCTCAACGACTGCTCCTTCGCCGAGCTTGCCGGGACGATCATTGCCGTGCCGGTCGCCAACGTGCCCGGCTTCCTCGCCCTCGACCGGCGGCTGCCGGACCGCCGCGACCTGAACCGCAGCTTTCCGGGCAGCCGCGGCGGCTCCCTCGCCTCGCGCCTGGCGGAGGTGCTGTTCCGCGAGGTGGTCAGCAAGAGCGACTTCGGGATCGATCTGCACACCGCCGGCGCCGACCGCACCAACCACCCCCAGGTTCGCGCCGACCTCTCCCGGCCGCATGTCGCCGCCCTGGCCGCGGCCTTCGGCTGCCCGCTGATCGTCGACTCTCCGGGTCCCGAGAGATCGCTGCGCAGCACCGCGGACGCCGCGGGCGTGCCGACCATCGTCTACGAAGCCGGCAGTCCGCTGCGCTTCGAGCGGCCGTTCATCGAGATCGGAGTGGCGGGGATCCTCAACGTGCTGCGGTCGCTGGCCATGTTGCCGGGCGACGTCTGCCGGCCGCCGCTACGCCTGGTCGTGCGACGGACGCGATGGGTCCGTGCGAAGGTCGGCGGCATCGTCGATCTCAAGGTCGAGCTCGGCCAGCCGCTGCGGCGGGGCGATCCGATCTCCGTTCACACCAATCCGTTCGGCCGCGGCCAGAGTGTGCTCACCAGCCCCCATGGGGGTCTGGTTCTCGGCCTCACCCAGATCCCGCTCGTGCACCCCGGCGACGCGGTTTGCAATCTGGCCCTGCTCGGCGAACGTGACCTTGCGTCATGGAAGCGGCTCCACCCGCAAGAAAGAAGATGATGGCCAAGGCGAAGGGGCCGCGGGCCGCACGGGCAGGGTGCCCATGCGGCATTCCCCTGAGGGCTCTCCGCCTGTCGCCTGTCGCGGCACTCGTTGCTCGTCGGAGGGGCGCTCGGAATGGCCGGAGGCCGGGGAAACTCAGGGTAGGATGGCGGTCGGGGAATTTGGTGGCACCTGTCCAGTTTTGGGGGCTTGCGCGCCTGGAACGATGTGGTATGATCCACTGCTGTTGTAGCCAAACACGACAAGCGTCTCACGCAACCTCAGTACCTCGACATTTCCACAGGTTGTGGAATTTTTGTGGAATTCGTACCTCCGCGCGCTGAAGTTTTCGAGGCTCCATGTCGCAGAATCTCTGGTCCCTCCTGCAGAAACAGCTCCGGCAGCACCTCGACCCCGAGGAGTTTGCGACCTGGTTCCGGCCGCTGAAGGTGCGGGACGACGGCACCCATAAGCTGGTGCTGCTGGCTCCCAACCAGCGCTTCCTGCACACCCTCGAGGAGAGCTACCGCCCGACGGTCGACCGTGCGCTCGCGGGCCTCGACGGACCGGCCTTCGAGGTGCTGTTCTCGATCGCGGAGCAGGGGGAGGAGCCGGCCGAAGCGCCGGTGGTGCTCTCGGACTTCAACCCCAAGTACCTGTTCCAAAGCTTCGTGGTGGGGAAGTCGAACGAGTTCGCCCACGCGGCGGCCGAGGCGGTGGCGAAGAACCCCTCGCACAGCTACAACCCGCTCTTCCTCTACGGCGGCGTCGGGCTGGGGAAGACCCACCTGCTGCATGCCATCGGCCACGAGATCCTGCGCCATCAACCGCAGCTGCGGGTGCTGTACCTGGCGGCCGAGCAGTTCGTCAACGAGCTCATCAACTCGATCCGCTTCGACCGGATGCCGGCCTTCCGCGAGCGCTACCGGACGATCGACGTGCTGATGATCGACGACGTGCAGTTCCTGGCCAACAAGGAGCGCACCCAGGAGGAGTTCTTCCACACCTTCAACACCCTCTACACCAGCCAGAAGCAGATCATCCTCTCCTCGGACTCATCTCCCCGCAATATCCCGACCCTCGAGGAGCGCTTGCGCAGCCGGTTCGAGTGGGGGCTGATCGCGGACATCCAGCCGCCGGACCTCGAGACGAAGGTGGCCATCCTGCAGCGCAAGGCGTTCATCGAGAACATGCAGCTGCCGGAGGAGGTGGCCGCGTTCATCGCGCAGCAGGTGCGGTCCAACATCCGGGAGCTCGAGGGGCTGCTCAATCGGGTGATCGCCTTCTGTTCGTTGACGGGCAAGCCGATGTCGCTGGCGCTGGCGCGAGAGACGTTGAAGGACATCCTGCCGGAGGAGGGTCGCAAGCCGACGCAGCAGGAGATCATCAAGGCGGTGGCGCGGCACTACGACCTCAAGATCCAGGAGATCAAGAGCAAGAACAACTCCCGCCAGGTGGTCATCCCCCGCCAGGTGGCCATGTACCTGTGTAAGAAGCTCACGACCCTCTCCTACCCCGAGATCGGCAAGCTCTTCAACGACAAGCACCACTCCACGGTCATGTACTCGGTGGACAAGGTCACCCAGACCCGGGCCTCGGACCCAGACTTCGACCGGACCGTGCACGCGCTGGAACAGCAACTCTCCTGACCCTGGAC
>DASZHY010000406.1:0-18107 GCA_035949675.1 Thermoanaerobaculia bacterium
GCCCGCGGCGCCCGGGTGACCGACATCGTCGTGCTGGTGGTGGCGGCGGACGACGGCGTCATGCCGCAGACCATCGAGGCGATCGACCACGCCCGCGCCGCGCGCGTGCCGATCGTGGTGGCGATCAACAAGATCGACAAGCCCAACGCCAACCCCGACCGGGTCAAGCGCGAGCTCTCCGAGCGCGGCTTGATGGCCGAGGACTGGGGCGGCGACACCGTCATGGTGCAGGTCTCGGCGCTCAAGAAGCAGGGCATCCAGGAGCTGCTCGAGATGATCCTGCTCACCGCCGACATCCTCGAGCTCAAGTCCAACCCGGACATCCAGGCGCAGGGCGCCGTGCTCGAGGCGCGCAAGGAGGTCGGGCGCGGCATCGTGGCGACCGTGCTGGTGCAGAACGGCACCCTCGAGATCGGCGACGTGTTCGTCTCCGGCGCCACCTGGGGCCGCGTCCGCTCGATGAGCGACGACCTCGGCCGGCGGGCCCAGAAGGCGGGCCCCTCGACGCCGGTCGAGGTGACCGGCTTCAACGACCTGCCGGACGCCGGCGACCTGTTGCAGGTGGTCGACGACGAGTCGCGGGCCCGCGGCATCGCCGAGTACCGGGCGCAGGAGGTGCGCAGCCGCGACCTCAACCCCACCCAGGGCCGGCTGTCGCTCGAGCAGCTCTTCAACCGCATCCAGGAAGGTGACGTCAAGGAGCTGCCGGTGGTGCTCAAGGCCGACGTCCAGGGCTCCGTCGAGGTGCTGCGCGACGCGCTGTCGAAGGTCTCGACCGACAAGGTGAAGCTGCAGGTCATCCATGCCGGCGTCGGCGCCATCTCGACCAACGACGTGCTGCTCGCCTCGGCCTCGAAGGCGGTGATCGTCGGCTTCAACGTCCGGCCGGAGCGCAGCGCCACCGAGCTGGCCGAAAAAGAGCTGGTGGACGTCCGCCTGCACACCGTGATCTACGAGCTGCTCGACGAGCTGCGCAAGGCGATGACCGGCCTGCTCGAGCCCACCTTCCGCGAGGTCGCGACCGGCCGCGCCGAGGTCCGCGACACCTTCAAGGTGCCGAAGGTGGGAACGGTGGCCGGCTGTCACGTGGTCGAGGGGCTGATCCCACGGCACGCCGCCGTCCGCCTGGTGCGGGACAATCGGGTGATCTACGAAGGCAAGATCGCGTCGCTGCGACGGTTCAAGGACGATGTCTCGGAGGTGCGCGCGGGCTTCGACTGCGGCATTGGCCTCGACCGCTTCCAGGACCTGAAGCCGAGCGACTTCATCGAGGCGTACGTCCGCGAAGAGGTGGCCCCGGTCCTCTAGTGACGATTCTCCGCCGCTGTCCACGCCGCGGCGGCACCCGCTTCCGAGGTTTCGAGCCCTCTCCGGCACTGAGACGATGATCGTAGGCATCGTCAGCTGTGAGCTGCACCTGCCGGAGAGCCGCAGCCTCAAGGACAAGCGGCGGGTGGTCAAGTCACTGATCGATCGCATCTTTCAGCGCTACCGGGTATCGATCGCCGAGACCGGGTTCCAGGAGCTGCACCAGCGGGCGGAGATCTCGATGGCGGTCGTGACCCAGAAGGAAGCGGAGTTGGAAAAGATCATGGAGCACATCAGAGACCTCCTCGACAGCCAGCCGGAGGTCTATCTGACGCGCTGGGAGCCGCAGCTGCTCGAGGCCGCGCCATGAGCCGGCGCACGCACCGGGTGGGAGACCTGCTGCGCGCCGAGCTTGCCGACCTGGTGCGGCGCGAGGTCCACGACCCGCGCGTCACCCACGCCAGCCTCGTGGGCTTCGTCGACATCGACGTCTCCCCCGACCTGCGCCAGGCGGTGGTCAAGGTCTCGGCCCTGGGCACCGACGAGGAGCGCCAGGGGACCGTCGCCGCGCTCCAGCACGCCCGCGGCTTCCTGCGCTCCGAGCTCGCCCGCCGGCTGCGGCTGCGGGTGACGCCGGAGCTCCACTTCGAGCTCGACCGCGGCGCCGAGCACAGCCAGTCCATCACCGACCTCTTGGAGAGCCTCCATGCCCGCGACGAAAGCTCCTGAAGACCTGCTGCGCAAGATCCGGCAGGGTAACCGCTTCCTGCTCACCAGCCACGTCAACCCGGACGGCGACGCCATCGGCTCGGAGCTCGGGCTGGCGCGCCTGCTGCGCCGGCTCGGCAAGGGCGCCGTGGTGTGGAACCGCGACGAGACGCCCGCGATCTACCGGCCGATGCCCGGCAGCGACCGCGTGCACACCGGCGCCGAGCCGCCCGCCGGCTTCCCCGAGAAATTCGACAGCATCGTGGTCCTCGAATGCCCAAGCCCCGACCGTACCGGCCTCGAGCAACACCTGACCGCGCTGCCGGTGATCAACATCGACCACCATCTCAACAATCAGCACTACGGCGCGGTCAACTGGGTGGACTCGGCGGCGCCGGCGGTCGGGGAGATGGTCTTTCGCCTGGCGCAGGCGCTCAAGGTGACGCTCGAGCCGGAGATTGCCAGCAGCCTCTATCTCACCCTGGTCACCGACACCGGAGGCTTCCGCCACTCCAACGCCACGCCCGCGGCCTTCGAGGCCGCCGCCGCCCTGGTGCGGGAGGGCGCCCAGCCCGAGCAGGTGGGGCACTGGCTCTACGAGAGCCAGCCGGTGGCGGTCGTGCGGCTGCTCGGCGAGATGCTGCGAACGCTCGCGGTCCACCACAGCGGCCGCATCGCCACCGTCCGCCTCGAGCCCGAGATGTTCGCGCGCGCGGGCGCCGGCGCCGGCGATTCCGAAGGGCTGATCGACTACCCGCGTTCGATCGCCGGCGTCGAGGCGGTGGCCGTCGTCCGCCGCCTCGCCGACGGCACGCACAAGGTGTCGCTGCGCAGCCACGGCGAGGTCGACGTCGAGAAGCTCGCCCGCCATCACGGCGGCGGCGGCCATCGCAACGCCGCGGGCTATCCGGTCGCGAGCGGCGCCGCGCCCAACTCTGAAGACACCGAGGGGATCGAGCGCGAGGTGGTCGCCGAGCTTGCCGCCGCCCTGGCCGCGGCGGGCGGCACGGCGGAAGCCGCCGGGGGCACGCCGGCAGCCGGAGCGGCAGCGGCCAGTGGCAATGCGGCGGCCGGCGAGACCGCGGCGGCCGGCGTGGAGCCGCCGAGCCCGGGATGAAAGACGGACTGCTGCTGATCGACAAGGAACCCGGGCTGACCTCCCACGACGTGGTGCAGCGCGTGCGGCGCCTGCTCGGGCAGAAGAAGATCGGCCACTGCGGCACCCTGGATCCCGACGCCACCGGCCTGCTGCTGCTGACCCTCGGCACCGCCACCCGCCTGACGCGGTTCCTGATCCGGGCGCCCAAGGTCTATCACGGCGTGATCCGCTTCGGGGTGGTCACCGACACCTACGACGCCTCGGGGAAGGTGCAGGCCGAGGCTCCGGCCGAGGCGGTTGCGGCCCTCACCTTGGAGCAGGTCGCCCGCGCCATGCACGGTTTCCTCGGCGCCATCGAGCAGCAGGCGCCGCCCTACTCGGCGAAGAAGGTGCACGGGGTCAAGCTCTACGAGCTGGCGCGGCGCGGCGAGGAAGTGCCGGCGGAGGCCAAGGAGGTCACGATCTACGAGCTCGAGCCCCTGGGTGAGCTCGCCGGCGGCAGCCTGGCATTCCGCCTCTCCTGCTCATCAGGGACGTACGCCCGGGCGCTGGCCAACGACCTCGGAGGCCTGCTGGGGGTGGGCGCCCACCTCTCCGAGCTGCGGCGCGTCCAGATCGGCTCGTTCCACGTCGACGCGGCGCTCAAGCTGGCGGCGCTGGCGGCGCTGCTCGAGGCCGGCGAGGGCGGCGAGGCCGGCTCGGGCGGCGCGTCGCTGGGCCGGGCCTGGCTGCCGTTCGACGAGATCCCGCTGCCGTTCGACGAGGTCACGACCGACTCGCAGCAGGAGCTGCGCATCAGTCACGGCCAGACGGTGCTGGTGCGGGAGCTCGCCGGCGGCGAAGGGGACTGGGTCAAGCTGGTGAACCGGCGCCGGCAGTTCATCGCCATCGGCACGGTGATCGAGAAGATCGGCGGCGCCGGCGTCGGCATCGTCCAGCCCAAGGTGGTCTTCAAATGATGACCTCCTGGAAAGTGTTGGCCGAAGCGAAGGGAGGGGGCGACGCGATGACCGGAGGCCGTGGAAACCAAGCAGCGGCGTGCCGTCCGGATCGAGGTAAGACTCGGGTTATGCTACACTTACGACGTGAACATACAGAGGAAGGAGCTTAAGCTTTGGCGCAAAGTACGGAAATGAAGCAGCGGGTCATCCAGGACTACCGGCTGCACGAGCACGACAGCGGGTCTCCTGAGGTGCAAGTGGCGCTGCTCACCCACCGCATCACGGAGCTGACGGACCACTTCAAGACCCATACCAAGGACCACCACAGCCGCCGCGGCCTGCTCAAGCTGGTCGGGCGGCGGCGCCGCCTGCTCGATTACCTCAAGGGGCAGGACGTCGAGCGTTACCGCACGACGATCGAGCGCCTGGGGATCCGCAAGTAAAGGACCCCGTTCCGACCCGCCCACTCGGAGCGGACCCACTGGCTCCGGATGGCTCCGACTGGCTCCGGTTGGCTCGATGCTCCGGCCGCCGGAGCGGGCGGCCGCCTGAAGCCCGCCCTACCTTTCACGGTAGCACCGGGATGCGTGGCGGCCGCCTGCAGGCCTGGCTGGCGGCCCCGGTCAATCCGGGGTTGGCGGCGGCCTCCTCGAGGGGGCCCAGCCCCTTTGCCGGTCGCAGGGCGGTCGATCCAGAACGGCTTCAGCCTTCCCGGCGCGACGGCGCGCCCGAAGGCTCGCGGGCGATCCACGGCCGAGGGACCCGCCGCTCCAGGCGTCACACGGGCGGCGTCACCTCTGCCCTACCGGCCCGCACCGGCAGCAAAGCGACGACGACGGCTGACAGAGAAAACGAAAACCAGAGAGAAAGAAGACAGATCCTATGAGGCAATCCAGAGAGATCCCCATCGGGGACAGCAATTTGATCATCGAGACCGGGCACCTGGCCAAACAGGCCCACGGCTCTTGTACGGTGCGGCTCGGCGACACGGTGGTGCTGGCCACGGCCTGCGCGGAGAACAAGGCAGGCCTGGAGCGAGACTTCCTGCCATTGACCGTCGACTACCGTGAGTACACAGCCGCCGCGGGACGCATCCCCGGCGGCTTTTTCAAGCGCGAGGGGCGGCCGACCGAAAAAGAGATCATCACCTCGCGGCTGATCGATCGGCCGCTGCGGCCGCTGTTTCCCGAGGGCTACTTCACCGAGACCCAGATCATCGGCTTCTGCCTGTCGGCCGACGGCGAGAACGACCCCGACATCCTGGCCATCAACGGCGCCTCGACGGCGCTGGTGCTGTCCGAGATCCCCTTCTACCACCCGGTGGGCGCGGTGCGGGTCGGAATGATCAACGGCGAGGTGATCCTCAATCCGGTCAACAGCCAGCGCGACGTCTCCGACCTCGACCTGGTGGTGGTCGGCACCGAGGAAGCGGTGGCGATGGTCGAGGCCGGCGCCAACCAGGTGGCCGAAGAAGTGCTGCTTGACTGCATCTTCAGGGCCCACGCCGAGATCCAGAAGATCATCAAGGCCCAGCACGACCTCTATCGCCAGAGCGGCAAGCAAAAGCCGGCGTGGACGGTGCCTGAGGCCTACCCCGAGGAGCTGTACCGCCAGGTCCACGCCGATCTTCACGACCGCCTCGAGGCAGCGCTCTTCCGCAAAGGCAAGTTCGAGCGCAAGGACTCGGCCGCGGCGGTCACCAAGCCCTACCTCGAGGCCATTCCGGAGACCGCGGAGGACGGCAGCAAGCGCCGCGCCCAGGTCAAGAAGATCCTGAGCCGGCTCGAAGAGGAGATCCTGCGCGAAGTGGTGCTCGAGAAGCACACGCGCTTCGACGACCGGCGCCTCGACGAGATCCGGCCGATCGCGGTCGAGGTCGGCCTGCTGCCCCGCACCCACGGCTCGGCGCTGTTCACCCGCGGCGAGACCCAGGCGCTGGTGACCGCCACCCTGGGCACCAGCCGGGACGCCCAGGTGATCGAGGAGTACGAAGGGGAGAGCGTGCAGAAGTTCTTGCTGCACTATAACTTCCCGCCCTTCTCCGTCGGCGAGGTCAAGTTCCTGCGCGGCCCGGGCCGGCGCGAGATCGGCCACGGGGTGCTGGCACGGCGGGCACTGCTGCCGGTGCTGCCGCACGAGGACGACTTCCCCTACACGCTGCGCGTCGTCTCCGACATCCTGGAATCGAACGGCTCGTCCTCGATGGCGACGGTGTGCGGCGGCTCCCTCGCCCTGTTCGACGCCGGCGTGCCGATGCTGGCGCCGGTCGCCGGAGTGGCGATGGGACTGATCAAGGGCGACACCAGCTTCGCCGTGCTGTCCGACATCGCCGGCCAGGAGGACCACTACGGCGACATGGACTTCAAGGTCGCCGGCACCAGAAGCGGCGTCACCGCGCTGCAGATGGACATCAAGATCACCGGCGTCACCAAGGAGGTCATGGAGAAGGCGCTGGCCCAGGCACGGGCGGGACGTCTGCACATCCTCGACATCATGGAGGGTTCGATCTCGACGCCGCGTGGCGAGATGTCGCGCTATGCGCCGCGCCTCTACACGCTGCTGATCTCGAAGGAGAAGATCCGCGACGTCATCGGACCCGGCGGGAAAACCATCCGCTCGATCATCGAGGAGACCGGCTGCCAGATCGAGATCGGCGACGACGGCAAGGTGGTCATCGCCTCGCCCGACGAGCCGGCGGCGCGCCGCGCCATCCAGATGATCGAGCGCCTGACCGAGGTGCCCGAGGTCGGCAAGGTCTACACCGGCACGGTGCGGCGGGTCGAGGCCTACGGCGCCTTCGTCGAGATCATGCCCGGCACCGACGGCCTGGTGCACATCAGCGAGCTCGCCCCCTACCGGGTGCGCGAGGTCTCGGACATCGTCAAGGAAGGCGACGAGATGACCGTCAAGGTCATCAACATCGACGAGGGCGGCAAGGTGCGCCTGTCGCGCAAGGCGGTGATCATGGAAGCCCCCGACTACGACCCCGCCCAGTACGAGGGCATGGGCGAGCCGGTGCCGGTCGGCGGCGGCGGCGAGCGCGAGCGGGACCGCGACCGCGACTTCGGAGGACGGGGAGGCCGAGGCGGCCGCGAGGGCGGCGGCCGAGGAGGCTTCCGCGGCGGACGCGGCGGGCGTGGGCCCGGAGGGCGCAGCTAGGAACTGTCGCCCGCCGCACGGGAAAGGGGCCAGCGCTACTGCGCGATCGCGCGGATCACGCTAGTCGTGGGTGTGTCCTTGGCCGACTTCTGCAGCGCAATCAGCTGCGTCAGCAGGCTGAGCGCCTGCATGGAGTCGCCACCGGAGCAGTGCAGCTTCTCCAGCCCCTTGAAGTACTTATTACCGGCTGGGCCTGAGGTAGGTTTGACTGCCTCTCCTGGCTGCGGGCAGGCGAAGGCCTTTTCTTCGGGCGCGTGGAATTCCTCGCTCGAGTCCGGAATCATGTATTCAGCTCCGCCGTAGGGAACGGCGATTGCCGCCGTGCAGCTTGGCTTGAGCTTCGGCTGCAGGAAGGCCACGAAAAGCGGCTGCAGGTGACCATGGATGCAGATCTCAGGGACGAAGTCATCCTTCTCCACTCTCATCAACTCGCCCAGGTAATAGAGGACTCCCTCAGGCCCTCTCAGGATCAGCGTCGCCTCCTTCCGGTCGTTATTAGGGCCTTCCTGATACTGAGCGGAGATCTGCTCATGCTTGGTGCCGCTGTCGGATGCACCTTGGCTCCGGGAGCCTTTGGCGCCGCCGGCGCCCGCCGTCGCGGAGCAGGGGTCGGAGCATTTGATTTTCTGGCCGTCGATAAGGGCCTTGAGATCAGCGCAGACGGCCTCGTTGATCTGCTTGCGCGCCGCATCGTCCCCCACGAGCGCCCTTTGCTCGCATGCTTTTTTGACCTCTGCTTCAGCCACCGGCTGCTTCTCGCCCTTGTCCTTCACTCTCTTACAGATGAGCTCCGACTCGCGTGTCACCTCCGCCTGCTCCAAGCCCATCAAGAACAAGTCGGGCTTCGCTTGCTGCAGCTGATACTTGCCGCCCACCTCTGCAAGGCCCAGGCTCGCTTGAGCTGCGCGGACCAGATCCTCGAGATCGCTGGCCTCATTCCTCTCGAGACAAGGACCGAAGTTCTGGTCCTTTCTGACGAAGAGCGGTTTCCTCTGGACAAAACCAGTCACCCACTGACCGAAGCGCTCGAGATCCTTCAGATCCGTCTTGGCGTCGGGATAGTTGACATAACGCTCTTCAGGCAAAGCGTCGTTGTCGACTGAACGCACTTGGACCTCTTTGACGAACAGGTAAATGAGCAGCTCTTGCGGCCACCCTTGCTCCCAGTAATAGGCAAAGAGGTCCTTCGAGACAGGTTTGAGGAAGCCGTTCATGAATTCTTGGGTTGAAAGGGCGTTGACGTCGAAAGTCGGCGTGTGCGCATAGTCCAGCGACGGCACGAACTCGCCGCTAAACAGGTAATGGGCGGCACTGGTGCTCGCCCCGACACCCATTGCGCCAGTGTTGCTTTGAGTCTCGACGAACGGGCCATAGTCGGTTTTTACTCCGCCAGTGTTGAAATCGACCTTGATATTGCCGGTGATCTTGGAAAGATCGGTGATGTACATCGGCCGGCGCATCTCCGCTCTAATGATGTTGAGTAGCAGCATTCTGTTCTGCGCTTCCTCGATTGCCTCGTTGTACCGCGTGGCGTTGCGCGAGAAGTCGCCTACACGGACGCACCCGAGGCAGAAGAGACCGGCCAAGGCGATTGAAGCTAATGGCGGGGCGATCCGACGTGGCTTGCATGGCATGGACAGTCCTCCAGATTAGAGGCGTGCGCACCTATGAACCGAAGGTTAATTTTGACCGGCTAGAGTCTAATTCTCATCTTATTAGACCTGTCGGCATTGTCAATAGCTGTCGCAATAATGCTACAGATTGATGGCTAAGTGCGCAACTTAACCAATGCTGCCCGCGGCGAGTCAGAGTCTTCTCCCGACCTCCGGCGAGAGGTACGACGCGCCGGCTCCAAGCCGGCTTTCGGGCGCCGCCCTTCGCGCCGGCAACGGCGAAAGCGTGCTGCCGAGCGCGGGTTTGCTAGACTCCCGGCATGACGACGAACCCGGCCGCCGCGGACGGCGGGATCGGCCTTGGCGCCCTCGTTGCCTACCTGGACGAGCTCCTGGATGCTCGGGCGGGGGCCGACTTCGGCCCCAACGGGCTGCAGGTCGAGGGGCGCGAGCGGGTGCACAAGCTGGTCACCGGCGTGTCTTCGTGCGTCCAGCTGTTCGTCCGGGCGCGGGCGGCAGGGGCAGACGCGGTGCTGGTGCACCACGGCCTGTTCTGGGAGGGAATGCCGCGCACCTTGACCGGCTTCCGCTACCGCCAGGTGGCCGCGCTTATCGAGGGCGGCATGAGCCTGATCGCCTACCACCTGCCGCTCGACCGCAACCCGGAGGTGGGCAACAACGCGCTGGCGGCGCGCGCTTTCGGCCTCACCGGCGTCGAGCCGTTCGGCGAATACGGCGGCCTGCCGATCGGTTGCAAGGGCCGCTTCGCGGAGCCGGTCGCGGCCACGCGGCTGGTGGAGCTCTGCCGCGGCGTCTTCGGCCAGGAGCCGCTTGCCTTCCTCTTCGGCCGCGAGCCGGTCGCGAGCGTCGGCCTGATCAGCGGCGGCGGCCAGCGCGAGGTCTACGAGGCGATCGCCCAAGACCTCGACGCCTACGTCACCGGCGAGGCGAGCGAATGGGTGATGAACGTGGCGCGCGACGCCGGCATCCACTACCTCGCCGCCGGGCACTACGCCACCGAGCGCCTCGGCGTCCGCGCCCTGGGCGAGCACCTCGCCCGCCGCTTCGGCCTCGACGTCGAGTTCATCGACGTGCCGAACCCGGTCTGACGGGCGAGGCCGCCGGCCAGCCCCATCTGCTCAGGGCCTGATCTTGCCGGCCTTGAGATCGAGCGTGAACGAATCGAGCACCGTCACCTTGGCGCCGCGAGGAGCGTATTTGAAAGTGACGGTAAGGGTCTTGGCGTCGGTCTCCAGCGTGAGATAGCCGAACTTGACAAGGGGGCCCTTTTCGAGCTTGTGATCGCCGATTTGAGTGCCAACCTTGGGCGCCGCCGTCATGGGAGGAGTCGCCGCGAACCCGCCGGAACCCGACACGATGTAGGGAACATCGCGGCCATTCTGGCTGCGCGTGAAGCGCTGATAGAGATGCGCATGGGCGGAAAGCACGGCATCTGGCCATAAGCCGGCTGCTTGACAGCACGAGTCGATGTCTTCCATCAGGCGGGCGGAGCCGCCGGTCTTGGCATCGACCGAGAGCACCGGATGGTGCACGGCTATGAGCACGGCGCGCTCCCCGGCCTGGCGTTTCGGCTTCAGGCGGGTCAGCTCCCGTTTCAGGAAATCGAGCTGGTCGTTCACGAGCGGGAACTTGCCGCCCTGCGAAGAGATGATTCCCCCGCCGGTATCCATGACATTGCTGTAAAGGCCGATGATCGAAACAAATGGAGCGTCCAGCGTGAAGAAGACGCCCGGCTGCGTCATCACGCTGCGAGTGATGGAGGACGCATCCGGCGAAGCGCCCGGCGACCCGGCGCAGAAGTTCGTGAGGAAGGCATCCAGCGTCGGAACCTGGGGGGCGCTGGATCCTTGCCCGAAGACCATGCCGTCGTGATTCCCCGGGATGGCGAAGATTGGACGGTCGTATTCGCGAAATGGCTCGTAGAACTGGTCATAATAGTACTGGGCTTCGCCGAAGTTATAGATGATGTCTCCCAGGTGAAAAAAGAAAGCGGGGCCATCGAAGCCACCGGACGCAACGTCGGCGACCATCGCGTCGGCGACGCCGGCCTCATTCGCGATGGCGACCGCCGCCGTCTGGCGGGCGTTGACCTTGGCTGCCCCCGTGTCGCCCACGGCGTGGAATCTGATCTTGCCCGCACTCGTGATAGCGGCCGCCAGGTCCTTCGGTATGAAGTCGGCCAGGGCCAGATACGGTTTGACGCCCTTCCGTTGCGGCGGGATGGGCTGGACCTGGCTCTTGTGCGCCAGATAGTACGGTGAGTTGTAGTAGTCGCCGCTGGTGTTTTGAACCTGAAATGCCGTCTCGCCCGGAGTCGGTTTCGGGTCGGCATAGAGATGTCCGTGCGGGCCGATGATACCGCCCTTGACCGCTGGGGACTGCACCGGCGCTGCGATGGGCTTCTTTTTCCCCGGACGCTTGGTGGAGGTTCGTTTGGGACTCATCATCTAGTGCCCTCGGGTATTAGCCGACTTCCGCCAAGGAAACCGGCGTCGAGCCAGTGCTTCGGATTGGTGGATCAGAGCGATGCCGCCTCTTTTTTACTCCAACACGGAAAGCATGTCAACGATATTAAGGCATAGCGATATGCGGATGAGGGCTAACGCCGCGCGCTGAGCTCGGGCGCCCCTGCGCGGTCGGCGGCGCGGCGGCCGGCCTTCGCGAACAGGCGGAAGAAGTTCTCGCTGGTCTGGCGCGCCACGGCCTCGGGGGTCTCGCCGATGGCGGCCGCCAGCTGGTGCGCGATCTCGACCACGTACGCGGGACGGTTGGGCTGGCCGCGGTACGGCACCGGCGCCAGATAAGGAGTGTCGGTCTCGACCAGGGCGCGCTCGGCGGGCAGGATGCCGAGCACCTCGCGGACGTTGTCGGCCTTGGGAAAGGTGATCATCCCCGACAGGCCCAGATAGCAGCCGCGCGCGAGCAGCTCGCGGGCCATGGCCACGCCGCCGGCGAAGGAGTGGAAGTCGGCGGCAAGACCGGCGAACGCGGGCTCGCGGAAAGCGTCCAGCATCGCCTCGTTGCTCTCGCGGTTGTGCACCACGACCGGCAGGCCGAGGTCGAGCGCCAGCCGCCACTGCTCGCGCATCACCGCGACCTGCACCGCCCGCGGCGCGTGGTCGTAGTGAAAGTCGAGGCCGCACTCCCCCACCGCCACCGCCCTCGCGTCCGCGAGCAGCGCCGCCAGGCGCTCGGCATCGCCGGCGCGCCAGCTCGCGGCCTCGTGCGGATGCACGCCGAGCGCGCACCAGACGTCCGAGTGGCGATGACAGAAGGCGAGAATCTCGTCGGCCTCGTCGAGGCGCGTCGCCGGCACCAGGAAGCCGCGCACACCGCGCTGGCGAGCCGTGTCGAGGGCGCGCTCGCGCTCGCCGTCAGGCAGGCTCTGCAGGTGGCAGTGCGAATCGATCAGGCCGGCGCCGGCAGCTCCGGGGCCGCCCGGACCGCCGGCACTGGCTGCACTGGCTGCAACCTCGCCGGCGCGCGCGGACGGACCCTGCGGCCGCTGCCAGCGCGCGACCGGCGTCCGGCTTACCGTACCTCGGTCCCCGCAGGCACGGCCTCGCCGGGATGCAACAGCACCGGCGTGCCGTCGATCGAAGCGGCGAGCACCATGCCCTGCGACTCGACGCCCATCAAGGTCGCCGGCTCGAGGTTGGCGACGACCACCACCTGCTTGCCCACCAGGTCCTCCGGCCGGTAGGCCAGGGCGATCCCCGCCACGACCGTCCGGGTCTCGTCGCCGAGGTCGACAGCCAGCTTGAGCAGCTTCTTCGACTTGGGCACCGGCTCGGCGGCGCGCACGGTGCCCACGCGCATCTTGACCTGCTTGAACCGGTCGATCGAGATGCGGCCGGGATCGGCGGCAGCGGCGTCCGGGGCAGTTGGGGCTGCCGGGGGCCCGGCGGGCTGCGGCGGCGCGGGTTGCTTCGCTTCGGCCACGTAGGCCTCCTTGTCGATGCGCGGAAAGATCGGCGCCGGCGGCGGCAGCTCGGCGCCCACCGGCGTGCCGCCCCAGGCCATGGCGTCCAGGCGCTGCGGCACCGGCGCGGCGATGGCGTGCAGCACCTCGACCGCGGCGCGCGGCATGATCGGCAGCAGGCCGATGGCGACGATGCGCGTCGCCTCGAGGCCGTTCCACAGCACTCGCGCCAGCTTGGGGCTGGGGCCCTCGGTCTTGATCAGCTTCCAGGGCTCGTGCGCCACCAGGTACTGGTTGGTTTCGGCCAGCAGCCGCCAGAGGCTCTCGAGGGCGCGCTGGAAGGCGTGCTCGTCCATCGCCGCGCGGTATTCGGCCGCCGTCCGGCCGGCCGCCTCGACCAGGGGATTGTCGCCGCAGCTCAGGTAGGGCGTGCGGCCGCCGAAGGCGCTGCGCGACAGCGTCACGACCCGGCTCACGGTGTTGCCCAGGTCGTTGGCCAGGTCGTTGTTGTAGCGGTCGATGACCGCCTCGTCGGAGAAGCTCGCGTCCTGCCCGAACGCCATCTCGCGCAAGAGGAAATACCGCAGACTGTCGCCGCCGAAGCGTTCGACGAGCTCGTCGGGGCGCACCACGTTGCCTGCCGACTTCGAGACCTTGCGGCCGTCGCGCTGCCACCAGCCGTGCGCCCACACCGCGGTGGGCAGCGGCAGGTGCGCCGACATCAGGAAAGCGGGCCAGTAGACGGCGTGGAAGCGCAAGATGTCCTTGCCCATCATGTGCAGCCGCACGTCCCCTTCGGCCCAGTAGCGGCGGTAGAGGGCGACGTCCTCGGGCTGCTCCGAGCCCAGGCCGAGGGCGCTGATGTAATTGGTCAGCGCATCGAGCCAGACGTAGACGGTCTGCCCGGGCCGGCCAGGGAAGGGGATCCCCCACTCGAGGTTGGCGCGCGACACCGACAGGTCGCGCAGACCGCCGGCGACGAAAGAGCGCACTTCGTTGAGCCGGCTCGCCGGGTACACCGGCTGCGGATGGCCGTCGTACCAGTCGAGCAGAGGCTGCTGGTATCGAGAGAGCCGGAAGAACACGTTCTCCTCCGACTTCCATTCGACCGGGGTGCCGTGGACCGGGCAGAGGCGGTCCAGCCCGCCGGCGGAAGCACCGGCCAGCTCCTTCTCGGTATAGAAGGTCTCGCACGGCGAGCAATACCAGCCCTCGTGGACCGCCGCGTAGAGATCGCCGGCGGCGTCCATCCGCCGGATGATCTCGCGCACCCCGCGCGCGTGGCGCTCCTCGGTGGTGCGCACGAAGTCGTCGTTGGAGAAGTGCAGCTTCTCCTTGAGCTCCCGGTAACGGCCGACGACCCGGTTGGCGAGCTCGAGCGGAGTGATCCCCTCGCGCTTCGCCGCGCGCTCGATGTTCTGCCCGTGCTCGTCGGTCCCGGTCAGGAACCGCACGTCCTCGCCGAGCAGGCGGTGGTAGCGCGCCAAGGCATCGCAGACCGTGGTGGTGAACATGTGCCCGATGTGGGGCAGGTCGTTCACGTAGTAGATCGGCGTGGTGACGTAGTAGGTGCGCTTGGACATGGTACCTCGGGGTGCCTCGAGCCAGGCGCGGCGCCCTGCGGGAACGGGGATTGTAGCAGCCGGAGGCGGACGGCCGCCGGGAGCGCGAAGGGCCCGCGTCTCCCTAGCTGGGCAGGCCCTCGCCCTCCTCGCCCTGCGCCGCCAGCTCCTTGGAGGTGAAGCGGTAGTGGTTGCCGCAGAACACGCAGTCGGCCTCGATGGCGCCGTCCTCCTCGGCCAGGTAGTTACGATCTTCGGCCGACAGCAGCACCAGGTGGCGTTGCAGGCGCTCGCGGCTGCAGCGGCAGCGATAGCGCAGCGGCCCGGTCTCCTTGAGCTCGCGGTCGAGGCCGGCAAGGGCCACGTCGAGCACCCGCTCGACGCCTCCTTCCTCGAGCAGCCAGCTGACGCCGGGCATTCGCGCCAGGTTGGTCTCGAGACGCGTCACCACTTCCTCCGGCGCCCCCGGCAGGACCTCGACGATCACGCCGCCGGCCGCCGCCACCCCGGTCTTGCGCCCGAGCACGCCGACCAGCACGGCCGAGCGGCTCTGCTCGCTCTGCTCGAGGTAGTGGGCCAGATCGTCGCCGATCTCGCCGGTCTGGAGCGCCACGTGGCTGTGATAGCTGCCGCCGTCGCCGAACTCGCGCAGCACCCGCAGCTTGCCGGCGCCGACGGCGTTGCCGACCGCCAGCTTGCGGTTGGGCAGGTCCGGCACCACCACGCGGGGATCGCCGACCGTGCCTCGGATGTTGCCTTCCTCGTCCACCTCGACCAGGACCTGCCGCAGGGGACCGTCGCCGCGGATGTCCAGCACCAGCCGGCTGGGGGTCTTGGTGGCGAGGCGCAGCAGCATGGAAGCGCCGGCCACGGCACGGCCCAGCGCCGCGGCCGCCACCGGCGTCAGGTCCAGACGGTCGCGCACCTCGCGGACGATGTCGGTCACGTCCACGGCCACCCAGCGCAAGGCGCCGCGGCCGGCCATCCCAAGTTGCAGCCGGCGCTCGGGCGCCACCGCCGTATCGGCGGTCTGGTGGCCGGCCGCGGCCCCGTTTCCATGGTCATCGGGTCTGGTCATTGTCGGACTCTCTTTGCGGGTCTTCTCTCTGGGTCTCTTCTGGGCGGCGGGCAGGTGCGGGAGCAGCCGGCGGCGGCGGCCGTGCCAGCCGGGCCGGCAGCGGCCGGAATCCGCCGGGGGCCAGGGCCGGGCCGAGGCGGCTAGGCAGGCAGCGCGGCCAGGGCCGCGCGGTAGACCTCGCGCCAGGGCACGCCGGCAGCCAGCGCAAGGCGGCGGCAATCCTCGTACTCCGGCGCCGCCGCCAGGACCCTGCCAGCCAGCCGGCCGCGCTTGATCCGCACCTTGCCGAACGCCGTCTCGACCTCCAGGGAGTCGCGCTCCGCTTCGAAGCGCGCTGCCAGGTGATAACGGCAGCCGAGCGAGCCGGATTCCACCAGCAGGATGCCGGCGAGCTCCTCGAGCTGGGAGCGCCGGCAGAGCATGCTCACCAGGGTGCCGGGACGGCTCTTCTTCATCACCAGAGGCGTGAAGTAGACGTCCAAGGCGCCGGCGGCGAGCAACCGCTCCATCAGGAAACCGAAGCCTTCCCCGGGAAGGTCGTCGACCTCGCACTCGACCACCGCCACTTCCGGCGCGCCGGCCCCCGCCGTGCCGTCGCCCGTCATGGCACCCGCGGGGGCCGCGACCGCCGGCGAGGCCGCTTGCCCGAGCGCCCCCGCCGAGGCATGCGGCCGGGCCGGCCGGCCTCGCAGCAGGCGCAGGGCGTTGGGCTGCATCGGCAGGTTCCTGCGCCCCAGCCCGTAGCCGGTGATCTCGAGCACCAGCGGCGGCAGCTCCACGAAGGCGTCGACCAGCTCGGCCAGCAGCACGGCGCCGGTCGGCGTCGTCAGCTCGCCGCCCGGGCCGCCGTAGATGGGAACGCCCTGCAACAGCTCGGCCGTGGCCGGCGCCGGCACCGGCAGGTCGCCGTGGTCCGTCTTGACCCGGCCGCTGCCGACGTTCACCGGCCCGCAGGTCAGGCGCTCGGGCGCCAAGTGCTCGACGGCGGCGGCGGCCCCCACCAGGTCGACGATCGAGTCCACCGCGCCCACCTCGTGGAAGTGCACCCGGTCGAGCGCGATGCCGTGGGCCTTGGCCTCGGCCTCGCCAAGGCGCACGAACAGGCGCAGGGCGCGCTCGCGCACCGGCGGCGGCAACCCGCTCCTGGCGAGCAGGGTGCGGATCTGCGCCAGGTCCCTGGAATCCCCATGTTCATGCTCATGCCCCGGGTCCCGGGTAGGTTGGTGCTCATGGGCATGGCCGCGCTCGCGGGCATGGGCATGGCCGCGCTCGTGGGCATGACCGTGATCATCGTGTTCATGAGGATGACCGTCGTCGTGGCGATGGCCGTGGCCGCCGGCCTCCTCCGGATCCGGGCCCTCGAGCGGACGGCCGTCGAGCAGCACGCGGAAGCGGGTGCCGGCGAAACCGCCGCGCGACGCCTTGCGGCCCTCGACGCCGACGCCCGCCAGGCCCAGGCTGGCCACCGCCTCCGCCACCACCTCGAGCGGCATGCCAAGGTCGAGGCAGGCGCCCAGGAACATGTCCCCGGCAATGCCGCTGGCGCAGTCGAGGTGGTAGCTGGCCATCCGCCACGAGGCTACCATGCGCCTCGTTCGCGCAGCGACACCCAGCGCCCGGTGGCGCCCAGCACCAGGTGATCCACCAGCTCGACTCCCACGACCGCGGCCGCCTCGGCCATCCGCCGTGTGAACATGAGGTCCTCGGGGCTGGGCGTCGGGTCGCCGCTCGGATGGGTATGGAACAGCGCGAAGGCGGCGGCGCCGCACCGCAGGCACTCCTTCAGGATCTCCCGCGGCTCGACCGCGGCGCGGTGCAGGGTGCCCCGGTAGATGGCCCTGTCCGAGATCAGCCCATGCCGGACGTCGAGGAACAGCGCCCCCATCACCTCCTGGTCGCGCAGTTGATACTTCAGCACCAGGTACCGCGCCACCTCGGCCGGCCGGGTCAATAGGGCTCGCATCGGCAGCTGTCCGCGGGCCATCCGGCTGCCGATCTCGACCGCCGCGAGCAAGGAGGCCGCCTTGGGCAGCCCGAGGCTCTCGCGGAGGAGATCGCGCGCATCGTTGCCGACCAGACCGGAGAGGCCGCCATGGCGTTCGAGCACTGCGGCCGCCACCTTCATCACCGGCGATCCCACCACGCCGCACCGCAAGACCAGAGCCACGAGCTCGCAATCGCTCAGCGCGCCCGCGCCGAGCTGCAGCAGCCGCTCGCGCGGACGGTCGTGCTCGGGCAGCTCCGCGATCAGCCAGCCTTTCGTCTCCGGCACTCGAACATCGCCTCCGTCAGGTCGGGCAGGGTCTCGCGGCGCACCGGGGGGTGCGCCGCGGCGTCGGGCCCAGGCACTTCGCGCTCGCAGAGCCTCGTCAGAACCTCGCCAATAGGACTGACGCGAACCGGGCGCGAAAGTGCGCAATGCCGGCGCGGCCGCGGGCGGCTGCGTTCGATCAGGAGGGCGCGCTCCGGCACGCGGCGATGGCGTCGGTCAGCGCCGGCACCGCTTCGCCCGCCGGCGCCGCCAGCCGCAGCTGGACGAAACGCGAGAACGGCGTCGGCTCGGGATTGACCTCGATCACGCAGGCCCCGCCGCGCAAGGCAGTCTCGATCAGGCCCGCCGCCGGGTAAACCAGCGCCGAGGTGCCGACCGCCAGCAACAGGTCGCAGGCGGCCGCGGCCCGCGAAGCGCGCGCCAG
>DASZHY010000407.1:0-25633 GCA_035949675.1 Thermoanaerobaculia bacterium
GGCCGGCGCGGCCCGGGTCCCGGCCGCCGCCACCGTCCTCACCGGCCCGGTAGCGCGAGGAGACCTGGCCACCGTCGAGCGCCAGATGGAAGCCCTCCGCGCCATCGCCCCCGAGAAGCTGCCGCTGGCGATGGAGCTGGCGCGAGAAACCCTCCGCCAGAAGGCCGGCACTCATCCCGGCGAAGGCCACCAGGCCCTCCTAGAGTGGATCGAGAGCAACTCCAAGAAGAAAGATCCGTAAACAAGGTCGCGGCGCGGGGGCCGAGGCCGCCGCAGGTCGCAAGTCCGAGTCCTCCACAAGTCGCAGGAAAGCCGATTACCGGAAGGTCCGACTCCACCACCGGTCGCCGGAGGGCCGGTTACCGAAGAGGGGGGAGGCCGCGCCGGAGAGCGATGGCCGGAGAGGGGAGGCCGAGCCGGGTAAACATCCCGGGTGGGGACTTCCATGAGAAGGCCATTCGATGTCAAGCGGCCGCCGGGGCGGCCGTCCTCTGTGCTTCTGACCGAGCCCCCTGGACCTGACTTCCATACGCACTCTGGTGAGCCCAGGCGTTGGGCTCGGTGCTAGAGGAGGTCCGTTCCGGGCGCTGCCATCTCAAGAACAGCCTTGAGGGCTAGTCGCCAAGTCGCAGTCGCCGAGAAGCAGACTCAGGGCTCGCAGCTGCTTGTTCTCTACCTGAATCTTGGTGGTGGGTCGCCTCCCTCAGTCAGGTGGTGGCTACGGGCGCCGGGCGTAAGGGTACGTAAGGTCGGCCGCTGGCCCACAGCCGATGCAGGAGCACGGCCAGCTTACGAGCCACCGCCACCACCGCTCGTTTCTTGGCATTCTTGCCGCCACGCTGGGCGAGCTGCTCGCCCTTGCGGCGCAGGTCGCAGTCTTTGCCGAACGGTCCGAGGATGTAGTGCGCCGACTGCACCAGCAGGCACCGCAGGAAGCGGTCGCCCTGCTTGGTGATGGGCCGTTGCGGCTGGCTCTGCCCCGAGCTGCGGCTGCCCGGTGCCAGCCCGAGGTAGGCCCCCACCGCGCGGCTCTTGGCAAACCGGCCCGGCTCTTCGAGCGTCAGCACGAACGCCAACGAGGTCAGCGATCCGACCCCGGTGACCTGGCGCAGACGCTGGGTCTCCGGGTACTGCTTGGCCGCCAGCGCCTCGACTGCTTGGTCGTAGCCGCGGATCGTCTCGCCAAGCTGTGCGATCACCTCCAACAACGGCGCCAGCGCATGGCGCAGCAGCTCGGGCAGTGCCGGCGCCGCCTTGCTGAGGAAGGCTTCGGCGCCGGCGGCCGGCAGCCGCCCACCGAAGGACTTCACCGACCCGCGCAGGTGGTTGATCAGCCGGGTCCGGCAGCGCACCGCTACCTGGCGAGCCCGCAACAAGGCCAAGTCTGCCTGTGCTTTCGCCCCGCGGTGGTGGATCGGCCGCAGCAGTCCGGGATCAAACCGCGCCAGCCGTGCCAGGCTCTCGGCATCCACCGCATCGCTCTTCTGCTGGCTGGCGAAGATCAGCTGCAGCCGGTACGCATTGGCCACCAGGACCTCGTGGCCCCACTCGCGCAGCAACCGGCTGACCCAGGGCGAGTGCGTCCCGATCTCGAGCGCGATGCGCATCGCCGGCCGGCCCGCGAACCTCTTGGCCAACCCCGCGGCGCTCGTCGTCACCGAGTACGCAGCCACCACCTGTCCGCTCGCCGTCTCCAGCTCGCACACCCGGCTCTGCCGATCCCCAAGGTCCAGACCCACTGTCCGATGTCCTTTTGCTTCGCTAGACTTGCCCATGGCCATCCTCTCCTTTCCGAGCTCGACCGCTCGCTGCAGGCCATCATGATGGCACTGCGCTGGGGAGGGTGGCCTTCTCATCCCATCTCTAAAAGGCGAGGCTGGAGACCTCGAACTTGAAAAGAGCCGCACCGAGCCTGAAGGTCGCCAAGCAGGGCGCCTCCGTCGTTCCCGAGCCCGGGCGTAGGGCAACCCCCGGGAGGCGTGCCCGGGCGTAGGGCAACCCCCCGGAGGCGAGCCCGGGCGTAGGGCAACCCCCCGGAGGCGTGCCCGGGCGTAAGGGCAACCCCCCGGAGGCGTGTTAGCATGCCGCGCGCCTTTCTACTTCGGAGGCCGCGATCTCTCCCGAAGGAGCCGTCCGCCATGGAAGACGTGGTAATCCTCAGCGCAGTGCGCACCCCGATCGGCGCTTTCCAGGGCGCGCTGGCGACGCTGCCGGCGCACGCCCTCGGCGCCCGCGCGCTGGCCGCCGCCATCTCCCGTGCCGGGGTGACCCCCGAGGCCATCGAGCAGGTCAACATGGGGTGCGTGCTGACCGCCGGTCAGGGGCAGGCGCCGGCACGGCAGGCGGCGCTCGGCGCCGGCTGCCCGGTCGCGACCGGCGCCATCACCCTCAACAAGGTCTGCGGCTCGGGCATGCGGGCGGCGATGATCGCCGCCAACGACCTGCGCTGCGGCGATTATCGGCTGGTGGCGGCGGGTGGCATGGAGAGCATGAGCCAAGCGCCCTACCTCGCCGCGGGAGTGCGCGAGGGCCTGCGCCTCGGCCACGGCAAGCTGCTCGACTCGACCATCCACGACGGGCTGTGGGACCCCTACAACGACATCCACATGGGCAGCTGCGCCGAGATCTGCGCCGCCGAGTACAAGCTCACCCGCGAGGAGCAGGACGCCTTCTCGCTCGAGAGCTACCGGCGCGCCCGCGCCGCCGGCGAGGACGGCAGCTTCGCCGCCGAGATCGTCTCCGTGGCGGTGCCGCAGAAGGGGCAGAAGAAGGGCCAGCCGGCCGAGGTCGAGCGCGACGAGGAGCCCTGGAAGGTCGATCTCGACCGCATGACGTCGCTGCGTCCGGCCTTCCAGAAAGACGGCACGGTGACCGCCGGCAATGCCAGCAAGATCAACGACGGCGCCGCCGCGCTGGTGCTGACCACGGCTGCCCACGCCGCCGCGATCGGGGCCCGGCCGCTCGCCCGCATCCTGGCGCACTCTTCGCTGGCGCAGAAGCCGGAGTGGTTCACCACCGCGCCGGTGGGCGCGGCGCGGACCGTGCTGGCACGGGCCGGCCTCGAGGCGGCGGACATCGACCTCTGGGAGGTCAACGAGGCCTTCGCCGTCGTCGCCCTGGCTTTCATCCGCGAGCTGGGGCTGCCGCCCGAGCGGGTCAACGTGCACGGCGGCGCCGTGGCCCTTGGCCACCCCATCGGCGCTTCCGGCGCGCGCATCCTGGTCACCCTGCTGCACGCCCTGCGCGCCGGCGGCGGCCGCCTCGGCTGCGCGGCGATCTGCATCGGCGGCGGCGAGGCTACCGCGATGGTGATCGAGCGGCTAGACTAGGCGCCGCTCATGTCCACCACGCGCCGCGTGCTGTTCAGCCTCGTCCTGGCCGCGTGCCTGGCGCTGCCGGCAGCCGGACGGCAAGACACGCCGGCACTGGCTCAGACCCCGCCGGCGCCGCCGTCCGCGACGGCCGAGCCGCAGGCGGCCAACACCGGCAACGTCGCGGCGGGCGCTCCGGCGGTCAACCCGGCCGCGCCGCCGGGCACTGCCGCCGGCCAGCCGTCCCAGGGGTCGATCGGGCCGTCGCCGGCCGGCACCGTGCCGTCGAGCGCGCCGGGAGCGACCCCGGGCGGCGGGCAGCGGCTCAACCCGGCGACCGGCGCGCCGGCCGCGCCCGGCGCCGCGCCCAAGGGGCCGCCCGGCGCCGGCGCCAACCGCATGGACTTCAACCTCAAGTTCGAGGACGGCGCCACCGCCGCCGGCAGCGCCGTGACCTTCGACTACAAGCGCAACGATTACGCGGTCCTGACCGGCAACGTCCAGGTGCACTACCAGGACCTCGAGCTGAGCGGCGACCACGTCGAGATCGACCTCACCAGCAAGCAGGTGGTGGCGCAGGGCAACGTGATCCTCGACCAGGGGCCGAAGCGGCTGACCGGCACCACCCTGAACTTCGACCTCGACACCAAGACCGGCAAGATGCTCGAGGCGACAGCCTACGTGGCGCCCGACTACTACTTCAGCGGCGTCGAGGTCGACAAGACCGGCGACGACACCTACGAGGTGCTCGACGGCCTGTTCACCTCGTGCGTGCAGAAGAACCCCGACTGGAGCTTCCATCTCGGGCGCGCCCGGGTCGAGGTCGAGGGCTACGCCCACATGCGCAACGTCACCTTCCGCGTCAAGGACCTGCCGCTGTTCTACACTCCCTGGCTGCTCTATCCGGCGAAGAAGGACCGTGCCTCGGGCATGCTGATGCCGTCCATCCACTCATCCGGACGCCGCGGCCCGTCGCTCGGCCTCGCCTACTTCCAGACGCTGGGTCAGAGCTTCGACGACACGATTCACGTCGAGCCCTACTTCCGGGGTTATCTTGGGGTCGGCGACGAGTTCCGCTACCACCCGACCGAAGGCACCTGGGGCGACATCACCGGCTACGGGGTCAAGGACCCCGCTGACAACGGCAAGTTCCGCTGGAAGGTGCGGGCCGACCACGACACCGAGGACCTGCCGTTCGGCATGCGCATGGTCCTGCAGTACCAGAAATATTCGGACTTCAACTACCTCCGCGACTTCGAGCACGACTTCGACACCAGCTCGCTGCGCTTCATCGACAGCCGCGGCTTCCTGACCGGCAACTGGGGACCCAACCTGCTGAACATCCTGGTCAACGACCGCCAGATCCTGTTCAACAACGGCACCGACTTCGTTTCCGACGTCGATCAGAAGAAGCTGCCCGAGGTGGAGTATCAGCTGCGGTCGACCAAGCTCGGACCGACGCCCTTTTATTTGCAGATGGACAACTTCCTGGATTATCTCGACATCAACCGTCCGAGCTCGTATTCCGGCCAGTATGGCCGCATCGACCTGTTCCCGCAGCTGACGCTGCCGGTCAACACCTTCTCGTGGCTCAACTTCTCCTTGACCGGCGGCTACCGCTACACCTTCTACCAGAAGAGCCTCGCCACCGTCTTCACCACCGCGCCCGGAACGCCGCCGGTGACCACGGAGACGCAGACGCTCGCCAACACCAGCCTCCACCGCGCGCTGCCGTACGGGTCCGCCGAGCTCGTCGGTCCCTCGTTCTCCAAGATCTTCGAAAAGGAGATCGCCAAGTTCGCCAAGTTCAAGCACGTCATCGAGCCGCGCGTCACCTACACCTACTTCGGCCCGTTCAGCGACTTCCGGCAGCTGGCGCTGCCGCAGTTCGACCAGATCGACGCGCCGCTGTCGACCAACAACGTCCGCGTGGCGCTCGACAACCGCCTGCTGGCCAAGTCCGGCGAGGAGAACGCCAGCGCGCGCGAGATCCTGCTGTTCGAGGTGTCGCGGATGTACAGCTTCGACGCCAAGGTGCCGCTCGAGGAAT
This sequence comes from Thermoanaerobaculia bacterium, assembly GCA_035949675.1. GTDB lineage: Bacteria > Acidobacteriota > Thermoanaerobaculia > Multivoradales > UBA5704 > JASLEW01. Next base: position 5,362 of record DASZHY010000407.1, read on the forward strand.
CGCTCGACCTCACCAAGATGTCGAGCGCCAGCCCGTGGGACTTCCTGCTGCGCTTCAATCCCGGCGAGAGGACCAGCCTCAAGGGCGAGGTGCTGTACAGCGGCCTGTTCGGCAGGATCGCTGCGACCTCGCTGTCGAGTGACGTCTCGCTCCCCGGCAACCAGCTCGTCGGGCTCACCTGGTTCACCAACTACCTGCCCGAGACCGGCATCACCGAGAGCAACCAGATCCGCGTCAACACCGCCCTGAACGTCATTCCGCAGAAACTCTCGCTGCAGGCGCAGGTCGGCTGGGACGTGCACAACCACCTGGTGGGGCAGCAGTACTATGCGATCAACTGGTCGGATCAATGTTACGGCCTGCGCCTCGAGGTCCGCCAGTTCCGGGCGCTGATCGGCCCGCGCCTCTCCGACACCAGCATCCGTTTCTCGCTGAGCTTGAAGAACATCGGCACCGTGCTCGACCTCAACAATCGCAGCACCCAGACTGCACCTTGATTTCCCATCGCTGACGTGAAAGGTCTCATCCTCTCCGGCGGCAAGGGCACGCGGCTGCGGCCGCTCACCTACACCTCCGCCAAGCAGCTGGTGCCGGTCGCCAACAAGCCGGTGCTGTTCTACGCCATCGAGTCGATCGTCGCCGCCGGCATCGACGACATCGGCATCATCGTCGGCGAGACCGGCAGCGAGATCCGCGCCGCGGTCGGCGACGGCTCGCGCTTCGGCGCCCGCGTCACCTACATCGAGCAGGACGCGCCGCGCGGCCTGGCGCACGCGGTGCTGATCGCGGAGCCCTTCCTCGGGCGCTCGCAGTTCGTGATGTACCTGGGCGACAACCTGATCGCCGGCGGCATCACCAGCCTGGTCGAGGAGTTCCGCCAGCTCGGCTGCAACTCCCAGATCCTGCTCGCCGAGGTGCCGAACCCGCAGCAGTTCGGGGTCGCCGAGCTGACCGCCGGCGGCAAGGTGCGGCGGCTGCAGGAGAAGCCGAAACAGCCGCAGAGCAACCTGGCGCTGGTTGGCGTCTACATGTTCGACGCCACGATCTTCGAGTCGGTGCGCCGGATCAAGCCCTCGGCGCGCGGCGAGCTCGAGATCACCGACGCCATCCAGGACCTGATCGACCGCGGCCTCGAGGTCCACCCGCACCTGGTGCGCGGCTGGTGGAAGGACACCGGCAAGCTCGAGGACATGCTGGAGGCCAACCGCATCGTGCTCGAGAGCCTCGAGCCGCGGCTGGGCTCGGCGGTCGGCGCCGGCAGCCGCATCGAGGGCCGGGTGTGGCTGGGGGCCAACGTCGAGCTCGTCGATTCGCTGGTGCGGGGGCCGGTGGTGATCGGCGACGGCGCGCGCCTCGAGAGCGCCTTCGTCGGCCCCTACACCTCGATCGGCGAGCGCTGTACCCTGGTGTGCTGCGAGCTCGAGAACTCGATCGTGCTCGCCGACTCGACCATCCGTGACATCCCGTTGCGCATCGACGGCTCGCTGATCGGCCGCAACGTGCGCATCGTCAAGACCGACCAGAAACCGAAGGCGTACCGCTTCATGGTCGGCGACAACTCCGAGGTCGGCATCACCTAGTGGCATGTCCCTGGAGAAATCGACAGCGGATGGCGCAGAAATCGGCGGCGCGGGCAAGGCGCGCCGACGCAGGCATAGCAGGGACTATGTCGAGGAGGCGGCCGCCGCCACCAGCCATGGCGGCACTCCCGGCAGGTCGCAACGCCGCCCCCGCCGTCGAGGGCAATCCAGGTGCTGTCGAGTTCTCCAGGACATGCCACTAAATGGCCGGACCGGCGGGCAAAGGCTATGCGCACCCTGATCCTTGGCGGCACCGGCATGCTGGGCCGCGCCGTGCTGGCGGCGGCGCGGGCGCGCGGCTGGCCGGCCCTGGCGCTGTCGCGCCGGCAGGCCGACGTCGCGGACGAGGCGCGGCTCGACCACTGGATGGCGGCGTTCAGCCCCGAGGTGGTGGTCAACTGCGCCGCCTTCACGCGGGTCGACGAGTGCGAAACGCAGCAGGAGCACGCCATGGCGGTCAATGGCGAGGCGGTGGGACGGGTGGCGCGCGCCGCCGAGCGCCGCGGCGCCCGGCTGCTGCAGGTGTCGACCGACTACGTTTTCGACGGCACCGCCGAGCGCCCCTACGCCGAGGGCGACGCCACCGCTCCCCGCTCGGCCTATGGCCGGAGCAAGCTTGCCGGCGAGCGGCTGGCGCTGGCCGCCCGGCGCAGCCTGGTGGTGCGCACCAGCTGGTTGTTCGGGGCCGGCGGCCCCAACTTCGTGACCGCCATCCTGCGCCAGATCGACCGTGGGACGCGGCAGCTGCGGGTGGTCGCCGACCAGGTGGGAGCGCCCACCTACACCCCGTTCCTGGCGCGGGCGCTGCTCGACCTGGCACCGCTCGCGGCCACCGGGATCGTGCATTATCGCAACCGCGAGCCCGTCTCCTGGTACTCTTTCGCCGCGGCGATCGCGCGCTGGTGGCCGGGAGCCGCCGGCGCCGTCGAGGTGGCCCCGGTCACCACGGCCGAGATGCCGCGGCCGGCGCCGCGCCCGGCTTACTCGGTGCTCGCGGTGGAACGCTGCGAGGCGCTGCTCGGGCGCCCGGTGGAGAGCTGGGAATGGGGGTTGGCGCAGTACCTGCCGCAGCTGTCGGAGACGTTTGAAGGGAGGAGTCGATGAGGGCTTTGATCACCGGCATCACCGGCTTCGCCGGCTCACACCTGGCGGAGCATCTACTGGCCGAGCACCCGGACGTCGAGGTGTACGGCACCTACCGCTGGCGCAGCCGCATGGACAACGTGGAGCACCTGCGCGACCAGATCCATCTCGTCGAGACCGACCTGCGGGATTTCAGCTCGGTCCTGGCCGCGCTCGAGCGCACGCGGCCCGACTACATCTTCCACCTGGCGGCGCAAAGCTTCGTGCCGGCCAGCTGGACGGCGCCCAACGAGACCTTGACCACCAACATCACCGGCCAGACCAACCTGTTCGAGGCCATCCGCGCGCTGCGCCTGGACCCGGTGGTGCAGATCGCTTGCTCGAGTGAGCAGTACGGCCTGGTGCTGCCGCACGAAACGCCGATCAAGGAGACCAACCCCCTGCGGCCGCTCTCTTCCTACGCGGTGTCGAAGGTGGCGCAGGACTTTCTCGGCTACCAGTACTTCCAGAGCTATGGCCTCAAGGTGATCCGCACCCGCGGCTTCAACCACACCGGGCCGCGGCGCGGCCAGGTCTTCGTCACCTCCAACTTCGCGAGCCAGGTGGCGGCCATCGAGCTGGGGATGCAGGAGCCGGTCATCCGGGTCGGCAACCTCGAGGCCATCCGCGACTTCACCGACGTGCGCGACATGGTGCGCGCCTACTGGCTGGCGGTGACCCGCGCCAAGCCGGGCGAGGTCTACAACATCGCTACCGGCCAGGGCATCCACATCCGCGAGATGCTCGACCAGCTGCTGGCGCTGAGCACCGCGAAGGTGACGGTCGAGGTCGATCCGGAGCGCCTCCGCCCCTCCGACGTCGAGATCCTGATCGGGGACAGCTCGAAGTTCCGCGCCGACACCGGCTGGGAGCCGCGCATCCCGTTCGCGCAGACCCTCTCCGACCTGCTGGCCTTCTGGCGCCAGACGCTGGCGGCGCGCCAAGCGCGGCTGGCGGCGACGCAGGCTGCTGCCACCGCGCCCGCAGCCGGAGGAGAGCCCCGGGAGCGGCGGCCTTTGCAGGCCGCCGGCGGCTCCGGCCTGGCGGGATAGGCGACCGAGGAGGCGCCGCCCGGACCCTCGGCAAGCGAACTGCCATGCACGTGCTCGTCACCGGCGTCGGCGGCTTCGTGGGCTCGCGGCTCGCGCGGCTGCTGCTGGCGCACGGCGAGCGGGTGAGCGGCACCTTCTTCGAGGAGACGCCGGCGCTGTCGGCGGCGGGCGTGACGCTCTACGAGGCCGACGTGCTGGACGCGGCGGCGCTGGCCGAGGCGGTGCGCGCCGCCGACCCCGACGCGGTGGTGCACCTGGCGGGGCTGACTCACGTCGGCGAGTCGTGGAACCGGATCCCCGAGTACTTCCGGGTCAACGTGCTGGGCACCGAGAACCTGCTGGCGGCCGCCGCCGGCAGGCGGGTCGTGGTGGCCTCCTCCGCCGAGGTGTACGGCGCCGTGCCGGAGTCCGAGCAACCGATCGGCGAGCAGCGCGAGCTCGCCCCGCGCACGCCGTACGCGCTGACCAAGGCGGCGGCGGAGCGGCTGGCGCTCGGACGCGGCGCAATGGTGGCGCGCTCCTTCAACCTGGCCGGGCCGGGCCAGTCGCCGCGCTTTGCGCTGCCGGCGTTCGCCGCGCAGCTGGCGGCGATCGCCCGCGGCGAGCGCGAGGCGGTGCTGCGGGTCGGCAACCTCTCGGCGCGGCGCGACTTCGTCCACGTCGACGACGGGATCGAGGCTTACCGGCTGCTGGTCGAGCGCGGGCGGCCCGGCGAGGTCTACAACCTGGCGAGCGGCCGCGCCTTCTCGCTCGCCGAAGCGCTGGACCGCCTGATGGCGATCTCCCAGGTGCGGGCGCGGATCGAGATCGACCCGGCGCGCATGCGGGCCGTCGATCTGCCGCTGCTGACCGGCGACGCTGGACGCCTGCGCGCCCTGGGCTGGCAGCCGCGTCGCGGGCTCGACGACGCGCTGGCGGATCTGTGGGCGGAGGCGAGCGGCGGCGGCGGTGCGGTGAGGGCCTCGGCGTGAAGACGCTGGTGACGGGCGCCACCGGATTCCTGGGCAGGCGGCTGGTCGCCGAGCTGGCGCCGCGGCACTCGCTGCGAGTGCTGGTGAGGCCGCGGGGGACCGCTGGGGGAGCTGCCGGGCGGGGCGGCTTCCCGGCCGGCGTCGAGGTGGTGGCCGGCGACGTCGCCGACGCCGCCAGCGTGCGGGAGGCCATGGCAGGCTGCGAGGCGGTGGTGCACGCGGCGGCCCTGGTCAAGATCCTCGCGCCGGCCGCCGAGTTCGACCGCATCAACGTCGGCGGCCTCGAGAACGTGCTGGCCGCGGCCGGCGCGGCCGGCGGAGCCGAGGGTGTCAAGGGCGTCAAGGTGGTCTACGTCTCGACGTTCATGGCGCTCGGCCCGAGCGAGAGAGGGCCCGGCGGGGTGCTCGACGAGTCGGCTGCGCCGGCGGGGCAGGCCCGGCCGGACGCCGGTGCCAGCGCCGGCCGCGACGGTGGCGGCAACCGCGGCGGCGATGGCGGCGCCGGCGGCGACCGAGCCGATGGCGGCGAGGGCAGGGTCTGGATCAACTCCTACGAGCGCACCAAGACCCTGGGCGACCGCCTGGCGCGGCGCGCCATCGCCGCCGGCCAGAACGTCGTCGTGGTCTACCCCGGGGTGATCTACGGTCCCGGCGAGATGACCGAGGGCAACCTGGTGGTGCGCCACTTGCTGGACCTGCTGCACCGGCGCCTGCCCGCCCTGCTCGGCAGCCCGGAGCGGCGCTGGTGCCACGTCTTCGTGGACGACGTGGCGCGCGGCGTCGGCCTGGCGCTCGAGCGCGCCCGGCCCGGCGCCCGTTACGTCCTGGGAGGCGAGAACACCAGGCTTGGCGACTTCTATCGCCTGGTCGAGGAGCTGTCGGGAGTGCCGGTGCCGCGGCGGCGCCTGCCGGACGGCCTCGCCAAGGCGATCGGCGCGGCGCAGAAAGGTTGGGCGCGGCTGCGCGGCACGACGCCGGCGCTGACTCCGGACCTCGTCGAGGTATACCGGCACGACTGGGCCTACAGCTCGGCGCGGGCGGCGGCGCAGCTGGGCTATGCCTATCGGCCGCTGCGCGAGGGTCTGGCCGCCACCCTGGCCTGGCTGCGGGAGACCGGACAGTGGCGGGGGTGAGCCCCCCAGCCGCGACGGCGGCGCCGGCGCCGGTCGCTAGCGCGCCCGGCCTGGCGCGCAACGAGGCGCTGCGCAAGGCGACCCATGTCGGCTTCGGTTTGTTCGCCTTCAGCCTGCGCTTTCTGGGGCCCTTCTGGTCGGCGGCGCTGGCCGGGGCGGCGCTGCTCAACAACCTGTTCGTGCTGCACCGGATCGGCGGCAAGAAGCTGTGGCGTGACGCCGAGCACCAGGCGGGTGGCTCGGTGGGTATCGTGCTGTACCCGCTGACGGTGATGCTGCTGATCCTGGTGTTTTACCGGCGCCTGGAGGTGGCCGCGGCCGCCTGGGGGATCCTGGCGTTCGGCGACGGCATGGCCACGGTGTTCGGCATGGCGTTCGGGCGCCGCAAACTGCCCTGGAACCCGGCGAAGAGCTGGGCGGGCAGCGCCGCCTACGTGGCGTTCGGCACGCTGGCGGCGGCGGCGCTGCTCGCCTGGACGGCGCCGGAGCGCCGCTACAGCTGGGCGTTCGCGCTGGTGGCCGGCGGATCGGCCGCGATCCTCGCGGCGGCGCTCGAATCGGTGCCGCAGGGCCTCGACGACAACCTCGGAGTGCCGATGGTCGCCGGCCTCTACCTGCTCGGCATGGTGCTGACGCACGGCCAGTGGCCGGCCTTCCTCGGACCGGCGTTCGCGACCCGCCTGCTGATCGGGGCGGCGATCAACGCGGCGCTGGCCGGCGCCGCCTACCTGGCGCGCACCGTCGACCTCTCGGGGGTCATCGCCGGCGTGCTGGTGGGCACCGCCGTCTACGCCTTCCTCGACTGGCGCGGCTGGCTGCTGCTGGTTGCCTTCTTCGTCATCGGCAGCGGCTGCACCAAGCTCGGCTACCGCCGCAAGGCGGCGGCCAACCTGGCCCAGGAGCAGGGCGGCCGCCGCGGCGCGCGCCACGCCCTGGCCAACGCCGGGGTGGCCGCCGCCTGTGCGGTGTTCGCGGCGCTGACCCCCTACCCGACGCTCTTCGCGGTGGCCTTCGCCGCCGCCTTCGCCACTGCCGCCGCCGACACCGCGTCGAGCGAGATCGGCCAGCTGATCGGGCGCCGCACCTTCCTCATCACCACCCTGCGCCCGGTGCCGCGCGGCACCGAGGGGGCGGTGTCGCTCGAAGGCACACTGGCCGGCATCGCGGCGGCGGCGGCGGTCGGGGCGCTGGGGGCGGCACTGGCGCTCTACCCTTGGGCCGGCGTGCTGCCGGTGGTGGGCGCCGCCTTCGTCGGCACCACCTTCGAGAGCTTTGTGGGAGCGACCCTCGAGCGGCGCCGCCTGCTCGACAACGAGGCGCTGAACTTCCTCAACACCCTGATCGGCGCGCTGGCCGGCCTCGCCCTGGCGTCCCTGGTACTGTAGGGACATGGAGCCCCAAGCGCAGGTGCCGGCGCCCGCGGCGGCAGGCCTCGCTGCAGGCCCCGATCCGGCGCGCGCGGTGGCGGCGGCCGAGATGGACCCGGGGATGCTGCCGAGGAGCGGCAGGCCGCGGCTCTACGCCGCGCTGGCCCGCCCGTTCACGCTGCTGCCGCCGCTGCTCGGCATCGTTTCCGGGGCGGTCTGCGCCTTCGGCTCGGCCCACAACCCCGATCCGGCGCGCCGTCTCACCCTGGCCGTGGCGGCGACGGTGGCGCTCGGCTCGCTGTGCGCCAGCCTGATGAACGCCGCCTCCAACGCTATCAACCAGATCTACGACCTGGAGATCGACCGCCTCAACAAGCCCAACCGGCCGCTGGTGACCGGCGCCCTGAGTCTGCGCGAGGCGTGGCGCTTCAGCTGGCTGTTCTATGCCCTGGCGCTCATCCCCACCTGGCTGGTGGTGCCGCACCCCTACGACACTCTGAGCGCCAAGCTCGCGGCGCCCCTCGGGTACCACCAGACCTTCTTCATCTACCTCGCCGGGTTGCTTTTCACCTTCGTCTACTCGGCGCCCGTGTTGGGTCGTACCAAGGTGCGGGGAATGGTCGCTAACTTCACCATCGCCGTGCCGCGCGGCGTCCTGCTCAAGGTCGCCGGCTGGGCGATGGTGGCGAGCGTCGGCTACGTCGAGCCCTGGTACCTGGGCGCCATCATCGGGTTCTTTCTGATCGGCGCGTCCTCGACCAAGGATTTCGCCGACATCGCCGGCGACCGTGCCGGCGGCTGCAAGACGCTGCCGATCCTGCACGGAGTCCGCAAGGCTGCCTGGATCATCAGCCCGTTCTTCGTTCTGCCCTGGCTCCTCCTGCCGCTGGGCGCCTGGCTGCGCGACCCGCAGGACCCGGCACACGCCATCCTGACGGGCAATCCCGTCCTGCTCACTCTCCTTGGCGCCCTGCTCACCGCCTGGGGCATCTATACCGTCTATCTCCTCGTCCGCGATCCCGCCTCCCTGGCCGAGACCGAGAACCATCCCTCCTGGCGCCACATGTACCTGATGATGATGGCCGTCCAGATCGGCCTGGCGCTGGCGTACGTCTTCTAGACCTGACGGTCAGCGCATGATCCGGGCCGAGACGCTGGCCAAGAGGTTTGGGGACAAGATTGCGGTCGACGGCATCTCCTTCCAGGTCGAAGCGGGCGAGATCTACGGCCTGCTGGGCCCGAATGGCGCCGGCAAGACGACCACCCTGTCGATGATCAGCGGACTGCTGGCGCCCGACTCCGGGCGCATCACGTTCGACGGCATCGAGCTGGCGAGCGAGCCGATTCGCTTCAAGCAGCGCCTGGGCGTCGTGCCTCAGGACGTTGCCCTGTACGAGGAGCTGACCGCCATCGAGAACGTCCGCTTCTGGGGGAGTCTCTATGGCTTGTCGGGCAAGGCGCTGGCCGATGCCGCGGATCGGGCGCTGGCCAACGTCGAGCTGAGCGGGCGGGCGCGCGACGCCGTCAAGACCTACTCCGGAGGCATGAAGCGCCGGCTGAACCTGGCTCTCGGGCTGGTCCATTCGCCGACTGGCGTGCTGCTCGACGAGGTGACGGCCGGCATCGACCCGCAGGCGAGGGCCAGCATCCTCGAGCTGGTGCGCGGCGTGGCCGCCGCCGGCGCGGCCGTCATCTACACCACTCACTACCTCGAAGAAGCCGAGCGCCTGTGCGACCGCATCGGCATCATGGACCACGGGCGCATCCTGGCCGAGGGGACGCCCTCCGAGCTGAAGGCGCGGCTCGGCGAAGAAGAGGTAGTAACTCTCTGGGGCCGCTTCGAGGCCGACGCGGCGCAAGCCGCACTGGCGGGCATCCCCGGGACCCGCGTCCTGTCGGCAGACGCCGGCAAGGTCGCCCTCTCGGCCGGCGAGCGCGGAGCGGCAGGACTGCTGGCCGAGATCTACCAGGGTGGGTTGGCGATCGACCGCGTGGCGATCGAGCCTCCCAGCCTCAACGCCCTGTTCCTCCGCCTCACCGGCAGAGAGCTGCGCGACTAGCGGGGGACACTCGATGCGCGTCGTGGCGTCCATGGTGGCCAAGGATCTTCGCCGGCGCCTACGCGCGCCAGCCCCCGCCCTGGTGATGCTGGTCTTTCCGCTGTTCTTTGCCGGACTCGTCGCGCTGACCTTCGGCGCCGGCGAGGGCAAGGTCCCCAAGGTGCGCCTGCTGCTCGAGGACCGCGATCAGGGCCTCGCCGGCCGCCTCCTGTCGGCTGCCTTTGAGCAAGGCGAGGCGCAGCGCTACTTCGAGGTCCAAAGGGTGGAAAAGGTGGCCGGCGACGGCGGGTCCCTGCTCGAGCAAAGGGGGGCGGCGGCGTTGCTGCGGCTGCCGCCCGGCCTCACCGACGACGTCCTGGCCGGGCGGCCGGCGCGGCTCGAGCTGGTCAAGAACCCGGCCGAGTCGATCCTCCCGGACGTCGCGGAGCAGGCCACCACGGTGCTGGCGGAGGGCCTGTCGTCGGCCTCGAGGCTGCTGCGCGGCCCGCTCGACCAGGTCCGCGGCGCGCTCTCGGGCCGGGGCCCGGCGCCGACCGACCGGCAGGTTGCCGAGGTCGCCGTCCTGGCCAACACGGCGTTGAGGCACGCGCGCCCCTACCTCTTGCCGCCGGTCGTGCAGCTGGAGACGGCGACGCTGCCGGCCGCGGGGGCCGCGCGGCGGCCGAGCGGCTCTCCCCGGAGCTCGCTCTTCCTGCTGTTTCTGCCGGGTATCTCGGTGTTCTCGCTGTTCAGCCTGTCCGATCAAATGATGCGCGACCTTCTCGTCGAGGCCCGGCTCAAGACCCTGAGACGGCAGCTCGCCGGCCCCGTGACGTCCTGGCGCGTGCTGGTGGCCAAGGCGCTGTCCACCGCCGCGGTGGCCGGGCTGTCGCTGGTCTTCTTGAGCGTCCTCGGCGCGCTCGCGGCGCCGCGCGGCGTCGCTCTCGCCGCCTATCTGCTGCTGTCGCTGGCGCTGTTGACCGCCACCACCGGTTTTTCCTCGGCGGTCTTCGCCGCCGCTCGCAACGAACGGCAGGGCGCCACCCTGGCCAGCATCGTGTCGCTGGTCATGGCCTTCGCGGGCGGCGCCTTCATCCCGCTCAACAGCCTGCCTGGCGTGCTCCGGACGCTCGCTCCCTTCTCCCTGATCTATTGGGCGAACCGCGGCTACCGCCAGCTGGTGGTGGACGGGGAAGGTCTCCGGGCCGTGCTGCCCAACATCGCCATCCTGGCGGGGACCGGTCTCGTGCTGCTCGTCATCTCGGCGCCGCTCTGGCAGCGGCGCCTGCTGCGCGGAGAGCTGGCATGAGCGTCTGGCGGCAGATCCGCACCCTCGCCGGCAATGATCTCCGGCTGACGCTGCGCGATCGCGCATCCCTGGTCTGGATGCTGCTGCTGCCGCTCGTCCTGATGTGGATGTTCGCGGCGATGAACGCCGGCGGCGGTCCGCAGAAGATCAGCCTGGCCGTGGACGACCGCGACGGCGGTTGGCTGGCCGAGGCGGTGGTCAAGGAGCTGAGTGGCGAGCGCATCGAGCTGACCGGGCTGCCGTCCGGCCCTGCCGCCGGGAGCGCCCGCGGCGGGCAGAGGGCGGCGCCGGCCCAGCCGCCCCCCGCCCGTACCCTCGTCATCCCGGCGGGGTTCACCGCCAACGTCCTCGCCGGCCGCCAGCAGACGTTGCGTCTCGAGAAAGCGAGCGGCGCCAGCGAGGAGTTCAGCCTGGCCGCCGAGGCGCACGTCGTGCGCGCCGTGGTCCGCATCGTCGGCCGCCTCGCCGAGGCTGGCCCGCCGCCGGCGGGCGACAGCCAGGGCCTGGCCACGCAGCGTTTCTTCGCGGCGACCGCCGCCCGGCCGCCGCTGGTGAGCGTGTCGGTCGCCACCGCCGCCGGCGGCCACCCGGTGCCCGCCGGGTTCGCCCAGAGCGTCCCGGGCATCCTCACCATGACCGTGTTGATGATGACGCTGATCTACGGGGCTGTCTTTCTCACCCTGGAAAAGCGGCAGGGCATGATCCGCCGCCAGACGACCCTGCCGTTGCCGGCCGGCGCGCTCTTCGCCGGCAAGCTCGCCGGGCGCCTGCTCATCGCCGGCACCCAGGCCGTGCTGCTCCTCCTTGCCGGCCGGCTGCTGTTCGGTCTGTCGCTGGGCTCTTCGCCCGCGGGCCTGGCGCTGCTGCTCGGCGCCTATTTGCTGGCGGTCGCGGCCATGTCGACGTTCCTGGGGGCGGTCCTCTCTTCGCCGGAACAGGCCTCGGCGGTGGGGTGGGTGTCGAGCATGGCGCTGGCGGCGCTGGGCGGTTGCTGGTGGCCCAGCGAGGTCATGCCGCGCTGGCTCTGGAGCGCAGCTCACGTCCTCCCGACCGCCTGGGCGATGGAAGGTTTCCACGCCCTGATCTCCTTCGGGCACGGCGTCGAAGCCGCCGTGGTCCCCGCGACGGTGCTACTGGGCTTTGCGGTGCTGTTCGCAGCGCTCGGGTCTCGGTTGCTGCGGGACGCATAGAGTCCAGGGCGGTGGAGCGAGTCCGGCCTGCACGTGGTAGAAAATAGGAGAGTAGCATCTGCGCCAGCGTAGTGGAGCGAGCGACATGACGGACGAGACCAAGGCAGCCGCGCCCGAGGAGACCAACGCGGCTGCGACCGAGGCGGTGCCGGTGCACCATTCGGAGGAGGGGCCTCCACGCCGTCCGGAGGAGGTGCCTCCGCACCGTCCGGAAGAGGTGCCTCCGCACCTCGCGGAGGCGGAGCCGCCGGCCTCGATGGCGGACCTGGCGGGTTTCGACCAAGCGGCGGCGGAGCAGCAGGCCGAGGCCGCCCTGGCGAGCGGCGGCGAGGAGCTGCCGCATCACGATCTGCTGGGTTTCTACGACCGGCTGCGGTCGCGGGTCCTGGATACCGTCGAGCGGCGGGCGGGCAGGCTCCCCGAGGACGTGATCATCGCACTGCTGCTGGTGCCGGACATCTTCATCCTGCTGGTGCGGCTGACGCTGGACAAGGAGGTGCCGCGCCGCGCCCGCATCCTGATCGGCGGCGCGCTCGCCTACTTCATCAGCCCGATCGACCTGCTCCCGGAGTTGATCCTGGGCCCGATCGGCTATCTCGACGATCTGGTCGTCGGCGTCGCCGTGGTGTCACAGGTCTTCACCGGTGAACTAGAGCCCTACGCCCGCAAGCACTGGACTGGCCGCCAGGATCTACACGTCGTGCTGCACGACATCAGCGCCGCCGCGCGCGGTCTCCTCGGCCCGGGAGTCCACGATCGGCTGAAGCGCCTGCTCGCCCGCCAGGGCATCTCTCTCGACGACACGCGCAAGGGCGGCGGTCAGCCGCCCGCCTGATGAAGAGCGGCGGCCCGCCGCTCGCCTGAATTGGTGCGGCGAATAGCCGCCCGTCGGCTGGGTGTGGCGGTCAGGGGGCGTTACCGCTTGCGGGAAAGCGGCCCGTCACCTCTTGCCAGAAACTGGCGATATCCAGATGGATCTCGGGGATCTCCTGAGACCGGTAAACGCCGGCGACGGGCACCGAGACGATGAACCGCCCTGCTTCGTTGACCAGGAACTCGATCTGCCGCGTCTCGGGGTCGACGATCCAGTATTCGCGGATGCCGGTCTGGGCGTAGAGATTCAGCTTCTCGCCCCGGTCGCGGCGTCCGCTGCTCGGGGAGAGGACTTCGATCAGGAGATCCGGAGCGCCTACGATGCGCTGCCGTAAGACCCCCAAGCGCTCCGTCGAGATGTACATGACGTCCGGCTGGACGACGGAATGATCTGCCAGCACAACGTCGAGAGGTGCGATGAAAACGAAACCGCCAGCGGCTTTGGCGATGCTTTCCAGATGCCGCCAAAGAAACGAGGCTACCAGCTGGTGCCAAGGCGTCGGGCTCGGGCTCACGTACAGCCTCCCGAACAGCAGCTCGCACCGCGGCTGGTCCGGCAGCGCGTCATAGTCCTCCCGCCGGTAAGGTCCCAGATCGGCTGGGGGTGCCAGGGGGGCTTCCGTGAGCAGCTCGACGGTCATGGGACGAGTATAGACCCCCATATTGGATATGACGGCAAACGAAGGCAGCGGCAGGAATCAGCGACAGGAGATCTATTCGTCGTGCGCGTCTGCCGGACCAACGAGGTCCAGGAAGTCGAAGACTCGAAAGTCACCAGGCTTGAAGGTGGCAAGGCGGCGTCGCGGCAAGAGCAGTGTCGAGGATGCGCTTACGGCCAAGGCGGAGGCGTTCGAGCAGCTCGAGAGTGCGGTCCAGCAGGCCGGGCTCCTGTGGTCTCCTCGCCCGGAGTCCACGGTCGGCTACTAGAGCGCCTGCTCGCCTGCCAAGGGGACTCGCCCTCGACGGCACGCGCAAGAGCGGCGAGTAGCCGTCTGCCTGAATCAAGGGAGGTAGCCAGCCGCCCGCCGGTGGCGGTCAGCCGGCCGCGTGACCGGGCGCGGTGGTCAGGGGGTGTCACCGCTTGCGGGGAAGAGTCGTGTCACCTTTTGCCAGAAGCCGGCGATATCCAGATGGATCTCCGGAATCTGCTGGGACCGGTAGATGCCGGCGACGGGCAAGGAGACGATGAAGCGCCCTGCTTCGTTGACCAGGAACTCGATCTGCCGTGTCTCGGGGTCGACGATCCAATATTCTCGGATGCCGGTCTGGGCGTAGAGACTCAGCTTCTCGCCCCGGTCGCGCCGGCCGCTGCTAGGGGAGAGAACCTCGATCAGGAGGTCGGGAGCGCCTTCGATGCGCTGCCGTAGGACCCCCAGGCGCTGCGGCGAGACGTAGATCACGTCTGGCTGGACGACGGAGTGATCGGCCAGCACCACGTCGAGAGGCGCACTGGACACGAAGCCGCCGGCAACTTCGGCGATCTCTTGCAAGTGCCGCCATAGGAAAAGAGCCACCATCTGGTGCCACGGCGTCGGGCTCGGGGTCACGTAGAGCCTCCCGAACAGCAGCTCGCACCGCGGCTGGTCCGGCAGCGCGTCATAGTCCTCCCGCCGGTAGGGTCCCAGATCGGCAGGGGGTGCCAGGGGGGCTTCCGTGAGCAGCTCGACGGTCATGGGACGAGTATAGGCCCCCATATTGGATATGACGCGAAACGACCCCGGCGGCAGGAATCAGCGATAGCGGCAGGCGCCGCTAGAGGCTACGCCCCCTGCCGCCCCTTGGGGAGCCTTTGGCGGCTGGCTCAGGCGGGCAGGCCGCCGGTGACGGGCAGCGTCAGCTTCGGGGCGTTCGCCCGCGCCGTCCGCAGCGCGTAGCCGGTGGCGCCGAAGCCCTTGGCCCCCGGCTTCACGAAGGGTCCCAGAGCCGCCACCGCCGAGCTCGCGCCGTTGTACACCGTCCGGATGCCGGCCGTCTGCTCGTAGCAGAGGTTGTTGGCCGGGATGGACTGGCCGATGACCCGGCCCAGAGCGCGATGCTCGGCCTCGACGCCCAGGATGGAGGCCGCCGCCTCGGCGAGGAAGATCAGCTGCGCGCTGGTGTAGGCGTTGCCCTTGGGGTCGAGCTGCGGCGCGTCCACGGGCGGCAGGCGGGCCGCCATCGCGGAGAGCTGCCGTACGGCAGCGAGATAGGCGGCGACGAAGGCGCTCTCGAGCGCATCGAGGGTGGCGAGGAAGGTGGCGAGGTCGTCGAAGCTCCCCTCGGGGAAGTAGAACGTCTGCACCGGATCGCCGGCCGCGTCCGAGCGCCCGATCAGCTGGCGCATCAGGTCGGCGTGGCCGATCTCCGCCGCCAGGGCGGCGCGCAGGTAACCGACGTTGCCCTGGGAGCCCAGCACCGAGACGTTGACGGCGGTACCCTCGGGGCCGGCGAGGCGGGGGTCCCGGATCACCTCGCCGACGAGGCTCTGGTAGTAGAAGGTCGTCGCCAGATCCTCGGCGATGAGCGCGGCGGTGAAGATCATCTGCACGGTGTCTTCCGCCCCGGGGGCCGCGGGGGGGACGGCCGCGCCGGCCGCCGCGACCTTGGCCGGGTTGGCCGGCTTGCCCTGCGCGCCGGCGCAGCCTGCCGCGAAGGCGCCCAGCCCCGCCAGCGCGGCGCCCTTCATCAACGTGCGCCGGTCCAGGTCGGCGCCGCCGGTGCGCGATCCTCTTATCGCCATCGCCGCCTCCTCCTCCTCCGAGCCGCCTCTTTCATTTCAGCCGATCCCAGCAGTGGATCTCGCTGCGCAGCCGCGGCTCACGGTCGCAGCCAGGACGGCGACCTCCCCTTCTACGTCGGGCGGCCGCCGATGGATGACTCCGCGTGAGCGGCCGTCGTGCCGCGCTCCGGCCAGCACAGCTCCTCGGCGGCGCCGAGCTCGGGCACCACCCAGTCGGCGCCGGCGGCGGCGAGGGCCGCGGCCGGGGTCTTGCCGGTGGCCACGGCGAGCACTCTGATGCCGTGTGCGCGGGCGCAGGCGACGTCCTGCAGGCTGTCGCCGATGATCAGGGCATCGCCGGCGGCGACCGCGCTGCCGCGACGGGCGGCCGCGCGGGCGAGAGCGATCGGCGGCAGCGCAGAGCGGTGAAAGCCGTCGCCGTCGCCGCCGAAGGCGCCGAAG
Organism: Thermoanaerobaculia bacterium; assembly: GCA_035949675.1. Lineage (GTDB taxonomy): Bacteria > Acidobacteriota > Thermoanaerobaculia > Multivoradales > UBA5704 > JASLEW01. The sequence goes on from DASZHY010000407.1 coordinate 21,158, forward strand.
GCAAAGAAGCGGTTGAGATCGAAGCGCGCGAGCTTGGTGCGGGCGCCGGCTTCCCAGTTGCCGGTCAGCAGCGCGAGCTCGACGTCCGAGCGCCGGGCCAGCCGCTGCAAGATCTGCTCGACGCCCGGGAGCAGGCGCATGCGCTCGCGCGTCAGACTGCTCTCGAGCCGCGGCAGGTAGAGGTCGCGCATGCGCGGCAGGCGGGCCCGCACCTCCTCGGCGGCGAGACCGGCGCCGGTCATGAGGTCGAAGACCGCCTGCGGGTCGGTGCAGCCGGAGAAGTTGTAGCCGTGGATGTCGCCGGCCGTGCCGAAGACCTCGATCAGGGCGGCGGCGAACGGCGCCAGCGGCTGGCCGCCGCAATCGACCAGCGTGCCGTCGACGTCGAACAGCAGCAAGCTCGCCGGCGCCGGCTGCGTCTCCAGGCGCGCCGCCACGCCGCTACTCCCGCCAGCGCGGCGGCTGCTTGGTCGCCAGGAAGGTGGCGATGCCGCGCTGGCAGTCGGCGGTGCCGCGCGCCTGCGCATTGACCTCGGCTGCCAGCTCCATGGCCTCGTCGAGCGGGCGGCCGAGGATGTCGAGCAGCAGCCGCTTGGTGCGGGCGATCGACTCGGAGCTGCCGGTCGCGAGCACCTCCGCGGCGAGCTTCTCGCCGGCAGCGGCGAGCTCCGGCGCCGGCACCACGCGGTTGGCGAGGCCGATGGCCAACGCCTGATGGGCGTCCAGGAAGCGCGGGAACAGCAGCAGCTCGCGGATGTCCGAGGCGCGCAGGCGCAGCGGCAGGAAGGTGGCGACGAGCGCCGCCACGAAGCCGATCCGCACCTCGCTGTAGAGGAAGCGCGCGTCCTCGGCGGCGACCACGAAATCGTGGGCGGTGGCCAGGCCGCAGCCGCCGGCGACACAGGCGCCGTGCACCAGCGCGATGGTCAGCGCCTCCTGCCGCAGCACCGCCGCGAAGAGGTCGCGCAGGCCCGCCGAGTCGCGGCGGTTCTCCTCCGGGCCGGCCTCGGCCACCGCCCGCAGGTGCTCGAGGTCGGCGCCGGCAGAGAAGTTGCGGCCCTTGCCCGCCAGCAGCACGGCGCGCAGGCCGGCGGCGCGCAACGGGCTGCGGTAGATCGCCGTGAGCTCGGCGATCAGCGCCGGCGACAGCGCGTTGGCGCGCTCCGGGTCGGCGAGCGTCACCCACAGCAGGTCGCGGTCGCGCCGCGCCTCTAGGCGGCTGAGCGTGAGCCCCGGCGGCGCCCAGGGTAGGCCCGCGGCCGCGGTCACCGGCCGCCGCCATCCCGGACGGGGTCGGGGCCGCGCTCCGCGGAGCCGTCGTAGTCGCGCCGTCGGAGTGGGCGGGTCGGCACCAGGTCGCCCGGCACCTCGACCTCCATCTGCAGCAGCCCCTGGGCGTGAGTCTTGCCCTGGGCGTCAGTCTTCAGGCTCTCGGTGCCGCCGCCGCCCAGCGAGTCGTGGAGCAGGAAGTTGAAGGCGCGCAGGTTGGGGACCTCGAAGCGCTCGACCGGGCCGCGGCAGACCTCCCGGAAGTGCTCCTTCACCCGCTCGGCGGTAGCCTGCGTGCGCAGCAGCTCGTACAGCTCGGGGCTGTCGGCGATGAGGCCGACGTTGCTGGCGTCACCCTTGTCGCCCGAGCGGGCGTGTGCGACGAGATCCAGCCGCACCTTCATCGTCCGCTCCGGGAGACCTGGCCGCCTGCCGGCCGGCTGGCCGGCCCGGGGAAGCCGCCGGCGGCAAGGGCGGCGACGCCGCCGGCAGCCAGGACGGCCGCCGCCGCCACGGCGGCGAGCGGGCTGGTCGCCGCCGAGAAGTAAATCGCCGGCGGCAGCACCGCGCGGTAGCCCAGGTCCAGGATCTCGTGGTGCGCGTCCTCGATCCAGGCAAACGCCCCGGCGCCGGCCGCGAGCAGCAGCGCCAGGGCGCCGATCAGCCGCAGTGCCGGCCAGCTTGCCTGCATGCCCTGGCGCAGGGCGGCAGTGTAGAAGGCGGCGAGCAGCAGACCCCAGCCGGCGAACTCCAACCGGTTGGCCAGAGCGCTGTAGAGGAAGCCGAGCAGCAGCACCGGCAGGATGCCGCCGAGCAGGCCGGCGTACCAGGGCAGCAGCGGATGGGAGGCGAGCCGCGACCAGAGCGTCGGCGCCTCCCTGGCCGCATGAGCCGGTGCGGGTTCGGGCTCCATCCTAGTGTCCCGCTCGGTCAAGGCCACTAGGCTTCCTCCACCGAGACCTCGATGTGGCTCTCGACCTCTTCGCGCGCCAGCAGCGCTGGCCAGTAGGCCATTACCTCCTGCGGCTTCGGGCGGCCGCCGGCGAAGCCGGTCACTCCCGGCGGGCCGGCGGTGATCAGCGGCGCCAGCTCGACGCCGAAGCGCGCCACCTTGTCGGGGTCGGGGTCGCGCACCCCGAGACGCAGTACCACCTCGGGCGGGTCCGCGACGTGCGGCAGGATGCCGGGCAGGCAGACGCCGGTGCCGACCAGCTCGACCGAGCGGTTCTCGGGCGGGAAGCTGACTCCCGCCCGCTCCAGGCGGCGCCAGACGATGTCGGCGGCGAGCTCGGCCTTGGCGACGGCGCGCGGCCCCGAGATGGTGATCTGACCGCTGGTCTTGTAGCCTGCCAGGTAGGAGGCCGAGACCTTGAAGAACGGCGTCTTGGGGCCGCCGCGGATGCCGGAGACGCCCACCCGGTCGCGGCCCTCCTGGCGCAGGCGGATGCTGGTGAAGTCGGCGACGCAGTCCGGAGTGAGGTACTCGCTCGGCTTGCTCATCTCGTAGAGCAGCTGCTCGGCGACCGTGTCGACCGTCACCATGCCGCCGGTGCCCTCGTGCTTGGTGACGGTGAAGGTGCCGTCCTCGCGCGCCTCGACGATCGGGTAGCCGACGTTCCAGAGGTCGGGCACCTCCCACCAGCGGCTGTAGTTGCCGCCGGTGCACTGGGCTCCGCATTCGATGATGTGGCCGGCGATGGTGCCGGCGGCGAGGCGGTCCCAGTCGCGCTCGCCCCAGCCGAACTCGTGGATCGCCGGCGCCAGCGCCAGCGCCGTGTCGGTGATGCGCCCGCAGAGCACGATCTGCGCCCCGGTGGCGAGCGCCTGCACCACCGGGCGTGCGCCCAGGTAGGCATTGGCGCTCATCAGCCGGTCGACGTGCGGCGCGAGCGGCTCGCCGGTGTCCATGTTGGCGAGCGGATGGCCGGCGGCGATCAGCCCGGGCAGGCGGGCCAGCACGTCGTCGCCCTCGACCACTCCGACGCGCACGCCGGAGATCCCCAGCTCGCGCGCCACCTCGAAGATCCGCCGCCGGCAGGCGCGCGGGTTGAGGCCGCCGGCGTTGGTGAGGATGCGGACGTTGCGCTCGATCGCCTCGGGCAGGATGCGGCGGATGAAGCTGATGAAATCGGTGGCGTAGCCCTGGTCCGGGTGCTTGAGCTTCTGCCGCATCATGATCGACAGCGTGACCTCGGCCAGGTAATCCATGCCGATGTAGTCGATCGGTCCGCCGCGCACCAGCTCGACCGGGGCATCGACGCTGTCGCCCCAGAAGCCCTGGCCGTTGCCGATGCGCACCGTCTTCATGAGCGCCTCAAGCGTAGCATCGGCACTCAGGTCTGCAGCACGCCGGTGCGGAACGGCGGGATGTCGGGATTGTGGGCGGCGGCGGCCAGCGAGCGGGCGAGCACGCGCCTGGTGTCGGCCGGGTCGACGAGCCCATCCACCCACAGGCGCGCCGCCGCGTAACGCGGATCCATGGTGGCGGCGTAACGCGCCTTGATCTCGGCCAGCCGCTGCGCTTTCTCCGCCTCGGAAACGCCCTCGCCGCGGTTCTTGATCTGGATGTTGAGCAGCGTCTGGCTCGCCTGGTCGCCCCCCATCACGGCGATGGCGGCCGAGGGCCAGGCATACAGGAAGCGGGCGCCGTAGGCCTTGCCGCACATCGCGTAGTTGCCGGCGCCGTAGGAGTTGCCGGCGAAGAGCGTGATCTTCGGCACCGTCGAGTTGGCGACGGCGTTGACCATCTTGGCCCCGTCCTTGATGATGCCGCCGCGCTCCGCCCGGCTGCCCACCATGAACCCGGTCACGTCCTGGATGAACAGCAGCGGGATGCGCTTCTGGTTGCAGAGCTCGACGAAGCGCGCGCCTTTGTCGGCCGAGTCGGAGTAGATGACGCCGCCGATCTGCAGCTCCTTGTCGCGCGGCCCGGTGCCGGTGGTCCGCGGCACGATCGAGCGCTGGTTGGCGACCACTCCCACCGGCCAGCCGTCGATCCAGCCGGTGCCGCAGATCAGCGTCCGCCCGTAGGTAGCCTTGTACTCGTCGAGCGCGCTGCCGTCGAGCAGGCGCGCCAGCACCTCGTAGGTGTCGTAGGGCCGCGTGCGGTCGATCGGTATCAGCCCGTACAGGTCCTCCTCGGGGTAGAGCGGCGGCACCGGCTCACGGCGGGCAAAGGGCGCCGGCGCCGGCCGCGCCAGCTGCGAG
>DASZHY010000408.1:0-12108 GCA_035949675.1 Thermoanaerobaculia bacterium
ATCCGGAGCGCACGGCCGTCCCCACGGCCGGCGCCGGCCCGGCTGCGCGGATCGCCACGCGCGGCTCCGAAACGGCGCCGCCTGCCGCTACCGGCCGCCCCGACTGGCCTGGCCTGAACCAAAACCAAAGGCACGCCAGGATCACCACCAGGAGAGCCGTCGCGGCAAAGACAGTCCGGCGCACCGGCGCCGGTGCCTGAGCCGCGGCCGCGGCCGGCCCCGTGCAGGCTGGCAGCAGCGGCCCCTGGACCGACCGCAAGTACAGCACCGGCGCCGCCCACTCGACCTCGTGCCCCGCCAGAAACATCGCCTTGCGGCAATGCGACAGGGCGACGTCGACCGTGCGCCCCATGCCGACGGCCGCATAGAAGTGCCGTGCGAAGGCGACGGCCGCTGCGTCGGTGATCGGCGTTTGCATCGCGATCACTGCCGGGACGCGCTGCTGCATCAACGCCTGCGCCAGACCCGGCGAAGTGCCGTGGAACGGGGTCTTGCAGCCCTCGCAGGCGTTCAGCACCAGCAGCTGCAGAGCCTCGTGATCGAGCAGCAACGGGCCCAGGTGGCGCGCCCCGACGGCCCGCGAACCGCCGCTGCCATCCTCGAACACCAGTGCCCCGTCCCTGACCGTCGCATCGAAACCGGCATGGCCGATGAAGTGGACTACGTCACAGGGCGGGCCACCGTCGAGCCGCCGCAGCAAATCCTCGATCGTCACGTCGGCGATCGGTTCGAGCACCACGCCGCCAGCCTTCACACACTCACCGAGAGCGCCCTCGATCGCGCTCAGCTCGCCCTCGACGTCCAGCCGCCGGCGATCCGGCGGCCGCGCTGCCGGCAGCAGGATGCGCAGCGGCTTGCCAGGCGGCTGCCGCCTCAGCGGCTCCTCGTTCTCGAGGTAACGGACCACCGGTGTTCGCTCGGACAGTGCCAGGAAGCGCACACCGCGCCGGTCGAAGAACACCTCCCACGGCACTCGCTCGAGCTCTGGCGCCTTGCCGGCGTGAACCCAGATCCGCAGTCCGCTGCCGCTGCGGTTGGCCTGATCGAGAAGCGTGCGCAGGCCGCCGCGGACCTCTGCGGCCACGACCGCCTGGTACACCGCCTCGCCGATCTCGGCGAGCGCCTCGCTTGCCGGCATGCCGCCGATCTCGAGGTCCCGGCGAGCGGTCGAGACCTCCCCCCACGTCTTTGCCAGCCGCGCAGAAAGCACCGGCCAGCGCAGAGGCACCCTGACGGTGGTGCCCGCCGACGCGTTCTCGACCGCCACCTGCCAGCCCCCGCCGCCGGTCTTCTCGAAGCGGAGATGGACCTCATCGAGATCTTCGACCATGCCAGCAACTCCGCGGCAGGGCGACCTCAGCTCAGCCTCGGGGAGCTCGCCGCGAGAAGTTCACCGAAAACGGACCCGGGACGCGCCAGGCGGCTTTCGGCAAGTCCTGTCCCGCCGCGGGTTTGCGGAAGGTGATCTCGAGGTGCACCGCCTGTCCGCGCAGCTCGGGGGCATATTGATTGCCGTCGAGGAACGTGTAATCCCACCAGATCCACACCTCGTCATCGACCAATCGCGTCTCGCGGATATCGGGCGGCCCCAGCAACCCCTCCACCTCGGTCTCGGTCTTGCCTGCCACCAGCCGCTGGATCTGGTCGAAGGACCGCTCCGATCGGATGGTGGCACCGTTGCAGGCAAGCCAGCCGAGAGCGAGCCAAAGCGCACCAAGCGAGCGCCAGATCGCCGCGGGCGTGATCGATCCAGCAGCGGCGGCCGGGGCCGGAGCGACGAGCTGCTCCGGTCCCGGCGAGAAGCTCTCTCGGCGACCGGGCTGCACCTATCCATCGCCTCGCGTCGGACCACCGGAGTTCGGCGTGCCGTCGCCGCTATCGCTGCCGTCGCCGCCTCGACCACCCCTGGACTTGGCGTGAACGTCGGCCGGCACACCTGCGTCTGGGCCGCCGCGTTCCTGGTGGCCGCCGGCATTCGGCGTCCCGCCTCCCGATTCGCTCTCATCGCCGCCGCGCCCGCCACCTGAAGGATGCTGCGAAGCTGGTCCCTGCTTGCCACTTTCGGACATGAGTTCCTCCCTGACAAGGATGGTGATGATCCGCAGGAGGCGCCTCCCAGATCGGCGTCTGGGAGCCAAGCTTGGAAGGCGGCCTCTTGCGCCGGTGACTGCAGAGTTGGGACACCGGCGGGAGGAAACTTGTTTAGCAGCGTCTGTTCGGTATGGATCCGGAGTCAGCGCCAGTCGCCTTGGAGCGCGAACCCTCCCCAGTAGCAAGGCGGGCGCCATTGCGCTTCCTGCCACATCGCCCGCTGCGCGGCGCGGAGAGCGGCGGCGGGCCGCAGCCCCTGCACCAGCAAGGCATGATAAAAACGCTCCATCAGCGCCGCGGTGGAGCGATCGCCGACCTCCCAAAGACTGACCAGCACCCGCCGCGCTCCGGCGCTCATGAAAGCCCGCGGCAGCCCGACCGGCCCTTCGCCGGCCAACCCCCTTCCCAGGGCCGTCTCGCAGGCGCTGAGCACCACCAGGTCGGCTGGCAGGTCCAAGCTCTTGATGTCCAAGGCGCGCAGGAAACCCTCGTGCAGTCGACCGTCGCGATCGATCTGGGAAAGGGCAAGCGCCGACAGCTCAGATGGCCCGCTGCTCAGCGTGCCATGGGTTGCAAAGTGCAGGATCCGGTATGGCGCGAGGCGCCCGCTGGTGACCAGATCGGGGTTGGCGTCGAAGCCGAGCGCCTCGAGCACGTTCTGCCGGCCGGCCAGCAAGGCAATCGCTTCGGCTTCGGTCTTGGAATAAGGCAGCCTCGGCAGCGCTGCCAGCTGCTGGTCGAGCATCGCCACCGGCAGCCGGACCCGGGGTGCGCGCTCATCTCGCGGACCAAAGACCGGGTCGGCGACGATCGCGATCAGGCTTGATGGCTTATGGTGCGCGGACTCTCTGCCGTGCAGCTCCGCCAGCACGGCGAGGGAGGGAGCGTAGACGATCTCGTGCCGCAGCATCAGCGGCTCGGTCCCGGTCTTGGGGTCCGGCAGCGCCGCGAACGGAATGGTTTGCAGAGCGCCGTTGGCAACGATCAACAGACGCCGCTCGCCCAGGCGCTCCGCGACCTGACCGAGCAAGATGCGGCTGAGCTGCAACGCGCGGCTCGCCGCGGCTTCCTGTTGATCCGCCTGCCGGCTCTGCGACAGCGACTCATGGGTCGAGAGCAGCAGGGGCTCGAGCTGCTCGCGCCTTGGGAGCTCGAAGCTGGCCACCTCATTGGCGGTCACCGCCCAGAGGTAGCTCCTTTCAGTGCCGAGGTAGTACTCGAGCAATAGAGTCTGGTCGTCGAGCAGCCCCCGCGGGATCTCGACGATGGAACGCGGCAGCGAGCCGGCCGGGGGCAGCGTTTGGCCGGGAGCGGCCGCCCGAGAGATCCGGTCCGACACGTCCTGCAGCTGCTCGTAGAGCTGTTCGACCTCTTCCGCGGCGGACGCCTTCGAGGTGCCGCCTGGATCTCCCGGCGCTCGCAGCTCACGGTCCTTCGCCACGATCCGCTTCACCAGGTACTGCCGTTTCGCGAGCAGTGCCGGATCGACGGAGCCCGCCTGCGTGCGGGCCGCGCGTGCCATCAGATCGTCGAGGAGGCTGCGAGCGCGCTCCTGCTCGCTGTACCGCAGCGCTCGCAGATCGAACCCGCGTGCCGGCTGCTCGGTGTGCATCTGCATCAGCACCTCGATCAGGAACCCATAGTAGTCCTCGTTGAGCGCCAGCTCGGAGGCCCGCAAGTCGGGGCGAGACGTGCCGCCACGAAGCGCCTCGACCATGGCCAGCGCCGCCTCTCCGTCCGCGAAGGCCTCGCCGAGGTGCCCACGGCCGCGCGCCGCGAAGCCGGCGCCGAGCAGTGCCTCGGCCTCCATGCCGCGGAGGCCGGTGTCGTGGGCCAGCCGCATCGCCTTGCGAAAGAACTCTCCGGCGCGCTGGGGTTGCTGTAGCCCTACATAGGCCGACCCGAGGCCGAGCCAGGCGATGGCCTCGGCCTGCCGCTTCCCCTTTTGACGAAAGGTCTTGAGGGCCTCCGCGTAGACCAGCAGCGACCTGCCGTACTCATGCAGCAACCGGTAGCAGACTCCCAGGTCCGAGAGGGTGTCGGCAAGAGCCTCCGGGTCGCCGACGTCGGCCTCCAGATGGAAAGCCTGCTCGAGATAAGGGAGCGCGCGACTCGGCTCGGCCGCATCCAGAAAGACCTTGCCAAACTCCTCCAATACCTTGGCCCGCTGCCGCCGCAGAGCAAAGTCGCGACAGAGATCCAGCGCTGGGCCCAGAACGGCCAGGGCCTGGTGCCACGCACCGACCGTCCTGTAGACCCAGGCGACGTGAGTGAGCGCATTCGCCTCCTTGCCGCGCTCGGCGCGCAATCCGCGGCGGTGCCACAGGTCGGCGGCTTCCCGGTAGAAGCGCAGCGCCTCGGTGGTCTTGCCTTGCAGGGCGTCGCGCTCGCCCAGGTTCTCGAGGGTGCGGGCGTGACCGTCCGCCAGCGGCATCGTGACCCACTCCGCCATCGCCCGTCGATAGGCCGGGAGGGCGCGATCGAAGTCCCCCATCCGGGTGTAGGTCAGGCCGATCTGGTTGTAGGTGACGGCGATGAAGCGGTGATCGTGCAGCTGCCGGTACAGCGCATTGGCGCTCCTGAACAGATTCAGGGCCTCGTCGTAGTCACGATTGCCCAGGTACTGCTTCCCCAGCCAGTAGCGGGTTTCGGCCTGGCGGTCCTGCGCCCCGATCTCGGTGAAGAGCCGCAGCGCCTGCTCGAGCTTGGCGACCGCTTCCCAGAAGCCCGGAGCCGCCCGCCCGTGCCAGGGTCGCACCTCGGACACCAGTTTTTCCGCCGCGGCCCGGCGCCGATCGGTCGCGGTCGCCCGGCGCAGGGCCTCGACGCGGGCAAGGTAGCGTCCGCGCAAGCTGCTTTCGTAGCCCCTCACCTCCAGCCGGTATTGCCCGCCGGTTTCCGCCACCAGGTACACCCTCTCCGCGCCCACCGCATCGTAGGGTCGATCCGCCCAGAGCAGCTGGCGACGATCCGGCCCGAAGACTTCGACGACGATGTCGATGCCCCGCTGGTCGAAGCTCGCAAACAAGTACTGGCCAGCCGCTAGCTCGATCTCGTAGGCGTCGACCTGGCCGCCCGAGAGCTCGCGCTCGGCGCCGGGGCCCCGGCCCAGGTCCAAGACTCGCACTGCAGATGGTAGCGTCGCCCGACCCACGGGCGTGGCTGCGGATCGTCGGACCGGCCGGGGGGGCCTGACCTGCTGCGCTTGGCGTCCCAGCAAGCCACTCGTAGCCGCGCAGAAGGCGCCGCAGGCGAGAGTGGTAAGCCAGATCCACGAGCATAGGCGGCGGAAAGATGCCAGGGCGCTCCTCCACATCGAAGCTGCGCGCCGCAAGACGGCCGACGAGCGACACGCGGTTGGTCATTGAGTAGTGATCTTCATTATACCTATAAACCGTTATTGATACGAGGCTCAAGCGCGCACGGGATCTTGCCGGCTCTCATCGACCGCATGGCTGTACACATTTTTCCCCCGACCGGGTCTTTGAGCTCGGAGCGGCACAAGAGGATCGCTGCGATCTCGAGCCTCAGCTCGCGCGCCAACTTGCTCACGCTGTCGCCACGCGCTCGGCGCCGGCGGTTGGCCGGCCCCAGGCTACTGCGAGTGCTCCCAAGCGGTGAACCGCTGCGCCCTGCCACTTCTCGCCTAAGCTCGGTGGCCCGGCTACTTCTCATTTGGAACGGGATCCAGAGTCCCGAACGGGACCGAGGTGGTGCAAGAGACGATCCGCCTGATGGTTAGCGCTATGCCAGGCCGAATTCCGTATCGGCCGACCGCGGCGACAGAGTATTCCGAGCAGCTGGGGCGGTATCGACACCGTACATGCCCCCGCAGAAGCGGGCGCCCCACGGCCTGATAGAAATGCACACCAGCTATGTAGAGGCGTCCTGTCACCTGGTATCGCGGGGCGAGCAGAGAGTCCAGTAGTAAGAACATGACCGTGACCGCGAGAGCCACTAAATAGGTCGCCGGACGCCTAAGCCATGCATGGTGCCTTAGGCTGCGGCGAACCTCTGCACTTGCGGTCATGAGTTTCCGCAATGGGGACATTTTGCGCTGGCCTGAAGGCGGTGATTCTTGCAGCTTTGGCATTGGACGAGGGGGCCCTGAGGCCGAGCCATCAGGTATATGCCCAGGCCGACAACGCTGGTAAACATCACGAGGGCCATCCACAGCACTGCACTATCCATTCCTCGCGACTTTGCGTCTCGCGCCACCCAAACCAGCAAGGCGATGTTGAGCACGAAGACGGCGATTGCGACGAACGCCATTCCACCCATACCGGCACCGCAGGTGCCACACGCAGCGCATGCGCCCGCATCCGCACCGGGCGGTCGAGTCTGCAAGTAGGCGGCGTGGAAGACAGAAGTCGTCAGCAGCGGACAGAGTGATAGTTGCATTGTCTTCTCCAATCCGGCTGAGCCGGAAGCGAACCACCGGAAGGTCACTTTGGAGGAAGACACCGCCCGAAGGAAAGAAGGTGAGACAGCCCGCTTTGCGGGGCGTCAGACGTCGCTACAACCAGAGGGAGTGAGCTTGGATGGCCGAACGCTGGTTCGGCTGTCCTCAGGACGACTCTTCAAGCGCGCCGAGCCAGATCGGGCACCGGCCTCCCACGCTCGCCGGTCCTCGACCGCAAGCCCGGTTCCAGGGCTGGCGCAGTCGAATGCCCTCGGAGGATCCGCCAGGCCGGCGCTGCCCCCCGTCCGGGTGACGCGCTCAACATTTTCCATACGGCAGTGTCTCATCTGGACAAATCCGCTGCCGAGGTTCTGGACGCGGAAGAGGCTAGCGAGGACGGCAATGTCCCGGCAGTCTCCGTGCACCGCGGCAGCCTACCGGAGCTCCCAAAGGAGTCTAGACCATGAGACATGGACGCCAGAAAACCCTTCTCAAGTGGGCCCTGCCAACGCTCCTCCTCCTGCTGCCGGCAGGGGTGCAGGCACAGGGCAACGGCACGCTCGACCTCGGCTCTCTGCTGCGCGAGCGCGACCCGGAAACCATGCTCGCCAGCGTGAGAGGCGACGCGCAGAAGCAGATCAGGGAAGGCTGGCTGAAACAGCTGTTCGACGACTCCCAGAATGCGGTCTTGCGCAATGAACGTCTCTACCCAAACCCCAGCCTGCAGGCCTATGTCAACCGCCTGGGGCAGTCGCTCATCCCCAGGGAGGCTGCGGAGAACATCTTCGTCACCTTTCGGATCATAGAGGATCCTCTCCCCTACGCCGACACCATGGCGACCGGCGCCGTCTACCTGAGCAGCGGGCTGATCTCGCTCCTCGACAACGAGTCGCAGCTGGCCTTCGTGCTCCTGCACGAGGCCGGTCACGTCGTGCTCTCGCACAGCCTGCATGAACACATCGAGGAAGAGAAGGCCAGGCGAAAGAGCGCGGTCGTCACCGGCATCGCAACCCTGATCGGAGGCGGGCTCGGCCACGCGCTCGGCGGCACCAAGGGCGCCGCTGAAGGGGCCGGCGTCGGTTTCGTGGCCGCCCAGCTCTCAGCAGCCATCCAGCGCCATCGTTTCGTCAGGGAGGAGCAGCTCGAATCCGACCAGTTCGCGACCCAGGTCCTTCTCGACCACGGCTTTGACGCCCGCGAGACGCCCGCCCTCATGCTCAAGATCGGCAAGTGCCTACGCAGCAGCGGCGCCATCGCCGAGATGGCATTCGGCGACATCGCCACCCTCGTCGAGCGGTCCGAGGCGGTCAAGAAGCTTCTGGCCGGCCCCTATCAGCCGCTCGTAGCACGCATCCTCGGCGGCAGCGGGTTCCGGATGTCGTCGCCGCGCTACAGCCTGCTCATGGCGGAGCTCAAGCGGGACAATGGCCTGCTCGCCTTCAAGCGCGATCTTTTCTTCATCGCGCGCACCAACCTCGAAGAGGCGGCCGCCGTGCGCACCGACGATCCTCTCACCATGTACGGCTTGGGAATGCTATATCGAACGGTGGGCCGCACCGACCAGGACTTTGCCCGCGCCGCGAGCTATCTCAAGTCGGCGATGGAGTTCGACGAGATCCGCCATCGCTTCCCCGAGTCCTATCTCCAGTATGCCGTGGAGCTGTTGAGCCGCGAGGACCCCCAGCGCTTCCCCGAGGTTCAGCGGGCGCTCAGGACCTATGTCGTGCTCTACCAACGCCAGTCGGGTGGAGAGCTGCCGCGTGAGATGCCCTTCGTCTACGACTTCCTCGACCTTGCCGGCGACCGCAACTGGATCGCGTACAAGGTCAACAACGTGAGCGTGGATGCGCCCTACCAACTGACCGGGGAGCCGAAGGTCGACGCCGGCTTCCAGTCGCCGGTGACGCGGCAGACCAGGAAGCCGTGAGCGGAGGCTGCCGCCATGCGAGCCACAACCTGGATTATCGGGCCGGCCTTGGCGCTGGCCGGCCTGTGGGGCTCGGCCCTGCTCGGGCGGGGTGCCGCCGCGAGCCCTGAGCCGGGGACCATCCAGCTCGAGCTGCCGGAGCTCGGCGGGCAGCACTATCCGCCCGGCGTCCTGCGCGTCATCGAGCCTGAGAAGATCCGGCGCCTCGTCCTGCACATCCCGCTGCCCAAGGTCTATCGGGCCTTCCCCAAGATCAACACCATCGGCACCGGCCCCACCCAGACCATCCGCGCCCGCCAGGACGAGGTGGTCTGCGACATCGACCTCGCGCAGAACGGGGGCCGCTACTACAACCTGAGCCCGGCGGACAACACGGTCGAGATCAAGGTGCTGCCGGCCCCGCGGGCCGATCCGCTCTATGCCACGTGGGTCATCGCGCCTCCCAAGGAGCCGCAGGCCTGGCAGACCCAGGCACGCCTTGAAACCGGAGCCGTCATGGGCTTGGAGGGCGTCGTGCTGCTGCAGGAGCTCGAGGACGGACGGCTGAGCCGGCTCGATCAGGGCATCACGATGGCTCGGCGAGTCTTCCTCCAAGCGCGCTTCGTCCGCCGGGAGGAGTCGGTATCGCTACGGGTGCACTGGGCCGGCGAGGGCGGCGAGGAGAGGACGTTCTCGGTCGGCAGCTGGAGCGGTGGACCGTCCGGCGGCAAGCGCGGGAAGCCGGGCGAGGATGGGATGCCCACGCTCGAGGGCGACGTGGAGCTCAAGCTGGGGCAGAACCGGCTGGACGTCGAGGTGATGCACGGTTACACGGCGCTTTCCCGCAGCACCTACCGGATCGTCCGCCGTGCTCCCAGCTCGCCCACCGCAGTGGCGGGCGAAAAATGGGCGGTCGTCATCGGGATCTCCCACTATCGCGCACCTGGCCTCAACCTGCGCTACGCCGACCGCGATGCCGCGGCGGTCCGCGACTTCTTGATCCAGAAGGGCGGATTCAACGCCGATCACGTGCGGTTCCTCAGCAATGAGCAGGCTACGCATCAGGAGATCCGCACGGCGCTCTTCAGCTTCCTCGCCGCCACGCAGCCCGATGACCTGGCCCTGATCTTCCTTGCCGGCCACGGCGTGCAGGATGTGGTCAACCCTGACAATTACTTCTTCCTGGCCCACGACTCCGAGCCCGCCAACCTGGGCGGCACGGCGATCCCGATGTGGGATCTCGGCAACGTCATGGACTACACCATTCGCGCCCAGCGGATCCTGGTGCTGGCCGACACTTGCCACAGCGGGGCAGCGCTCGGCCGCGGCGGACCCCAGGACGGCAGGGCCCTCAACTTCTTCAACAAATACCTGGAGACGCTGGCGCGGAAGAAAGGGCGGTTGGTGCTGACGGCGAGCCAGGCCCATGAGAGCTCACTGGAGACGGCGCAGCTTGGCCACGGCGCGTTCACGCAGGCGTTGCTCCTCGGGCTGGCCGGCGCCGCCGACGACAATCCCGTCGACGGCGTGGTGACGACCGCCGAGCTGATCGACTACCTGCGGTCCAAGGTGCCGGAGGAGACGCAGGGCGAGCAGCATCCGTCCTTCAGCGCGCAGGGCTTCGATCTGAACTTCCCGCTGGCCTACGTGCGGCGAGCCGCGGCCTCGCGGCGCTGAGGGTGCGTGAGGCGCGGCGGCGCTATGCGTTACGAGAGCTTCTCGCTTCGGATCGAGCCCTCGCCCGGCGGCTCGTTCGCCGTGTCCGTGCAATCGCCGCAAGGCGAGGGGCAGGGAACCTTCCGCGTCCCTACGACGGGCGGTCTGTCCGCGGCGGCGGCCGGTCTCAGCCAGGACGAGGAGGGCGGGAGCCGCGACCTGTGCCCCCGTGGTGCATCCCGGCAGGCGTCCGCCCTCGCCGTGGGCAAAGAGCTCTTCAGTGAGCTGTTCCAAGGCGAGGTCGCCAACCTGTTCCATTCCTGCCTTGGCAGCCTTGGCGACCCGCGGCAGGGTTTGCGGATTGGGCTGGTGATCGATCCGCGGCGCCCGGAGTCGGCCAGGCTGCAGCAGCTGGCGTGGGAGCTGCTCTGCCGCCCCCAGACCGAGGACTTCCTCTGCCTGAGCCGGCGGACGCCGGTGGTCCGTTCTCTCGCGGCACACCGCGAGCGCCGGCCGCCGCTCGCCCGCCCGCGCCGGCTGCGCATCCTCGCCATCGCCGCCAGCCCGCGCGACTGGCCGCCTTTAGCCGTCGCCCGCGAGCGCACGAACCTCGAGGAGGCCTGGGGTGGCCAGGAGAACCAAATCGAGATCGTATTCCTGCAGGGTGGAGGCCTGGAGGCGATGCGCCAGGCCTTGCTCGAGAAAAACTTTCACATCCTCCATTTCATGGGGCATGGGCAGTTCGCGGCGGCGAGCGGCGAAGGCGCCCTCCTCTTCGAGCGGGGTGACGGCGGCGGCGAGCTCTTCGACGGGCGGCGGCTGGCGCAGCTGCTGCACGACTTCAGGTCGCTGCGTCTCGTCGTGCTCAACGCCTGCCATACGGCCGCTGCGGTCGGCAGCGCTGGGCCGAACCCGTTTGCCGGCGTCGCGTCGTCCCTGGTGATGGGCGGCGTGCCCGCCGTGGTGGCGATGAGCGGGCCCGTGGCCGACCGCGCGGCCGTGTCGTTCAGCCGCGTGCTCTACCGGCGGCTAGCCGCCGGAGACGTCATCGAACAGGCCGTCACCGAGGGCCGTCTCGCCATGCAGCGCGTCGACGCGAGCGGCGGTGCCTGGGCGGTGCCTGTCCTGTTCCTGCGCGGCACGGATGGGATGCTCTTTGCGCCTCGCTCGGCGGTGTGGGCGCGCCGTGCGGCCATCCTGGCAGGCTTGGCCATGGCGGTCGCGCTCGTCTGGGTCATGGCCGTGGGCTGGCTGCGGGAGCGCCGCGGCGCCCAGGCGATGCGCCATGGCCAGGACGGGATCGGCCTCCTGCAGCTCGGCAGGAAGGAGGAGGCTCGCGCCGCCTTCCTGGCCGCCCTCGACGCCGAGCCGGGCTACGCCCCCGCCCTGGGAAACCTGGTCGCCGTGGAGATGGAGCTCGGCGACGACGACGCGGCGCTGGGCCACGCTCAGGCGGCGGTGCAAGCGGCCCCCGCAGAGGCCGTGTATCGTTACAACCTCGGCAATCTGCTGGCCCGGAAGCAGCGCTACGAGGAAGCTCTCCTCAGCTTGCGGCGGGCGATCGAGCTCGATCCCAACTACGCGTACGCCTACAACGAGCTCGGCGGCGTCTACCTCGCGCTGGCGCGCCCGGCCGAAGCCCGCAAGGCTCTCGAGGCCGGCTTGCGCCACGACCAGACACTGGGCTGTCTCCACAAGAACCTTGGCAGGGCCGCCCTGAGGGAGGGGCATGTGGAGGAGGCGATCCTCCACCTCGAGACGGCGCTGCCGCTCTATCCTGCAGCCGACCCGGCCGGGAAGGCCGAGGCCGCCTACTGGCTGGCGGCCGCCGAGGCGCAGGCGGGCAGGGGCAGTGAGAGCTGCGCGGCGCTCCGCGGCTTCGCGGCTCTCGATCCACGCCGGCTGACCCCATATGCGTCCGACGCGGCGCGGCTGGCCAAGCGGCAGCGGTGCGCGCCATGGCCCTGATGGGTACGAGGGGCGCCCGCATCGGAGCGGTCCTCTTTCTCCTGACGGCGCAGGCAGCCGCGCAGAGGCCCTCGGAGCTGACCGC
>DASZHY010000409.1:0-43769 GCA_035949675.1 Thermoanaerobaculia bacterium
CTTCACGCCGGCCGAGGACTTCGCCGAGTACGGTCTGGACAGCCGCACCCTCGATCCCCTGGCCTTCGAGACCAAGATCGGCTTCATCAAGCAGCGCCGCTACTGGCAGAGCGTCCTGCCGCGGGTCACCTTCGCGGGCGGCAAGGTCACGGCCGTCGAGCTCTTCCCGCTGGCGCTCGGCTTCGAGGAGCCCGCCTACCGCCGCGGCACCCCGCGGCTGGCGCGCGGCGACGAGGCACGCGCCATCCTCGAGCACCTCGCCCAGCTGTCCGCGCCCTACGGCACCCGCCTCGAGATCGCCGGCGAGGTCGGGAGCATCCGGCTCGCCTGACGGCTGTGACCGCGGCAGGGCCCTCGCGCCGGGCAGGCGGACGGGCGTATGCTCGATGGATGGAACACGACCTGCAGGACACCATTGCGCTTCTCGGCCGCACCCCGGCGGCTCTCGACGGGTTGCTGCGCGATCTACCCGAAACCTGGACGCACCGCGATGAAGGTGAGAATACCTGGAGCGTCTTCGACGTCGTCGGTCATCTGATCCATGGCGAACATACGGATTGGATGCCGCGGGCGAGGATGGTGCTGCAGTTCGGCGAGACCCGGACCTTCGAGCCGTTCGATCGCCAGGGACACGTACGGGAGAGCGCCGGCAAGTCGCTGGACCAGCTCCTGGACGAATTCGCTCGCTTGCGGGCGCAGAACCTGGACGAGCTGCGGGCCCTGAACCTGCAGCCCAAGGACCTCGAGCTGCGCGGACGACACCCCTTCTTCGGCGTCGTCACCCTGTCGGAGCTGCTGGCGACCTGGGCAGCTCATGACTTGACTCATCTGCACCAGATCTCGAGGATCATGGCCCACCAGTACCAGGAGGCGGTGGGGCCGTGGACCGCCTTCCTCGGGGTGATGCAGTGCGCCGGCCACAGCTCCTGACGTGACGGCCGGCTACTCGCGGCGCAACGCGGCGACCGGATCGACGCGCATGGCGCGGCGAGCCGGCACCAGGGCGGCAAGCGCGGCCACCGCCACCAGCGATGCCCCTGCCGCGGCGAAGGTCGCGGGGTCCTGGGCGGTGACGCCGAAGAGCAGGCCCGACATGAACCGGGTCAGGCCCAGCGCTGCCACCGTCCCCAGCACGGCGCCGGCGAGCGTCCAGGTGACGCACTGGCCCACGACCAGCGCGATCACATCGCGACGCCGCGCACCCAGGGCGATGCGCAGGCCGATCTCTTGCGTCCGCTCGGCGACCGCGTAGGCCGTGACGCCGTAGACCCCGATCGCGGCGAGCGCCAGCGCCAGCGCGGCGAAGATGCCCATGAGCGTCAGGTTGAACCGCGGCCGCGCCAGGGCCGCCGCCTCGACCTCGGACATGGTGAGCACGTGGGTGGGAGGGATCTGCTTGTCGATCGACCAGACCGACCGGTCCACCGCCGCCAGCAGGCTCGCCGGCGCGATGCGGCTGCGCACCACCAGGACCATCCAGCGCTTCCACTGCTGCGCGGTTTGGGAGTAGAGGTCGTAGGCCGCCGGCTGCTCCGGCTGCGCCGGTCCAAAGTGCCTGACGTCGCTCGCCACGCCGATCACGGTCATCCAGTCGGGCGGCGTTTCGCGCGCCCACCCGATGCGCGCACCGACGGGGTCGCCCCCCGCAAAGTACCGCTGCGCGAACGCCTGGTTGACGATGGCGACGTGCCGGCTGCCGGTACGGTCCGCCGGCTGAAAGTCGCGCCCGCGCAGGAGGCGAATGCCCATGACACCGAAGTAGTCGCCGGCGACGGTGCGCGTCTCGAGCTCCGGCTCCCTGCCGGCGGCGATCGCCGGGCGGCCCGCGATGACGAAGTTGTGCGTGACGTGATCGCCGCTCATCGGCAGCTCGCTGATCATCGCCGCCCGCGCGCCGGGCAGCGCGTCGACCGCTGCCAGCAGGCGCTGCCGGAACCGGCGTTGCGGCTCGAGGTCCCGGTACCGGGACTCGGGCAGCTCCAGGCGCAGGGTCAGCACGTTCTCGGCGCGGAACCCCGGCTCGATCCCCGCGAGCCGGCGAAAGCTGCGCGCCAGCAGTCCGGCGCCGGTAAGCAGCACCAGCGCGACGGCCACCTCCGCGATGACGAGCAGCGTCCGCAGGCGTAAGGCGCCGCCGCCGGCCGTGCCACGGCCCCCTGCTTTCAGGCCGGCGCTCAGATCGACGCGCGCCGCGCCGAGCGCGGGGAGCGAGCCGAACACGGCGCTGGTCAGGGCGCAGACCCCGAGAGTGAAGAGCAGCACCTGGCCGTCGATGCCCATCCCCGGCAGCCGCGGCAGGCCCGCGGGCGCGAGCGCCACGAGCAGGTGCACCCCCCACCAGGCCAGCAAGAGTCCGGCGAGCCCGCCCAGGAAGACCAGAGGGATGCTCTCGGCCAGCATCTGGCGCAGCAACCGCCCCGAGGACGCCCCGAGGGCCTTGCGGGTGACGATCTCCCGCCGCCGGCTGGCGGCGCGCGCCAGCAGCAGGCTGGCGAAGTTGACGCAGGCGATCAGCAGGACGAAGGCCACCGCCGCGAACAGGATCGACAGCGCCTCCCGCACGTTGCCGACCACGCGCTCTTGCAGCGGGATCAGCCGGCGCTCACTCTCCGCGTCGTATTCCGGAAACAGGCGCGCGAGCCGGCTGCCGGCGCCGTCGAGGTCGGCCTGTGCCCCGGCGAGAGAGACGCCGGGTCCGAGCCGCAGGAAGACCTCCAGGAAGTGCACCCCGCGGAAGCTCGCCGCCACCGGGTTGGCAATGCGCAGCGGCACCAGCACTTGCACCTCCCGCCCCGGCTTCCAGAAGTCGGGCCGCATGACGCCGATCACCGTATAGGCGTTGCCGGCGAGCGGGATGGTCCTGCCCAGGACGGCCGGGTCGCCGGCAAAGTGACGCTGCCAGAAGCCATGGGTCAGGACCGCCACGCGGGGGCCGCCGAAGCGGTCGTCTTCGGGAGTGAGCCCGCGTCCGAGCCGCGGCGTCGCGCCGAGCACCGCCAGCAGCTCGCCGGTGCACAGCGCGGCATCGACCTCGACCGGCTCGGCCTCGCCGGTATAGGCAAGCGACTGCACGTTGTAGCCGCCGATGCCGGCGAAGGCGCGGGTCTGCCGCCTCAGGTCCTCGAGGTCCGGCAGCGACTCGTTCGATCTCAGCGTGAACAGCCGTTCGGGCCGCGGATAGGGCAGCGGCCGCAACAGGACCGTCTCCACGACGCTGAAGACTGCCGCGTTCGCGCCGATCCCCAGCGCCAGGGTGACCGTCGCCACCGCGGCGAACAGCGGCCTGAGGCGGAGGATGCGCGCACCATGGCGCACGTCCTGGACGAGATCGTGCACCCGGTCGAACCGGCGCACGTCGCGGCATTCCTGCTTGCGCCTATCGATGCCGCGCAGGGTGCGCAGCGCCGCCCGGCGCGCCTCCGCGGGAGCGACGCCCCGAGCGACCTGCGCCGCCGTCTGGCGCTCGACGTGGAAAGCCAGCTCGTCCGCGAGGTCGCGCTCCACCTGCGCCCGCCGGAACAGCGTGCGCAGCCGCAGCGGCAAGACGTAGAGAAGGCGCTGCCAGTCCATGGCTCAAGGCTCCTCCAGGCAAACGACCTGCTGGATCGCCGCCGACAGCCGCTCCCAGTCTCGGGCCTCGCGCTCGAGCTGCCTGCGGCCGGGCCGAGTCAGGCGATAGAACTTGGCTCGCCGCCCCAGCTCGCTGGTCTTCCATTCGGCGGTGATCCACCCTTCCTGCTCCAGCTTGTGGAGCGCCGGGTAGAGCGAGCCGTCGCTCACCTGCAGCACGCCGCCCGAGATCTGGTGCAGCCTCTCCCCCACCGCCCAACCGTGCAGCGGCTCCAAGGCGAGGATCTTGAGGAGGAGGAGGTCGAGCGTGCCTTGCAGGAGATCGGTGGGTCTGGTCATCCCTTGCCCTCGGTTACCGAGGCAACGTGCATGCGAAGCCCTCGGTTACCGAGAGTATACGTCGAACCATCGCGGCTGGTTACGCCTGGTCAGGCGGCGGCGGCCCAGTCCGGAGGCGCACCCGGGCGAGCCCTTCAGCACTTCCCGGCGAAAACGGCCCGGGCCGCCGCTGCCGTCGTGGCAGCCGCGGCCCGGGCCGGCTGAGCGGGAAGCTGCGGAGGCAGGCAGGCGGTCGCTGTGCGCGCGAGCCGCCTGCCTGCCGAGATGGGTTAGTGGACCGCCACCGTGACGCTGGCGCGGTTGTTGATGAGGTTCGGGTCAGGCGTCGAGGCGATGGCCAGGGCGTGGATCCCCACCGAGCCGCCGTGGATCGGCACGACCCTGAACTGCAAGGTCTCGGTCGCCCCGCCGGCGATGCTGCCGAGCTGCCAGATGCCGGAGGTGGGATCGAAGCTCCCCTGCGAGACGCTGATGTGGGCGAGGTCGTACTTGGCGCCGCCCAGGATGACGTGGACCCGCGGGTTGTAGGACGGGTCGGCGCCTTGGTTGGCGCCGTTGTTGTCGAGGGTGACCGTGAAGGTGACGCCCGAGCCGGCCTTGACGCTGCTGGCGCTGGCCTTGGCGGTCACCGCCAGGTCGGCGAGGCGCGGCGCATTGAGCGTCACGCTGGAGGAGTCGTTTTCGGGGTTCGGGTCGATCGGCACGGACGACCCGATCCGGGCCGTGTTGACGATCTCGCCGGTACCGACGACCGTTGCCTTGATATGGAGGGTGGCGCTGGCCCCGACGGCCAGCTGGCCCACGGTCCACACACCGCTGGACGGGTCGTAAGCGCCGCCGCCGTCGTCCGAGACGTAGGACAGGCCGCCGGTCACCGGGTCGAAGACCGTCACCTGCCGCGCCTTGTTGGGCCCGGCGTTGCTCGCCTGGATGGTGAGCGTCACCAGGGTGTTGGCCTTCGCCGGCACGGCCGCCGGCGAGACCGAGGCGGCAACCGCCACGTCGGCGAAGCGCGAGCCCTGCAGCGGCAGCGCCTGGGCCTGCGTGCCGTCGGTGTTGTGGGTGTGCAGCAGCAGGGCGCCGAGCGAGCCGTTGGCGAGGTAGTTGCCGACGTTGAAGTGGGCCGGCAGCGAGGTGCCGTCGAGGTCGAAGGCGAAGAAGTTGCCGCCGAAGTCGATGCCTGGCGCCGCGAAGTCCCACTTGAACGGCCCGTCGGCGCCGTCGTAGCGGAATCCGGCGAGCGGCGAGCACAGCGGCAGGAAGCCCGGACAGCTTTCGACGCGGTAGTGGAAGGAGGTGCCGGTCAGCCCGAGGTCCTTGGGGCTGGCGGCGATGAGCATGACGTTGTTGGCGAACGTCCGTGTGTCGACGGTGTTGCCGGGGAACAGGTTCAAGTACTGCTGGGTGAAGACCATCGACGAGGGAATGTCGACGAAGGCGGTGATGAAGCTGTCCTGGCCGTTGGCGCCCGTGTTGGCGAACAGGTTCAGGGCCATCGACCCCGGGTCGCTGTTGAAGATGATCTTGTCGTAGGTGCCGCTGTTCTTGCTGTCGATGTAGATGTTGAAGGCGACGTCGGCCGGCGTCGACCACGGGCCCCAGGTGGAGATGCCGAACAGCAGCAGGTCGTCGAGCTGGTCGTAGGCCACGCCGACGTACTGAAGGTTGGCGAACGGCGGAATGGTGGGATCGAGCGGGTGCACCACCTGCAGCTCGAACGGCGTCACCAGCGACGCCTCGGTGACCGGGAAGTTGCCGTTGCAGGCCCCCTTCGAGATCGCCCCCGTGCACACGCCGATGCCGGTCAGCGCGATGCTCGTGTCGCCGGCGCCGGTGCCGCCGGTCGGGATCGGGGCGGTGCCGGCCATGGCCGAGGCCGCCACCGGAACCGCGTAGAGCGGCACTCGCAGCTTGGTCTTCCCTCCCTGGCCGAAGTCCAGGTACGAGCCCGCCTCGGTCAGGGTCTGGCGGAACAGGCTGCCCAGGCCGGAGAGCGGCGCCGGCGCCGGCTGGGTGGGAGCGACGGTGCCGTCGGCGTTGTGGTCCATCTTGGTGGCGTCGGCCTTCATCTGCACCGCCACCTGGACGGCGGAATCCGCCGGCACGCTGAGCGACGCCTGGGTGGGGTCGACCAGCGAGAAGGCGACTCCGGGAGCCTGGTCCCGGTTGTCGAAAGTAAGGTCGAAGGTCTCGGCCTGCGAGCCGTGATTGACCACCCGCAGCTGCTTGACCTGATCGACGCTGCTGACCACCGGCCCGTCGAAGCCGACGGTGACGGTCCCCGGATCGTCATCGTTGAACGCGGTGACGCTGTTCACCGCCGAGTTGGGAACGTCGATGCGCCCGGCGCCGATGCGGCCGAGGCCGAACTTCAGGCCCGCCGCGTTGACTCCCTGGAAGAGGTCGTGGAGGGCGCCGTTCATCAGCAGCGCCTTGAGCTCCTCGACGGACCAGTCGGGGTGGAGCTGCCGCAGCAGGGCCATGGTGCCGGCGGTGTGCGGCGTCGCCATCGAGGTGCCCGACAGGATCAGCACCTGGCCGCCGGCGATGAAGCCGGTGGGGTTGGAGACGAGGCAGCCCTGGCTGGCGGCCGTGCAGACGATGCCCGACTGGGTGGACGGGATCGCCACGCCGGGCGCGGCGACGTCGGGCTTCAGCTTGATCGGGAAGGAGCCGCCGCCGCGCGGTCCGCGCGAGGTGAACGAGGCCAGGGTGTCGGCGGCGCTCGCCGAGGACAGCGTGGCGTTGACGCCGCTGGCGGCGGCGATGAGCTTGCCGCTGTCATTGGAGATGAACAGCGCCGGGATGGTGATGTTCGGCTGGGAGGGGTCGCCGCCCATGCTGACCAGGTTGGGATCGCCGGGAATGTTGTTGAAGACGACGGCGCCGATGGCGCCGGCGGCCTGCGCGTTGGCAACCTTCTTCTGGAAGGTGCAGCTGCCGCGCATGATCAGCGCGATGCTGCCCTTGACGGCGCTGGCATTGGTGTAGTTGCCGTCGCACCCCTGGGCGGCGGTGCCGGTGGCCGAAGCGACCTCCACCATGTTGCCGGTCTGGCCGGCGGGGGGAGGCGCCCCGTTGCCGAAGACGTCTGCCGCCGCCGGGTAGTTGCCGGCAACCGACGCCGGCGCGTTGACCTTGAGCACCGCGCCCGGAATGCCGGAGTCGACGCTGGCCGCGGCCGCGATCCCGCGCGTGGCGGAGCCCGGGCTGCCGCCGATGAAGTAGGTGTCGCCGCTGTTGCCCTGCGCGGAGACGACGATGACCCCGGCCAGCGCGGCGGCGTCGGCGGCCTGGGCCGAGGTGTCGGAGAGGCCGCCGTAGGGCGCGCCCAGCGACATGTTGATGACGTCCAGATGGTCGGAGAGGTCGCCGTCGGCGTCGGGGTCGACGGCCCACTCGATGGCTTGCGGGGTCAAATTGGTGAAGCCGCCGCAGCCGAAGATGCGGAGGGCGTAGAGCAGCGCGTTCGGCGCCACGCCGGGACCGATGCGCAGCGAGCTGAACGGCGTCGACGGACTGTAGGGCCCGGTGTAGGTGGTGCCGTCGCTGTTGACGCCGAAGCCGGCGGCGGTGCCGGCGACGTGCGAGCCGTGGCCGAGGCAGTCCATCGGGTTCGGATCGGGCATCGGCGTGTTGGCGCCGGTGTAGGCGTCGCCGGCAAAGTCGTAGCCGCCGACCACCTTCGCGGTCGGAAAAGAGCCCTTGGTGGTGAACTTGCTGGTCGCCGCTTCCTCGGCCTGGTAGTCGGCGAGCAGGCCGGCGCCGCCGAACATCGGGTGCAGGTAGTCGACGCCGGTGTCGATGATGGCGATCCGGATGCCGGTGCCGGTGAGGCTCTCGGGCAGGCCCAGCGTGTTGCCCCACGCCTGCGGCGCGCCGATGAACGGCACGCTGGTGGCGTTGATCGGGACCTCGGGGGCGATCACCCGCACCCGCTTGACGCCGGGCAGGGCGCGGATCTGATCGAGCTTCGCCGGCTCGACCATGACGGCGACGGCGTTCATGACCCGCTGCAGCCGGTACAGCTCTTGCGCCTTGAACGGGGCGGCGGCCAGCGCCGCGCCGAGCTGTTGCTGGCGGGACACGAGCAGCGCGACCTTGGCCTGGGAGGCCCGGCGGGCGTTGGCGAGGGCCTGCGCCGGCGCCACCGACTTGTCGGCGAGCGCGGCGGCCCAGTCGATTGCGGCCGGCGCCTCTGCCAGCTCGACCATCACCGGCACCCGCGCGGCGCCGGCTTGTGCGCCGGCCTGCGGCGCGGCGACCTTCGCGGCGGCGGCGGCGGGGCGCGGCACGCTTCCCCACGGTGCGGCGACGCCGGCGCCGGCAACCGCCAGCCCGAGCGCGAGGCATAGTGTCAGACGTAACAGCGATTGCGGAACTCGTGGCATGTAGCCCTCCTCGTGGGGCCGTCCCGCCCGGCGGGACGGTTCAGGATCATGAGGTGCGGCACCGGCATGGCGCCGTACCCTGGTTGGAGCGGCAATGTATCGGCCTTCACAGTATCGTAACCTCAGGCCCTACCCAAGTTCAAGCGTGAAAGGCTGGAGAAGCGGGACAGCGGCTCACGGCGCCGGCCGCGCCTGCAGGGTGCGGTCGAAGAAGTCGGCGGCGGCGCGGTAGGAGCGGACCCAGTCCTTCCACAGCAGCAGGTCGTGGATCTCGTCGGGGAAGATCAGCTGCTCGACCGTCACGCCGCGGTCGCGCAGCCGCTGCACCAGGTCGCGGGTCTGCCCGAACGGCACGTTGCGGTCGTCGTCGCCGTGGATCAAGAGCACCGGCGAGCGCCAGGAGTCGACCGCGGCATCGGGCGAGGAGGCGAAGGCCAGCTGGTGGGCCTCTCGGAGATCGGGGGGCGCCGCCGGCGACGCCGCCGCGCCGTCCCAGCGCGGCAGGAATTGCGACCAGTCGTGAACGCCGTGGAAGTCGACCCCGGCCCTGAACAGGTCCGAGTTGCGTGCCAGCCCGAGGGCGGTGAGCAGGCCGCCGTACGACCCGCCCCACAGCCCGACGCGCTGCGGGTCCACCTCCGGCAGGCCCTGCATGTAGCGGGCCCCCGCCACCACGTCGGCATACTCCGCCGAGCCGCGCCAGCCGGCGTGCGGCGCCTCGCGGAAGGCGCGCCCGTACATGATGCCAAGCCGGTAGTTGATCGACAGCACGACGTAGCCGCGGCTGGCGAGGTACTGATTCATCGCGTAGGCGTTGTGGTAGTAGTACATGTAGTGGAAACCGAGCAGCATCTGGCGTACCGGCCCGCCATGGGTGAAGATCAGGGCGGGCGCGCCATGAGCCTCGCGCGGCATGAACAGCTGGCCGTGGATCAGCAGGCCGTCGGCGCTCTTCCAGACCACCTGTCGCGGCACCACCAGCTCGGCCGACGGGAAATCGGCGGGCACGAGGTCCGTCCCCAACGCCACGCGGTTGCCCGGAGCAGCGGCAGCGGCGGCGGCGGCGGCTCCCGGCGTGGCGCCGGGGACGGCGGCGGCGGAGCCCGCGCCGGCGCCGCCGGCGCCGCTGGCGCCGCTGGCGCCGCTTGCAGCCAGGCGATAGGCCGCGGCCGGGGTGGTGGCGCTCGAGCCCAGGCACAGCACCGCCTTGCCGTCGCCGGTCTCGACCGGAGACCACTCGATCCCCTGCCCCGCGCTGAGCGCCCGTGGCGCGCCGCCGGCGACGCTCACCCGCCAGAGGTGCCGCCGGTCCTCGTCGCCGGGATCGGCGCCGTGCTCGTTAGCCGAGTACAGGACGCTGCGGCCGTCCGCGCTCATCGACGCTTCCTCGACGTCGAAGTCGCCCGGGGTCAGCTCGACGGGCTGCCCCCCCGCCGCCGGGATGGAGTACAGGTGGTTGCGGCCGCCGGCGTTCTGCTCCGACGCGAAGACGATGCGGTCGCCCGCGGCGTAGAACAGCGAATCGGCGGCGAACGGCGACAGCGAGCCCTCCGGGCCGGCGCTGCTGCGCCAGATCTCGTGCGCCTCGCCGGTCGCCGGGTCGCCCAGCCACAGGCTCCATGGATGCGGCCGCTCGGGGATGAGCGGCAGCTTCTCGGCGGTCGACGGCTCGCGGATGAATGCCAGGCGAGAGCCGTCGCGCGACCAGCGCGGCAGCTGGTCGCGGTCGACGCTGGGAGCGAGGTAGGTCACGCTCTCGCTCGCCAGGTCGAAGACCGCGACGTAGGAGTGGTCGCCGCGGTTGAGCCGGAAGGCCAGGCGCTTGCCGTCCGGCGACCATCGGGCCTGCGCGCTGTCGCCTTGCAGGCCGTTGAGCTGACGGGCCGGCGCACCGCCCGCCCTGCCACCGGACGCCGCATTGCTGCCGGACGCCGTCGCACCGCCGGACGCCGTCGCACCGCCTGACGCCGTCGCCTCGTGGGAGCCTGCCGAGCCGTCCGCTGCCGGCGCGGACAACGGCGCCAGCCAGAAGTGATGCTTGTCCGCCCAGACAGCCTGGCGGCCGTCGGGCGAGACCTGGACGTCCTCGCACCCTTCCTCGGCACAGCCCATGTCGCCCAGCAGCCGGGGCTTGGCCTTGCCCGCGATGCCGGCGTCGACCGCGAGCGCCCAGACCTGCTGCTTCGGCGCCTGGGCGCGGCTCGCGGCATTGGCCGACTCGCCGGCCTCGTTGACCTCGGTGCCGCGCACGTAGACGACCGTCATGCCGTCCGGGGTGAGGCGCAGGCTGGCGAGCGGCTGGCCGTCGTCGCCTTGGTAATGGGTGACCTGGCGGGGCACGAACGCCGGCCCGTCGGCAACCCAGACGTTGCGCTCGCCGCGCCGATTCATCACCCAGGCGACGCGCTCTCCCTGGCGTGCGGCCACCAGCTGATCGGGGAACGGCGCGCCGAGCACCTGCTCGAGGGTGAACGCGGCGCCCGCGGGGCTGACCGCCATGGCGGCGACCGGCACCACGTACGCCAATGCCAGCACAACGAGGCTTCGCCTGGGCATGAGCTGTCTCCGAGGTCGTTCGCCCCGGAGTCTAACCGCATCGGCCCCTCACTTCACGCCGGACCGCACCTCGAGCTCGACCGCCACCCGCGCCGGCGGCAGGACGCCGGCCAGGAGCATCGCCTTGCCGGTCTGCGGCACCTCGACCGGCAGCGGCTTGACGCCGCTGACCAGTCCCTGACGCAGGTCCTTGAGCACCTCGAACTGATCGCGCGCGGTCGGGATCCGCTGCAACTCGCTCTGGCCGAGGGTGGCGCCCGTCCGGATGCTTCTCTCGTCCAGCAGCGGCGATTCGGAGGTAACCGTGATCACGTCTTCCACGGCGGAGGTGAGCGTCAGGTCGACCCGCGCGCCATGCTCCCTGGTCGCCACCCGGACGCCGGGGACCTCCACCGACGAGAAGCCCTGCTGCTCGGCTTTCAGCTCGTAGGTGCCGGGCGCCAGGTCGGGAAAGGCGAACTCGCCGGCGGCGTTGGTCACCTGCCGCCGCGGCGGCATCTGCTGTTGCGCGGTCACCACGACGGTGGCTCCCGGCAAGGCGCTTCCGTTCTGGTCGACGACGCGGCCATTGAGGCCGGGAGCCGCCGCTGCCGGCCTGTAGTAGGCGTTCGACTGGCCGCTCTCGTTGCCGCCGACGTTGACGCGATCGATCAGTACGCCGGGCGTGTTCTGCAGCACTTGCCAGGGGTCCCGCGCCGCCGGCATCGGTCCCGGCACCGTCGAGGCCTGGGCCTGGCCGGGCGCTGCCGCCTCCTGCATGCGGGCCGAGCCGGCGAAGGCCGGCGCCGGCGGCGGCTTCTCGATTGCCGGCCGCAGGTCGCCGCCGCCGAAGCGGTAGCGGGCGTTCTCCGGCAGCAGCAGCCGCCAGCGGTGCTCGAGCACCGGCGCCTGGACCTGCGCCAGCTCGAATGCGAGCCGCGAGCGGCCCTTGGCGATGGCCTTGTCGAGCACCGCCACTACCTCGATCACGCGCGCCCCGGCGGCGCCGAGCGGCACCGCGAGGTTGCCTGCGCCGCCGCCCTGGACCAGCGGACGCACCGCCGCGCCGTCGACCGCCGCCGACCACAGGATGGCGCCGGCCGGCAGGACCAGCGACAAGACCTCTCCCGCCTGGGCGAGCTCGAAGCGGTCCTGGTGCAACAGGGTGCCGTCGACGGTCAGCAGCGTCGTGGTCAAGCGGCGGCGCACCACGGTCTCGAGCGCCGCGGCCTGCGGCGCGGTGACCACCTCCACAGTCGTTGCGGGCGGCGCGGGCGGCGCCGGCGGCGCCGGCGGCGGGCCGCCGGCCCCGTCGGCCTGGAAACGCCAGGCCGCCGTGACGTCGAGCTCCGTAAGGGCGTCGCCGAGCGCCCGCGGCAGATCGCCCAGGTCCACCCGCGGCCAGCTGCCGGCGGGCCGCGGCGTGATGCCGCCGGGAACGGTGGTCGCCGCCGCCAGGTAGCGGGCGCGGGGCGGCGGCTGCGGCGTGACCATGCCGACCGGCAGTGAGCCCCCCGTGGCGACCGGCCGGGTCGTCAGCACCAGGAAGCCGCTTCCGCGCAGCCGGCGTTGCCGATGGACGATCAGCCGGGTTCCTTCTACGACCGGCTGGACCTCTCCTTCGTCGGTTCCGGCCCGCTCGAGCTCGAAGCCGGCAGGCAGGTCCACCACCAGGTCGGCGAGCGCGCCGCGCGAGATCTCGTACAGCACCACGTCGTGCCGCCGCAGGCCGTCGGGGCGCAGCTGCAGGATGGTGACGACGTCGTCCTGGGCCAGCAACGCCGCCGCCTCGTCTCCTGCCACGCGCCGGTGCAAGGACAGCACCGGAACGAGGCCCTGCCCGGCCGAAAGCCGCAGGTGCCGCCGGCCGCCCTCGACATGGTCGTCGACCACCACGGTGCCCGGGCACTCCCAGACCAGCGCGGCAGGCAGCACCAGCTCGAGCACCGCCACGGGCGCCACGACGCGCGTCAGATCCACCCGGCTCTCCCCATGCACGCTC
Source organism: Thermoanaerobaculia bacterium (assembly GCA_035949675.1). GTDB lineage: Bacteria > Acidobacteriota > Thermoanaerobaculia > Multivoradales > UBA5704 > JASLEW01. The sequence goes on from DASZHY010000409.1 coordinate 12,838, forward strand.
GCCAGGCGTGCAACGCTGCGGGCGCGCACCTTATAGCGCCCCGGCCCGGAAGGCACCAGGCGAAGACTCGATTCGGCCGCGCCGCCGCCGCCGCCGCCGTCGAGCGTGGCAGCCGCCGCGCCCGGCCCGCCCGGCCCGCCAGCCCCGCCAGCCCCGCCAGCCCCGCCAGTTGACGGCTGCACCTCGACTCCCAAAGCCACGCCGGCCAGCGGCAGCGCCACCGGCGGCTGCGGCTCACCCTGCACCAACACCTCGAGCTCGGACAGCAGCCGGGCCTCGCCATCGCTCGCGGCCGCGCCGGCCGCTCCGCCCGTCTCCTCGATCTCCACAGTGGTCCGCTGGGCCACGACCGCCGCCAGGGGCGCCTCGCGGCGGAGCTTGGCCGCGGCGCGGGCCTGCTCGGCGCGCTCGGCGCTCTCGGTCAGGGCGAGGTAGTCCCTGAGCGGCAGGCTGACCTCGCCGGGCCGCGGCGTCACGGCTGCGCCCGGCGGCGCGGCAGCGTCAACCGGCGGCGCCGCTGCCGCCGGCAGCGCAATGGCCAGGCAACCCGGCAACACGACAAGGACCATAGCTCGCGAGGCACTCAGAACCATGATGCTTTCTCCTTTCTGGTGGCGACCTGCAGCAGCAGCGGCGCCGGGCTCGACGACAGCGCGCTCCAGGAGGCGGCGACCACGACCCATCCGGCCGGCGCCGGCGAAGGCGCCGCGGCGTCCAGGTCGGGAGACTGCGCCGGCCGCAGCAACATCTGGCCGGCGAGATCGCCGGGCGCCGGCACCGCCGGCATCACCGTCGCCGCCGGTCTCGGGGGGGCTTCCACCGCCGACGTGCGCGTGGCGTCGGCCAGCGTGTAGGAGCGGCCGCCGGGCAGCAGCAGGCGCACCCGGATGCGCGCCGCGGGGGCCGACAGCGAAGGCAGCGGCACCTGCAGCTGGCCGGCGCCGCGCGGCATGGCGAACGGCATCAAACCGGCCAGATGAATCAGCTGCGGCGACTCGCGGCTCAGCAGCGGCACGGCCAGGTCCTGGCGGGGCCCCAGGCCCGGCGCGAGCGGCACTCCGTCGCGGCTGGCGACCGTCAGCTCGAAGCCCGGCGGCATGACCACCGCCAACTCGGTGGTGGCGCGATTGCGGACCACCGCCCAGACCTGGTAGGCGGCGCGCCCCGCTTCGCCGGCGGTCAGCTCGACCCACAGGCCGTCGATCTGGGCCGCCAGGACCTCGGTCCGCTCCGCCCACTCGGCTTGCCAGCGAGGCGGCCGTGCCGGGTCGCCGACCAGGTACAGCCTGCCCCTGGCCGGCGCCGGGTCCGCCGCCAGCGGCGCCGCCTCGAAGCTGTCCGGCGGCCGCGTCGAGGCGAGGTCGGTGACCGTCAACAGCCCATCTCCGCGCAGCGCGGCACGGGCCAGGACGACGGTGCGCGCGGCGCCTTCAGGCAGCAGCAGCGGCGCGGCGAAGCTGTCGCGCGGCGGGCCGGAGAGCTCGACGGCAACTTGCAGTGTCTCCTCCGCCGGCTCGGGCGGCGTGACGGTCAGAATGCGGCGATCGCTGCGGTCGACGCGGTCGACGCGCTCGCTGCGATCGATGCGGTCGACGCGCCCGACGCGATCGACGCGCCCGACGCGATCGTCGCCGTCGACCTTCCAGCCGATCCCAATAGGCGTCAGGGATTCAACGGTGAGGCCGGCTGGCAGGCTTAGCCGAAGCTCGGCCAGACGCCCCTGGGCAACGCGCGCCACCACCCAGGCGTGGACCTCGAGCCGGGTGCGCGAGAGCGTCGCCGAGGACGCGGTGGTGGCCTCGAAGCGCAGCGGCAGGCGCGCGCGCTCGGGCAGGACCGCCCGCCCCAGCAGCCGCACCTCCATGTCCTTGCCGGGCGTGGCGGCGAAGCTCCACGCAGACCCCTGCCGGGCGCCCAGCAGCTGGCCGCCGGCCCCGAGCACTGCCTCGTCGACGGTGCCGGCCAGCGGCGCCGCCAACTGCAGCGCTCCGCGCACCACCGCCGCCGGCGGCGGCCGCAACGAGAAGCTCCAGGTCGCCCGGGTCGCGGTCTCGTCTCGCGCCACCTTCACCACCGATTCGAGACGCACCCGGTGCTCGCCCTGGCCACGCACCTGCAGCACGCTCCCCCCGCGGCTCTCGGTCAGACGCCCCTCGAGGCCGCCAAGGTCGGCGCCGACGAAGGACCCCATCTCGCCGACCGGGATCGACTGCCAGTCGGCGGCGAGCAGGCGGACCGCCAGCCGCTGGACGATGCGGGCGCTGTCCGGTCCGGCGAGGACCTCGAGATCGTCGCCTTCGAGCGCGAAAGGCGCCGCCGGCGGCCGCGCGGGCTCGGCGGTGGTCCTGGACTTCGACCGCAGCTCGTCGTACTGCGCCAGCGGCAGGACCACCTGCCGGGCCGCGGCGGTTTCGGCCCCTACCCAGACTGCGGCGAGAAGGGCAGCCGCGACGAGCACCCCCTTCCAATCGCGCCAAGCTACCTTGTTTCCGAACATGGCTTTCATCCTCCACGGCAGCCCGTGACCAGCCGCCAGGCCCAGCGCGCCCGGACAGGGCTCCGCCGCAGCTCTCCCGGCCGGCCCGCGAGCACCGGAGAGCGCCCCCTGGCATTGGCGGCGTAAGGCTTTGCGTTACGGCAGGATGCGAGGTCCGTGCCCGGCTGCGCGGCGGCGGGGCGCGGGGCGCGGGGCGGCGGCGGGGCGCGCAGCGCGGCGCCGTGCCGGATCTCGCTGGCCGCGCCACGCTGCACGAAGTTGGATTCAAGAAACTGAAGCGAACCGCTGGATTGGAGAGTGGCGTGCCACCCTCCTCGTTGCCAGCGTGTAGAGTAGCCCGCCAGGATGAACGAACCGCGCGGCGCCGATCGCGTCGAGGACCAGCGCGGCGCCGATCGCTTCGCGGATGAGCGGGCCGGCGCGGCGCCGCGCGATCCGCTGCTCGCGCTCGACCCCTGGCTGCTGTTCCTGCTCGGCATGGTGGTGGCGCTGCAGGTGACGGGCGACCCGGCCTTCGCCACCCTGCGGCAGGGTTCGCGCTGGGACGGCGAGGTGGTGCGCACGGTCCTCGCGGTCGGCGCCGTCGCCACCCTGCTGCTGTTCCTCACCGCGGCGCTGGCCCTGCCGGGCGGCGTCGAGCGGCGTTCCTACCGCACCTGGAAGCGGGCGACCCTGGTGGCGCTGGGAGTGCTGATCCTGGCGCTGCCGATCGCCGGCCGAGCGGTCCAGCGCTTCGCGAGCGGCCAGCCGCTGCGCTTCGCCCACGACGGCGGCGTCATCCAGACCGAGGAGTCGGCCCGCTTCCTGCTGCGCGGCATCGATCCCTATGGCGCGGACTACTCCAAGACGCCGCTCGCCGGCGTGGCGATCCCGGGAATCCTGCGGCACAACCCCTACCTGCCGGCGAGCTTCCTGCTGCCGGCGCCGCTGATCGCGCTGGCCGACGCGGCCGGCTGGCCGTTCGACCAGCGTCTCGTCTACCTGCTGCTCTACGCCGCCGGCGTCTGGCTGGCGCCCCTCGCCTTCTGCCACCGCGGCGCCGGCGAGCTGGCGCAAACCTGCTTCGCGCTCAATCCGCTGGTGGTGCCTTACGTGGTGGTGGGGCGCAACGACATCTACGTCATCTCGTTCCTGCTCTTTGCGCTGGTGGCGCTGGCGCGGCGGCGCCCTCTCGCCTTCTTCAGCTGCCTGGCGCTGGCCTGCGCGCTCAAGCAGTTCGCCTGGTTCGTGGCGCCCTTCCTGCTGGTCTGCGCCTGGCACGCCTGGCCGCGCCCCATCGTGCGCCGTGGCCTCGTGGTCGCCGCGGCGATCTTCGCGGCGCTGGTGCTCCCCTTCTTTTTCTGGGGGCCGGCTGCCTTCGTCGACGACGTCTACCGCTTCAACGCCGGCCTCAGTCCCGACAGCTACCCGCTGGGCGGAACGCCGGGCTTCGGTTTCGCGATGCTCGCCGCCGCGCTGCGCTGGGCGCCCGATCGCGCCGCCTACTTCTCGCTGACCCCCTACCTGCTCGCGACCGCCCTGCCGCTCGGCGTGCTGCTCCTGGCGCGGTTGCTGCGCCGTCCGGCGGTCGGGCAGGCGATGCTCGCCGCCTTCCTGGTTTCCTTCTGGATCTTCTTTTTCTCGCGGGTCTTCAACAACAACTACTTCGGCGTGCTGGCCTTCCTGCTGCAGATGGGAGCGCTGGCGACCGCGGACTCCGTGGCTCCGCCCGGCTCCGAGAGGCACTGAGTCGCCGGGGTGGGCGGGTTATCTTGCGACCCTGAACGCTTTGGTCGCCACGGACTGGCCGTCGAGCAGGACCTCGATCTTGTAGTCGCCGGTGGCCAGGCCGCCAGGCTTGGCGAATTGGAACACGGTCGCCGCGTCGCCGGTCGGCGCGATCGACTTCGTCTCATCGCCGGCCGGTTTTTCGGCGCCGCTGCGAGAGACGGACGCCCAGCGCACCGTGAGCTTGGCTGCCGGCGAGGCGCCGGTCGTGCCGACGGCGGCGTAGACGGTGTCGCCCGGCGCGAAGGTGTCGGCCTCGGTGGTGACCTTCTGGTCGGCGCCGACGCTCTTGCCGATCGTCAGCGCGACGACCTTGAGCGGCGCTGTCGACGCGGCGGGCGCACCGGCCGGCGCGCTTGCCGGCGCCGTGGCGGCCGGCGCGGCGCCAGCTGCCGGCGGCGTGCCGGCGGCCGGCGTCTCCTCGCTCTTGTGACAAGCGGCCAGCGGCAGCACTGCGATCAGCAGCGCCAGGGGCGACAGACGAAGGGCGCGCCTTGCCAGGTCGGTCATGAACGGATCATACATCGGCCGGGCTGTGCCGGGGCCGGGCCGGGCCGGGCTATGCTGGGCCGGGCTATGCTGGGCCGGGCTATGCTGGGGGCCCGGGCCACACCGGGCGCACGCCGGCTTCCCCGAGGCGTTCGCCGCCAGGCGAGGAGAGACCAGACCATGCTGCCGGAAACGACCGCCGTGAGGCTGCGCACGCAGCTCGACACCCTGCCCCTGCTGCTCGCCGGAGTCGACGATGAGGCGCTCGAGTGGCGGCCCGCGCCGGGGAAATGGTCGGCGCGCGAGCAGCTCGCACACCTGGCGCGCCACCACGAGGTCACCGGCGAGCGCCTGCGGCGCATCCTCGCCGAGCCCGAGCCGTCGTTTCCCCGCTACCGCGCCGAGGAGGACCCCGAGTGGCCGCGCTGGGCGGCGATGCCGCTCGCGGCGGTCACCGCCGAGCTGGCGGCGCGCCGCGCCGGACTGGTGACGGCAGTCGCCGCAATCCCGCCCGCCAGCCTCGCACGCCGCGGCGTCCACCCCGTGCTGGGAGCGATGTCGATCCGGCTGTGGCTCGAGTTCTTCCTGCTCCACGAGGGGCATCACCTCTTCGCCACCATGCAGCTGGTGCGGTCCGCGCCGGCCGCCGCCGCCGGGCAGCGGTGAGCTGAGCCGCGGAGGTGACATGGAGCTTGCATGGATGATTCCTGCGCGGCAGTCTGGAAGCAAGAAGGCCAGGAGCCGGGCGCTCAGCCCGGCGAGAGCAAACCAGGCGCACCACCAGGGATCGGGAGGAGCGCCGTTTCCGGGAGGGAGCCAGCCGTGGCACATGACGAGACCATCACTCGCGAAAGGTTGATCGAGCTGCTCAACGAGGACCTCGCCCGCGAGTACCAGGCCATCATCTCCTACGTGATCTACAGCAAGGTGCTCAAGGGCGCCGCCTACATGAACATCGCCGCCGAGCTCGAGAAGCACGCCGGCGAAGAGCTGCAGCACGCGCTCACCATCTCCGGGCAGATCGACTATTTCGGCGGCCAGCCCACCGCGAAGCCGAAGGCGGTGCGTACCTCGGACAAGGCCGAGGAGATGCTCAGGTTCGACCTCGATAACGAGAATGAAACCGTCCGCAACTATCGCGACCGCGTGCGCCAGGCCGAGGCCCTGGGCGAGTACGCCCTGGCCGAGGACCTGCGCCAGATCCTGGTCCAGGAGCAAGACCACCAGATCAGCCTGGCCACCGCCCTGGGCATCGACGTGCCCCAGGAGGGTTTGGGAAGCCCCAGCGGCAAGGCGACGCCGGTAACCGGCTGACCCGCCTCAGTCGACGATGAACAGGGTGGCGCCGCCGACGGTCGCGGAGCGATGCGGCTCGCCGCCGTCGCCCACCTGGTAGCTCATCCCGGCGCGCAGGGTGAACCGCCGGCCGTCCGCCAGCTCGGTTTCGATCTCGCCAGCCACGCACAGCACGACGTGTCCCTTGGCGCACCAGTGATCGGCGCGGTAGCCGGGCGAGTACTCGACCCAGCGGACCCTGATGTCGCCGAGCATTCGCGTGCGCCAGCGCGCCAAGCCGGTCTCGCCGGCGTGCTCGCTGGGCTCGATCGCGGACCACTCGATGGCGTCGAAAGGCAGCGACGGTATTTGCATGAGGTGACTTTTTCCACAGCAAAGTGACGTCAAAGTGACGTTCTTCATAGCACGGTCCCAGCGCCGGGCACTACATTGGGGCATCGAGAGCAGCCGTGAGCACTGCGCGGAGGGTGACGTGGACGAACATGAAGCCGTCGTGACCTCGACTCCCAGCGGCACCGCGCGGCGGCGCCGCCGTCCCCTGAAGCTCGCCGTCGCCGGACTTGTCTTCGCCTCGGCCGCGCCGTTCGCGCTCGCCGGCAACCCTCTGGCAGCCGCCGTGCGCTTCTACCCGGTGCCCCCCTGCCGTCTGATCGACACCCGCGGCCTCGCCGGACCGTTGAACGGCCCGCCGCTGACCGCCGGTCCGGCCCGCGCCTTCGACGCCGGCGGCCAGTGCGGCATCTCCACGCGTGCCACCGCGGTCATGGCGAGGCTCATCGTCGTCCGGGCCCAGAGCTCCGGCAACCTGGCGTTCGGCCCGGTGGGGGGGCCGCCGCCGGAGATCGCCATTCGCTTCCGGGCGGGCCAGATCCACGGCAAGGACGCCACCGTCGCGGTCGGCGCGGCCGGCGCGTTCGTGGTCGTCGCCAACATGGGACCGGGAACCGCCAGCTTGCTGATGGACGTCAAGGGGTACTACGCCGACCCGCGCTTGGAGCAGAGCACGACCGCGCCTCCGGCCTTCAACCCGCCGCCAGGCAACCTCGACGGCAGAACGCCAGTGCAGATCGTCTCCTCGACTCCGGGCGCGCGGATCTTCTACACCACGGACGGCTCGACGCCGAGCAGCTCCAACGGCATCCTCTACACCGGCCTGCTGAGCATCCCCAAGACCACGGTGCTTGCCGCCTTCGCCACGGCTCCGGGCCTCGCCGACAGCCCGGTCTCGAGCGGCCAGTACAACGTCGCCCAGGCGGCGTCGCTCTTCCTCGCCCAGATGATCCCGCAGGGGTCGTCGCTGTCGCTCGGCTTCGGCTCGGCCAGCCTGTTGCTGGCGCCGGACCAGGCGAGCGCGGTCCTGCATTACACCTACTCGAACCTCAGCGGCCCGATCATCGCCCAGCACATCCATGGACCCGGCGGCCCGATCCTGTTCGACATCGACACCTCGACTCCCGACGCGACCGGCGGCCGCACCTGGACCATCGTCCCGGCGGGCGGCTTCACTGCCGCCCAGATCATCGCGGCGCTGTTCGGCGGCCAGTGCTACGTCAACCTTCATACCGCGCTCTATCCGGCCGGCGAGATCAAGGGCTTCTTGAACCTCTCGACCGGCAGCGCTGCCGCCGCCGCCGGCCACGCAGACCGACGCCGCTCGCTTCCTGATACAGGCAACCTACGGCCCGGCCTCGCCTGCCGACGTCGCGGCCATCACCGGCGAGCCAACCGGCTTCGGCCCCTGGCTCGCCAGCCAGTTCGGCCAGCCGCTGACCTCGCACCTCGCCTACTACGACGCGGCCAAGGCCGCGGGCGAGGAGCTGTCCAGCAACCAGGTGATGGAGTCGTTCTGGAAGCAGGCGGTCACCGGTCCCGACCAGCTCCGCCAGCGGGTGGCGCTGGCGCTCTCCGAGATCATGGTCATCTCCGACCAGAACGGCAACGTCGATCCCGAGGGCATGGCGCACTACCTGGACCTGCTGGAGGCTGACGCCTTCGGCAACTTCCGCCAGCTGCTCGCGGACGTGACGCTCGACCCGACGATGGGCGTCTACCTCAACATGCTGGGCAACGATCAGGGCGACCCGGCCAACGGCATCAACCCCAACGAGAACTACGCCCGCGAGGTCAACCAGCTGTTCTCGATCGGCCTGTACAAGCTCAACCCCGACGGCACCCTGATCCTCGACACGACCGGGCTGCCGATCCCGACCTACGACCAGGACGTGGTCAAGGGCTTCGCGCAGGTCTTCACCGGCTGGACCTGGGCCGGCGGCGACCACAGCGACCCCAACAACTTCTACAACGTCAACCCCAGTTGGCGCCAGCCGATGGAGGCCTGGCCGGAGCACCACTCGCCGGGCAGCAAGCTGCTGCTCGACGGCGCCACGCTGCCGGCGGGCCAGACGCCGCAGCAGGACCTCGACGCGGCGCTCGACCTGATCTTCCACCACCCCAACGTCGGGCCGTTCATCTGCCGCCAGCTGATCCAGCGGCTGGTGACCAGCAACCCCAGCCCGGCCTACGTCTACCGCTGCGCCCAGGCCTTCGCCAACGACGGCGCCGGGGTGCGCGGCAACCTGCAGGCGGTTCTCTCGGCCATCCTGCTCGACTACGAGGCGCGCGCCACCACCTTCCTGTCGCAGCCGGGCTACGGCAAGCTGCGTGAGCCGATCGTGCGCCTCGCTCAGCTGCTGCGCGTCGTCAACGCCACGCCGCCGGCGGACGGCAAGTGGCGCATCTGGGATACCGAGGATGCCGGCTACGGCCTCGACGAGAACCCGCTGCGCGCGGCGACGGTGTTCAACTTCTTCGAGCCGACCTACGTCCAGCCCGGCGCCATCGCCCGGGCCGGCCTGGTGGCGCCGGAATTCAAGATCACCACCGACACCACGGTCTTCGGCGCCGCCGACTTCCTGCACGACGTCATCTACTACGGTGCGGCGTTCGATCCCTACACCATCGTCCCCAACTACTCGCAGCTGGTCGGGCTCTCCAACACCGACCTGCTCGACACCCTGAACCTGGTGATGATGGCCAACTCGATGTCGCCGCAGACGCGCGCGATCCTGCAGACCGCGCTCGCCGACCCCAGCTTCTCGGACCCCAGCGACGCGACCACCCGGGTGAGGAACCTGCTGTACCTGATCGAGCTGTCGCCCGATTATATCGCGCAGCGATAGAGATGGAAGGTGGGGCGCTACTGCATCGCCGCCATCGGCGACAGCCGGGAGGCGCGGATCGCTGGATAGAGCCCGAAACCGACGGCCAGCAACAGGGCGGTGGCCCAGGCGGCGGCGAGGCCCAGCGGGTTGACCACCAGGCCGTAGGGGAACTTGTCGGCCAGGGCGCGGCACAGGGCGCTGCCGGCCAGCGTGCCGCCCAGGGCGCCGAGCGCCGCCAGGACCAGGGCCTCGAGCAGGAACTGGGTGAAGATCTGCCCGTCGGTGGCGCCCATGGCCTTGCGCAGCCCGATCTCGTAGCGGCGGTCGGCGAGCGAGATCAGCATCACCGAGAGCACCCCCACCCCGCCCACCAGCAGCACCGTGCCGGCAAGGCTGAAGAGCACCACGCGCCAGCCGTGCATCTGCTCGAGGAAGCTCTGATAGGAGCGCGCCGCCTCGGCGTCGAGGTTGACGATCTCGACGTCCTCGATGCCGTGGTGGGCCTGCTTGGCGCGGCCGACGAGCAGCGCCGAGACCTCGTCGAGGTCCTTTTTCTGGCGCAGCTTGACCCCGAGCTTCGCCAGGTGATGGTCGGAGTCCAGGCGGTCCATGTAGGTGGTCAGCGGGATGAGCAGCCCGTTGGCGTCCATGTAGTTGTCTTCGCTGAAGATCTGCTCCGGCGCCTGCACGCCGACCAGGCGGAAGCTGACGCCGCCCGCCACCACGTCGCGGCCCACCGGGTCGGCGCCCGAGAACAGCTTGGATGCGAGCGTGGCCCCCGCCACCGCCACGGTCGAGTGGCGCCGCACGTCGTCCTCGGTCAGTCCGCGCCCGAGGCCGATCGGCCGGTTCATCAGCCGCGCGTAGTCGGCATCCACGCCGGTGACGAAGACCTTCTCGCTGCCGCCGGGGAGGCGCACCGGCAGGCTCTTCCAGGCCCGCGGCACGAAGCCGGCGATCCCCGGAAACGGCGCGGTCACACGCGGCAAGTCCTCGTAGCGCAGCCCCGGGCTCATCGCGAAGCGCTTCTGGTCTTCGGCGGTCTTGGGGTCCTTCGGCGCCAGCATCACGGTGCCGTCCCAGCTCATGCCGGCGAAACCGGTCGTCACCTTGTCCATGATGCCGTCGAGGACCGAGGTCATCACCACCAGCGCGAAGACTCCCAGGGTCAGCAGGTTGAGGGTGAGCAGCGAGCGCAGCTTGTGCGCCCAAAGCTCGACCAGGCCGCCGGTCACCACCTCCACCACCAGGTTGAGCTGGGCGCCGAGGCCGCGGCGGGCCTCACGCGCGCGGGCGCCTGCCGGCGCCGGCCCGACCGCCCCCGCCGCCGACGTCGCATCGGGCGCTCCGGCGGCGCCGCGGGCCGGCAAGGCCAGCAGCTCACTCATAGCGCAGCGCCTCCATCGGCGACAGGCGGCTCGCCTTCCACGCCGGGTACAGGGCGAAGAGGAAGCCGAAGGCGCCGGCCAGCGCCGCCGCCCAGCCGAAGCTGACCACCGAGATGGCGAGGGGCACGCCGATCGAGGCGGTGATCGCCTTGGAGAAGACGACGCCTGCCACCAGTCCCAGGCAGGTGCCGAAGAGCGTCATCAGCAGGGCCTCGGTCATGAAGGCCTTGAAGATCTCGCCCCCCGAGGCGCCGATGGCCATCTTGACCCCCACCTCGCGCACCCGGTCCTTGAGCGACGCCATCTGGATGTTGACGTTGACCATGCCGCCGCCCAGGAGAGCCAGGATGCCGGAGAGCAGGAAGATGACGTTGTAGACGTCGCCCTGGCTCAGCATGCGCTTGATCCGCGCCGCCACGTCGTCGAGGCGGAAGTCGCGCTGCTGGCGGTGGCTTCCCTTGAGCAGCGACTCGAGCGAGCGGGAGAACAGGGCCATGGCCTTGAGGTCGGGGATGCGGAAGGTCACCCGGTCCAGACGGCGGTAGGCGTCGCCCTGCATCCGCCGCGTCACCAGGGTTGCCGGCACCGCCACCACGCGGTTGCGCCAGGCGAACAGGTTGTGCTGGCCCTCGCGGAAGCGGAAGACCTTCTCGCGCAGGACGCCGACGACGGTCACCGGCACGTCGCCGATGCGCAGCGTCCGGCCGACGATCTCGCCGGTCGGGAACAGGTCGGCTGCCGCCTCGCTGCCGATGAGCGCCACCGGCGCGGCGGTCTCCATGTCGTAGAGCGAGAAGCGGCGGCCCTGCTCGACGTCGTAGCCGTTGAGCGCCAGGTAGTCGCCGCCGATGCCGCTCACCTGCCGCTCCTGGTCGGCGAGCTGCGACCGCACCCGCGCACGCAGCTGCTTCAGCTCGCTCACCGCGCCGACCAGCTTGGCGTCGAGCTCCCGGCCGCGCTCGGAGTCGGCGGTGCGCAGGCCCAGGTTGGCGGTCTGCAGCGCGGTCGGGGAACCCTCGTCGATCACCTCGGAGGGCAGCACGTTGAGCTTGTCGAGGCCGCCGACGCGCACGAACAGGCGGTTGGCTTGCTGGCGCTGGCTGTCGGAGATCGAGAACCCGCCCACCACCGAGGCGACCCCCAGGATGACGCCCAGGGTCTGCAGCACCGCGCGCGGCAGGTTCTCGCGCAGCTCGATCCAGGCGCTGACGAGCCGCTCGGCCCAAGCACCCTGACCGTTCATGCAGCCGTCTCGGCGGTGTTCTTAGGGGGCGGCGCCGCGGCCGGCGGCGCGGCGCGGACGAGGCCGTCGTGGATCTCGACCCGGCGCTCGGCCATGGCCGCCACCGTCGGGTCGTGGGTGACCAGCAGCACCGTGTTGCCGCGGGCGTGGAGCTCGCGGAACAGCGCCAGCACCTCCTGGCCGGTCTGCGAGTCGAGCGCGCCGGTCGGCTCGTCGGCCAGCAGCAGCGCCGGGCGGTTGGCCAGCGCGCGCGCCACCGCCACGCGCTGGCGCTGGCCGCCCGAGAGCTGCGCCGGCAGGACGTCGGCCTTCTCGGCGATGCCGACCTGCTCGAGCAGCTCGGAGGCGCGCTTGTGGCGCTCGCGGCGGCCGACGCCGGCATAGAGCATCGGCAGCTCGACGTTGCGGCGCACCGAGGCCCTGGGCAGCAGGTTGTAGCTCTGGAAGACGAACCCGATCTTGCCGTTGCGCACCCGCGCCAGCTCGCCGCCCGAGAGATCGTGGACCCAGCGGCCGGCCAGCGAGTAGGTGCCGCCGCTCGGCGAGTCGAGGCAGCCCAGGATCGCCATCAGCGTCGACTTGCCCGAGCCGGAAGGGCCGACCAGCGCCACCAGCTCCCCCTCCTCGACCGTCAGTTCGATGCCGCGCAGGGCATGCACGGCGTTGCCGTTGTTGCCGAAGACCTTGGTGAGCTGGTGAGTCTCGATGATGTGGGACATGGCGGCTCAGTTGTTCTCGTCGTCCTTTTCGACCTTCTTGCGCGTCGGGTCCTCGAGCGAGACCTGCTGGCCCGGGCGCAAGGACTTGCCGCCGGCCAGCACCTCTACGCGTTCGAGGGTGGCGATGCCGGCGGCGACCGGGACGGTGTCGAAGTAATCCCGCCAGTGATCGGACAGCCAGACGAACTTGTTGCGGCCGGCCAGGCCGTCGCGCGCCTTGGCGATCGCGTCCTTGGACAGGCCGGCCTTCAGGCGGTAGGCCACCGGCAGGCCGTCGCGGCGCTGCAGCGCCTCGAGCGGGATCGAGAGCGTCGCGGCGCGGCGCTCGCCCAGGATCTCGACGTTGGCGCTCATGCCGGTGCGGAAGGAGTCCTCCAGGGCGTCGAGCTCGACCTCCACCTCGAAGACCTTGATCTTGTCCTGCAGCTTGGCCGCCGGCGCCACGAAGCGCAGCTTGCCGGTGAAGGTCTTCTGCGGGTAGGCGTCGAGCGTCACCCGCACCGGCTGGCCGACGCTCACCTTGGCGATGTCGACCTCGTTGAGCTTGACGCGGATGATCATCGACTTGAGGTTGGCGACGGTGAACAGCACCGTGCCCTCGTTGAACGAGGAGACGCCGGAGGTCACGGTCTGGCCGAGCTGGATGCCCTTGGTGATTACCACGCCCGCCATCGGCGAGGTGACGCGCGCCTGCTGGGTCGAGGCGTCGCCGGAGATCGGGATGCCGCGGTCCTCGACGATCTGGTAGCGGCTCTTGGCGGAGCGCAGGTCGGCGGCGGCGAGGTCGCGTCCGGTCTGGTACGGGCGCAGCGCGTCGCGCGGGATCAGGCCGTTGTCGAACAGCGCCTGCTGCACCGCCAGGGAGCGCTCGGCGTCGTGCAGCTTGACCTCCGTCTGCGCCACCGCGCCCTGGACGTCCGAGAGCGTCTGCGCCTGGTTGACGTCGGGCTCCACCTCCGCGAGGACCTGGCCGATCTTGACGGTGTCGCCTTCGCGCACCCGGATGGCGGTGACGCGGCCCGAGACCGCCGACTTGACGTCGACCTTGTCCACCGGGTCCACCACTCCCACCTCGCGCACGCTCACCTGCAGGTCCTCGGTCTGCACCTTGCCCAGCCGGAACGGCAGGTCGTCGCCCTCGGGCTTGGCGGACTTGGTGCTGCGCACCGCCGCGATCACCGCCCCTGCTCCGAGCACCAGCGCCAGGGCGCCGAATAGCCATCGTTTCCTCATGATCCCCTCCTGAAGGAAGCGCCGCTTCGAGGTGTCGGTCATCGAGTCGAGCTGCGTGACGGCGCTGGCAGATTCCGCAAGCTGTCTTCTCTTTACGGCGCAAGGGTATCCGTTGTTTCAGGCAACGTCTCCTGCCGTCCGGTAGCCCGTGCGACAATAGCCTGGCAATTCCCCGGCGGGGAGAAAGGCGAGGGACCCCGATGGCTCGGATCGGCGCTGCTGGACGGGAAGATCAGGCCGGCGAAAAGGGGCAGATGTCGCGGCGCAGGTTTGCCCGGCTGCTCGGGGCGGGGGTCGCCGCGGCGGGCGGCGCGGGGCTGGCGGCGGCCGCTCCGGTGCCGGCGGCCTGGCGGGGATGGCGCGGCGCCGTGCCGCCTCGGGCCCTGCCGGCGGCCGGCACGGCGACGTCGGCCGGCACGGCTGCGGCAGGCGCGGCGACGACGGCCGGCACGGCGAAGGCGGCCGGCGCCGTGGTGCGGCTGAGCGCGAACGAGAACCCCTATGGGCCCTCGCCGGCCGCCTTCGACGCCATGCGCGAGGCGTTCGGGGTGGCCTGGCGCTATCCCGACGAGCATGTCGACGCCCTCGCCGAGGACGTCGCGAGGCTGCACGGCGTCGAACGCGGGCAGGTGCTGCTCGGCGCCGGCTCGAGCGAGATCCTGCTGGCCGCCGCGGTTGCCTTCACCGCGCCGGGGCGGCCGGCGGTGGCGGCGGCGCCGACGTTCGAGTCGGTGCCCCGCCACGCGCAGCGCCACGGCGCCGAGGCGCTGGCGGTGCCGCTCACCGCCGACTTCCGGCACGATCTGCCGAAGATGCTGGCGGCCGCACCGGACCCCGGGCTGCTCTACGTCTGCAACCCAAACAACCCGACCGCCACGATCACCCCCAAGGCGGAGCTGCGGGCGCTGCTCGGCAGGGTCCCGGAGCGGACCGTGGTGCTGGTGGACGAGGCCTACTTTCACTTCGCCGACGATCCTGACTACGAGAGCGTCCTGCCGCTCGTCGCCGCCCATCCCAACCTGCTGGTCACCCGCACCTTCTCCAAGATCTACGGCATGGCCGGCCTGCGCTGCGGCTATGGCGTGGCGCAACCCGCGCTCATCGCCCGGCTGCGCGAGCACCAGGCCTACGACAGCGTCAACGTCCTCGCCCTGGCGGCGGCGCGGGCCAGCCTGCGCGACCAGGAGCAGGTGAGCCGCGGCAGGCGGCTCAACCGCGAGGTCAAGGCCGCCGTCTGCGCCGAGCTCGACCGCCTGGGCTTTGGCACCATCCCGTCCGCCGCCAACTTCATGATGATCGACCTGCGCCAGCCGGTCGTACCGGTCATCCGGGCGCTGCGGCAGCGCGGCGTCGAGGTGGGGCGCGAGTTCCCGGCCCTCCCCCATCATCTGCGGGTGACCATCGGCACCGGCGAGCAGATGCAGGCGTTCGTGGCAGCGTTCAAGGAGGCCGTCGCCAGCCAAGGGTGAGGCTGGCGAGTCAGCGGTTTTTGACTAGCCCTGGCCGTGCGGATCGAGCCAGCCGGCAATCCGCCGCGCGGCGGCAAAGCTCGCCCAGGCGGCCACGCCGACCAGCGCCCGGTCGCCGGGCCAGCCGGCCCTCAAGGCCGCCACCTCGGCCGCGCCGACCCGGTATGGCGCGAGTGCGACGAGCAGCGCCAGCTTGGCAGCGGCGCGGCGAGGCCCAGGCACGCCGGCGACCGCATCCTCCACCCAGGCGCCGCCGAGCGGCGGATCCTCGCCTTGCCAGGCCGCGACCCGCTGCAGCACCGCCGCGGCGCCCTCGCCGAGCAGCCGTCCCGCCTCGGCCTCCACGGCCGCCGCGAGGCTCGCGAAGGCAGCGGCGATCTCCGGCCGCGGCCGCGCCCATGACAGGTCGGCCGGCAGCTCCGCCGGTCCCAGCCGTTCCAGCGACGCCCCTGGTGCGAGGGTCCGGCGGAGCCGCGGTGCAAAGCGGCGCGAGGTGACGAGGACGCTCGGCGCCGCGAACAGCCGCGCCTTGAACGGGAAGGGAGTGTCGCCGAGGAAGACGGCCGCCAGCCGGTTGATGTAATGGAAACCCGCGGCGCTGGCGATCATCTCGGGCGCCTCGGCTGGACCAAAGGGGGGATCGGCGAGGACGGCGGCTCCCGGGGTGCGGCTGGCCGCCGCCCACTCGGCCGCGCGGCGCAGCGCACGATCGTCGATCGCCTCGGGGCCGCGCCGCCGCAGCGCCCAGGCAGCCTCCTGCCCGCCGGCGGCATGGAGCAGGCTGGTGTGGACGTCGACGCAGTAGCGGCAGCGGTTGGTCTGCGAGACCACGGCCGCTACCGTCTCCTTGACCCGCCGCGCCACAACGCCCCCGAGCACCGCTTCCCGCAGCACGCTCCAGGCCGCGGCGAGGATCGCCGGCGCAGGCGCCTGCACGAGCAACGGTTCCGCGACGATCCCGAAGTCGCGGCGCATCTGGGCGTAGACCGCGGCGACGACGGGAGGCTCCGCTTCCCTGCGCCGCACATCAAGGTACCGGATCGCCATGCGGCATCATCGCCGTAATATGGTTTGCATGAAAGTCGTGACCGCGGCTTTGCGGCCGGCGCTTCCGGAGGACTCCATGAAAGATCTGCGTAGCCTCGCCGTCGTCTGCCTCCTGGCTTGCTCGATCGGCTCGGGCTGCCAATCTACGAGCCCGGCCGCGGCGCCGAAAACCGGCGCCCCTGCCGCCTCCCAGGGTGCCGGCGGCGCGGCTCCCGCGTCCCCGGCCGGGCCGCCGGGCATCACCTATGCCGGCGGCGACGGGTCGAGCTGCGAGCAGGCGGTCGTCATCAGCGGCGCCAAGGGCGAGCGCGCCGGCATCGCCGCCGAGTACAGCTGGATCCGCGTCCACTTTCCGGGTTACCACCGGACCGAGCAGGACCTCACCCAGTGTGGTGACAAGCCCGCCGACCTGTTGCACCTCGAAGATGGCGCCGGCCACAAGGCGTCCGTCTTCTTCGACATCAGCGGCTTCTTCGGCAAGAACTAGCGGCTGGCGGTCGGACCGGGCGGGAGCGCCCCGAGGCAGGCGGCGATCAGGTTGCGCTTGGAGAAGTGGTAGCCGGTGACCAGGGTCATCAGCCCTTCGCGTCCCAGCAACAGGCGTGTGATCTCCGGCACGCTCCTGCCCTGGCCGTGCAGGTCGGCCACCTGCTGGCACAGGCTCTGGAGGAAATCGAGCTTGCGGCGCAGGACGGCCTTGCCGTCGGCCAGGACCCCGCGATGGGCGCAGAACAGGGTGTCGAAGTCGCAGCCCAGGACCCGGCGCAGGCTCGCGATCTCCGCTCCCAGGTCCTCGTCCTGCCGCAGCAGGCGCGTCTTGGCGGCGATGTAGAGGTCGCCGGCGAAGAGCCACCCCCGCTCGCGCTCGAGCAGGCAGGTCATGTCGGCCGAGTGCCCGGACGCCGGGATGGCCTCGAGCGCCCCGCCGTCGTCGAGCGCCACCCGCGGCGGCAGCTCCCGCGCCTGGACCGGCTCGGGCCGCCCCCAGAACAGATGCTGATAAGGCCGCAGCGGGAAGCCGGAGGCAAGCGCGGCCAGCCCCGCCCGCGGCGCGTAGAGGGGAGCCGCGAAAGCGCGGCGGATCGGCGCCAGGTTGCCGCCGTGATCCTCGTGATGATGCGTGACGATCACCTGCCGCACCGCCCGTTCCGCCAGGAACGCCCGCACCAGCCGCCACTGGTTGGGCGGCCCGGTGTCGATCACCGTCGACCCCAGGCGGTAGAGGATGCAGGTGGTGTTGTAGCGCCGCGAAAAGCGCCCGACGCGAAGGCCTTCGACCGCGGCGTGCTGCAGGCGCTCGATCATCGTGCCCGCAGTCTATTGGAGTAGACTCTCGCGCCATGCCTGGAACCGCCTGGGCCGGCGTGCCCGTCCTCGAATGGCTCTTGCTGCTGCCGGTGATCGGGGGATCGCTCTACTCGCTCGCCTGCCTGGCGGCAATGGCGGCATTGCGGGCCAGAGCGCGCCGGGCGCGGCAGGCCGCGGGCGCCGCCGATCGGGCGTGGGCCGCGGCGGGCGGCTGGCCGCCCGTCTCCATGCTCAAGCCGGTGTATGGCCTGGGCAGGGACCTGGGCGAGAACCTGCGCAGCGCCTGCCGGCAGGACTACCCGGACTTCCAGGTGGTCTTCTCGGCGCAGCGCGAGGACGAGCCGGCGCTGCCGCTGCTCTACGAGATCCAGCGCGAGATGGGCCCCGAGCGGGTGACGGTGGTGGTGGACGGCAGCGGCACGGTGCCCAACGGCAAGGTGCGCAACCTGCTGGTCGGGCAGAGCGGCGCCCGCCATGACCTGCTGGTGGTGAGCGACGCCGACGTCCGCCTGCGTCCCGACTACCTGAAGACGATCGTGGCGCCGCTCGCCGACCCCGCGGTGGGCTGCTCCACCACCTTTTACCAGGCAAGGGGTGCCCGCCGCTGGTACGAGGGCCTGGAGCACGTCTTCTTCAACGCCGACTGGGTCCCCAACCTGGTCTTTGCCCACGTCACCGGCGCCTCGCCTTTCGTGCTCGGCGCCAGCAACGCGGTGCGGCGCTCGACGCTGGATGCGATCGGCGGCCTCGCCGATCTCGGCCATTACCTGCTCGAGGATTTCGAGATGGGGCGCCGCATCCGCGCCCGCGGCCAGCGGGTCGCGGTGATCCCCTACTTCGTGGACATGCTGATGGACCTGGAAGGCCCGGCGCAGTGGTGGCGGCACCAGGTCTACTGGGACAAGAACACCCGCGCCGGCAATCCCTGGGGGCTCTTCGGCACGCTGTTCATCCGTGCCATTCCCTTTGGCCTGGCCTTCGCCGCGGTCCGCCTGGGCGATCCGCTGGGGCTGGCGGTCGCGGCCGCCGCCATCGCCGTCCGCATGCTCGCGGGCGGCCTGTTCATGGCCTGGGGCCTCGGCGACCGCGAGGGCCTGCGCAGCCTGCCGCTGCTGCCGCTGCGCGATCTCGCCGGCTTCGTCTCGACCCTCAGGGCGTTCGTCAACCCGAGCGTCGACTGGAGCGGCACGCGCTTCGTGGTCGGCCGGCGCGGGCGCATGGTGGCGCAGGAACCGTCGTGAGCAGGCAGGTCATCGTCACCGCCGACGACTTCGGTCTCGACGTCGCCGTCAACCAGGCGGTCGAGCAGGCGCACTGCCAGGGCATCCTCACCACCGCCAGCCTGATGGTCGGCGCCCCCGCCGCCGCCGACGCCGTGGAGCGCGCCCGGCGCCTGCCGGCGCTGCGCATCGGCCTGCACGTGGTGCTGGTCCAGGGGCGGCCGGTGCTGCCGCCCGAGCAGGTGCCAGACCTGGTGGACGAGAACGGCGAGCTCAGCGGCCGCCTGGTGCGGGCGGGGTTCTCCTGGTTCTTCCGCCCGCGGGTGCGGCGCCAGCTCGCCGCCGAGATCCGCGCCCAGTACGAAGCCTTTCGCTCGACCGGCCTGGCGCTCGACCACGTCAACGCGCACAACCACATGCACCTGCATCCGACGCTGCACGCCCTGATCGTGGCGGTCGGACGCGACTACGGCCTGCGCGCGGTGCGCGTGCCTTACGAACCGCCGCTGGCGTCGTTTCGCGCCGGCGGCGGCGGCCTCGCCAGGCGCCTGCTGACGGCCGCCGGCATGGCGCCATGGGTGGCGCTGCTGCGCCGCCGGCTGCGGCGCGCGGGCCTCAAGTCCAACCGCTGTGTCTTCGGCCTCCACGACAGCGGCAACATGAACGCCGAGCTGGTGGTCCGCCTGGCCGGCGAGCTGCGCGCCGGCGTGACCGAGATCTACTTCCATCCGGCGACCCGGCGCAGCCCGGAGCTCGACCGGCAGATGCCCGCCTACCATCACCAGGCGGAGCTGGCGGCGCTGATCAGCCCCGGCGTCAGCGCCGCCTTGAGCGCCGCCGGCGCGCGCCGGATCGCGTTTTGCGACCTGTAGGGTTGCCGGAACGCCGCCCGCGCCGGCCGCGGCCCAGGCTGACCGGACCGCTCGGCGCGTCCCTGTCCGGCAAGGAGGAGTGGCGATGCTGCGAGTGCTGAGCGCGATGATCGCGGCCTGTATCTCGGCCTCCGTCGGCCAGATCCTGGTGCGCCGCGGCATGCTGCAACTCGGGGAGCTCAGCGGCTGGTCGCCGCGCTACCTCGCCACCTACTTCTGGCACGCGCTGACCAACCCCTGGGTGGTGGCCGGAACGGTGGGCAACGCCCTGTTCTATTTCTTGTTCCTCGCCGTGCTGTCGTGGGCGGAGGTCAGCGTCGCCCTGCCCCTGACGGCCCTCGAGTACGCCATCGCCGCCGTGCTCGCCATCGTGTTCCTGAAGGAGCCGGTGCCGCCGTTGCGCTGGGCCGGCATCGCCCTGATCATCGCCGGAGTGATGCTCATCAGCCTGGACCGGCAGGCGCAGACGCGCGCCGAGCACGCCCAACATCGAGAGGATTCCACGCATGACCACGCCACCGTCCGCGGCAACTCCGGTTGAGGCTTCCGCGCGCACCGTCCCCGCGGCGCGCATCCAGTTCCTGCCCGAAGACCGCGCCTGGATCGCCGCGCGTATCGAGGAGGTGCTGGAGAGCGGCCAGCTCACGCTCGGCAAGTACGGCGCCGAGCTCGAGCGGCGCTTCGCGGCGCTCTGCGGCACCCGCCACGCCATCGCGGTCAACAGCGGCACCAGCGCCTTGGAGATCATCCTGCGCGCGCTCGACGTCTCCGGCCGGGACGTGCTGGTGCCGACCAACACCTTCTTCGCCACCGCCGCTGCGGTGGTGCACGCCGGCGGCAGGCCGGTGCTGTTGGATATGGACCCCGATACCTTCGGCATCCGCCCGGAGGACGTCGAGAGAGCGCTCACCCCAAAAACCGCTGGCGTGGTGGCGGTCCACATCGGCGGCCTGATCTCGCCGCGCATGGGCGAGCTGCAGGAGCTGGCGCGCCGCCAGGGGATCTGGCTGGTCGAGGATGCCGCCCACGCCCATGGCTCCTCCCACGCCGGCGTCGCCGCCGGCGCCTTCGGCATCGCCGCCGCGTTCAGCTTCTATCCCACCAAGGTGATGACCTCGGCCGAAGGCGGGATGATCGTCACCGACGACGACCGCCTCGACGCCGAGGCCCGCATCTATCGCGACCAGGGCAAGGCGAGCTTCACCCAGAACGCCCACACCCGCATGGGCTACAACTGGCGGCTGTCGGAGCCCCACGCCATCATCGGCCTGCGCCACCTCGAGCGGCTGCCGGCGATGATCGCCGACCGCCGCCGCGCCGCCGCCGTCTACGACGCCGCGCTCGCCGGCCGCGGCGGTCGCGCCGGCGGCAGCGGCAGCGGGAGCGGCGGAGCGGGCGGAGCCGGGCGCCACCTGCGGCCGCTCGCCGTGCCCGCCGGCGACGTCTGCAACTACTACAAGTACATCGCCGTGCTCTCGCGCCCCACCGACCGGGCGGCGCTCAAGCAGGCGCTCAGGGAGCGCCATGGCGTGTCGCTGTCGGGCGAGGTCTACGAGTCGCCGCTGCACGTGCAGCCGGTGTTCCGCGAATATGCCGGCGCGCCGCTGCCGGTGGCCGAGGACCTGTGCGCCCGCCACCTGTGCCTGCCGGTGTACGCCGGCATGGAAGAGCGCGACGCCGAGCAGGTGCTGCGGGCGCTCGGCGAACTGGTCGGATAGCGCGCGCCATGGCAACAGCGCCCAAAGCGGTGGTGACCGGCGGCTCGGGTTTCATCGGCTCGCACGTCGTGGACGCCCTGGTCGAGGCCGGCTGCGAGGTCACCGTGCTCGATCATCGCATCCGTCCCCACCGGCCCGACGTGGGTTTCGAGGACGTGGACCTGATGGATCTTTCCTCGGTCCTGGCGGCGACCCGCGGCGCCGAGCACGTCTTCCATCTGGCGGCGGTGGCCAACGTCAACTACGCCTTCAAGTACCCGGTCTACACCGCATCGCTCAACGTCGTCGGCACCGCCAACGTGCTGGAAGCGGCGCGGCTCAACGGCGCCAGCCGCTTCTACCAGGCATCCACCGTCTGGGTCTACAACGGCTCGCCCGACAGCCAGGTGGTCGACGAGACGGCGCCCTTCTACCTGGACGGCGCCGGACACATCTACACCTCGACCAAGATGGCGAGTGAGATGGTCTGCCACAACTACGGCCAGCTGTATGGGGTGCCGTTCACCGTCCTGCGCTACGGCATCCCTTACGGTCCGCGCATGCGCGAGGAGCTGTTGATCCCGGTCTTCCTGCGCAAGGCGCTGGCCGGCGAGCCGTTGAGCGTCGCCGGCCGCGGCGAGCAGTTCCGCAAGTTCGTCCACGCCCACGACCTCGCGCGCGGCCACGTGCTGGCCATGGCCGATACCGCGGCCAACCAGACCTACAACCTCGAGGGACGGCGCAAGGTCACCGTGATCGAGGTGGCCCAGGGCATCCGCAAGCTGGTTGGCGACCACGTGCGCATCGAGTTCGGCCCCGAGCGCCCCGGCGACTTCGGCGGCAAGGAGGTCTCCGGCGCCAAGGCCGAGCGCGAGCTGGGCTGGACGCCGCAGGTGGACTTCGAGGAAGGCCTGACCGAGACGGTGGCCTGGTTCCGCGAGCGATGGGGGCGCTGAGGTGGGGGCTCCAAGAGCGGCCCGGGGGAGCCGGCAGGGGGTGAGGGCGCCGATGGGTGGGCTGGCGGCCCGGCTCGTCGAGGCAATGGAAGCTCACCGCGACGAGATGCTCCGGTTCGCCAAGGAGTTGATCGCCATCCCGACCGAGAATCCGCCTGGCGAGCACTATCGCGAGTGCGCCGCCGCCCTGCGGCGCGAGCTCGAGCGGCTCGGCCTGCCGCTCGAGTCCATCGCGGTTCCGGACGGGGGCCAGGCCGTGCGCGGCTGGCACGGCGACGAGCAGCCGACCCTTTACTTCCACGGCCACTACGACGTGGTGCCGGCGCAGCGGCGCGAGCAGTTCGAGCCGGTCGTCGAGAAGGGTTGCCTCTGGGGGCGGGGCTCCGCCGACATGAAGGGCGGGCTCGCGGCGATGACCTACGCCATGTTGGTGCTGAAGGAGGTTCGGGCTCCGCTCCGCGGGCGGGTGGCGTTGAGCTTCGTTCCGGACGAGGAGACAGGTGGCCGCCGGGGATCGCGCTACCTCGCGGACCAGGGCATCCTGTGCCGCCAGGGCATCGGCATGCTGACCGCCGAGCCGACCGGCGGCGTCATCTGGAACGCCTGCCGCGGTGCCCTCTCGTTGCGTGTCCGGGTCAAGGGGCGGCCGGTCCACGTCGGGCTTCACTACCGCGGGGTCAACGCCTTCGAGCGCGCGCTGCCGGTGGCCGGTGCGTTGTTCGCGCTCAAGCAGGAGGTCGAGGCCCGCCGGACCGCCTACCGCATCGAGCCCCAGGCGGCGCGCGGCTCGATCCTGATGCTCGGGGGCGAAGCGGCGGGCGGCGACAACTTCAACGTCGTGCCGGGCGAGTTCAGCTTCACGGTGGAACGGCGGATCAATCCGGAGGAGGACTTGCAGGAGGAGAAAGCGCGCCTGCTCGATCTCTTCGACCGGCTGCGGAAAGAGGGCCACGACCTCGACGTCGAGATCTTCCAGGAGGGCTCCTCCGCCGCCGTTCCCGAGGAAGCCCCGCTGTCCCGTGCCCTCGCTGCCAGCGTCGAGGAGGTGACCGGCCGCGCCGCAAAGTTCGAGATGTGTCCGGGGCTGCTCGAGATCCGCTTCTTTGCGGAGCAGGGCGTTCCTGCCCTGGCCTACGGCCCCGGCAAGCTCGAGGTGTCCCACGGCCCCAACGAGCTCGTGAGCCTGAGCGCTCTGCGTGATTCCGCCGTCGTCTACGCTCTGACCGCGGCTCGCCTGCTCGAAGCTTGATCCGCCCAGGGTGCGCGCGTGGCGGCAGGCTCGCGGCGGCGGCTCCTGCCCAGGATGCGCCCTATCCCGAGACGGCGCGGGATTGCGCATCTGTCCTCGAGGGAGCCCGTTCGAGGAGATCCCGGTCAGAGGCCCTTGCGTATTCCGGCAGCGAGAGCCTGAACGTGCTGCTGTTCAATTACGGCGTGAACCGGCGAGAGCAACACCATGCGCCTCGGCATGTCGGCATACCAGACGAGGACCTTCATCGCCGGGATCTACGGGGTCACCAGCGCCTCCGGGGTGCCGGTCTACGTCAACAGCTCGGGCCAGGTCGGGACGACCACCTCGTCGCTGCGCTTCAAGGAGGGCGTCGCGGACATGGGTGCGGCGAGCGACCAGCTGCTGAAGCCGTCCCGGCAGCTTCCACTACAAGGCGCCCTACGACGACGGCCAGCGCGTGCTGCAGTACGGCCTGATCGCCGAGGAGGTTGCGGCGGTCGATCCCAACCTCGTGCAGTTCGGCGACGACGGGCAGCCGCTGACCGTGCGTTACCACTTCGTCAACGCCATGCTCCTCGGCGAGGTGCAGAAGCAGCACGCCGCCCAGGCCGAGCAGGCCTCGCTCATCGCCCGGCAGGCCGCGGAGATCGCCAGCCAGAAGCTCGAGATCGAAGCGCTCGCCGCGCGCCTGGCCAAGCTGGAGGCGGCCCTGGCGCCCGCCCGCTGAAGAACGAGCGGCCGGTGCTCCTGCGGCCGCCCGCCTGGACGGCCGCCAGGGCACAGGTTGCCCTCCGCCGGACGGGGCAACGGCCGCGCCGGAGTCATCGGGCGACACTATCTGGGATTGACGGCACCATGGGCTTTAACCCATACTACTCCATGGCCACGGTGATTGATGGAGACTTCGAGTGGGATTCTGACAAGGCTGAGGACAACCTGGCCAAGCACGGTGGTAAATCATGAGTCAGGCAACGAAACGGCAAGCCAAGCGTGACGTGGAACCGGTGCGGGTTCTTGCCCGGGGCCTGCGCGCACAGCGGGGAGTCCATCTTACAATGCGAACGCTGCGCGAGGCGACCGGCAAGACGCAGACCGAGGTCGCCGCGGCATCCATGATCGATCAGGCGGACATCTCCCGCCTAGAGAGCCGAGAGACCTTCGCTGATTGCCAGGTCTCCACCCTGCACCGCTACGTTGCCGCGCTGGGTGGACAGTTGGAGTTGGTAGCCGCCTTTGGGGACAAGAAGATCGTCCTCGCCGGGGCGCAGTCAGGCCCCTCGAGTGAGTTCCCGCCGGCGAAGGACTCGCCGTCGAACCGCAAGGCAGCCCGCGGCTGATCGCCGCCTACGGCCCCGGAAAGCCTGCGCCTAACGGCTTGACATACCACCCTCAGGAACTTGCCTTTCGGCGGCAGGGTTGCCGGGCGGCTGGGCGCGTTGGTGGCAGCGATCGAGGAGAAGCTGTCATGAACCAGCAAGCGGGACATGGACAGCGGGTGCCGCCCGCACCCCGACACTGGCGGACCCGGGGGATGGCAGTCTTGACCGGCGTTTTCCATCAAGAACGATGGGAGTGATCGTGACCGGACGGCCTCACAGGCGGCGGCTCTCCTGCGCAGGCCAACACCCGTTTATAATCGGAGATCCATGAGCGAGCTCATCTTCCTTGTCGAGGAGGCCCCCGAGGGCGGCTACACGGCTCGCGCTCTCGGGGAGGCGATCTTCACTGAAGCAGACGATCTGGACAGCCTACACGGGAAGATCCGCGACGCCGTGCACTGCCATTTCGACGAAGGCAAAGAACCCGGCGTCCTCCGCCTCCATTTCGTTCGCGAAGAAGTCATCGCCCCGTGAGGCTGCCCCGCGGCCTGTCCGGCGATGACCTCTGCCGTGCACTGCGAAGCCTCGGCTATGAGGTCACCCGTCAGACCGGAAGCCATCTCCGCCTGACCACCAACCAACATGGCGAGCACCACATCACCATTCCGCGGCATGATCCACTGCGGGTTGGGACCCTCTCGGCAGTCATCGGCGAGGTGGCGAGACATCACAGCCTGAGCCGTAAGGATCTCTTGCAGCGGCTCTTCTGAACCAGCCTACATCCACCGCGCCCGCGCTCCTGACACGCCGGCGCTCTGCGAGGTGTCTCCTTCTCCGAGAGGTGGAGGGCAGCTTTCCCGCCGCTACTCGACCGTGAATGGCCGCACCGCATGCCAGGCTCCAACCAGTCTACCCTTCCACCCTGGAACGAGGCTGATTCGTTCCGGGAAACCACCCTCCAGAACTTCGACAAGCCCCAGGATCGGGAGGCCCTCCGACAGGTCGGCCGGCTGCTGTACGACCTGGCCGTCGAGACCTTGCGCGAATTGGTGGGGGAGTCGTCCGTGACCCGGGCCGAGCTCCGCGCCATCGCCGCGGATCTCCGTTACACGGGCGGCTACTGCGCGATGGTCGGCCGCTCGGCCCAGGAGTGCTCGCTGAACGCCACCTACGAGGCCCTTGCGCGGTTCGCCGGCAGGCTGGCAGGGCGACTGGGCGCGTTGGTGGCAGCGATCGAGGAGAAGCTGTCATGAACCGGCAAGCGGGACATGGACAGCGGGTGCCGCCCGCACCCCGACACTGGCGGACCCGGGGATGCCGGCCTTGACCGGCGTTTTCCGTCAAGAATGATGGAAGTGATCGTGACCGGACGGCCTCACAGGCGGCGGCTCTCCTGCGCGGGCCAACACCCGTTTATAATCGGAGATCCATGAGCGAGCTCATCTTCCTTGTCGAGGAGGCCCCCGCTGGATGCTCCGACTGATCTGGCCCAACTGCTCCTGCAGCTTGGGCAGGGCACACCCAGAGCCGAGCCATGGTTTGTCAGGCAACCGGTCGTATAATAGCAAGGGTGGCCCGGAGGAAATCCCGCCGAGCAATCGGGCTAAGATCCTTGGGAGGGCGGCACCTGTATGTGAGCCACTCAAGCGCCCAGTTAGTCTCAGTTCTCTCGAGACCCATGATCAAATGTGGCGATCGGAGCGCCGCAGGCGCCGAGCGACGATCGATTAACTTAACGCTTGACCGGTGCGGCCCCACTGGGTGCAGAGGGCCAAAGGAGGCGTGAAAATGTCCCACGGTGATGCTGCAGACCATCCTGCCGGCCAGGCCGACCAGAGCGCCCAAAGCGAGGAGAAAGTGGTGTACGCGCGAACCGGAAGCGAGCCCCCAAGTGAAGGGAAGGGCGCGCCCCTCGAGGGGACGCGCGATCTCGGAGGCGAGCGCAGTCAAGGCGAAATCACCGGAGGAGTGCTCGATAGCCTTCTGTCGAAGTACATATCGGTCTGGCTCTGGTCGATCGTCTTCGGTTCAATCTCGGGCTTGGCCTTTTCCCTCGCGAGCTACCACGGCTATGAGCGACCCTCCCTTCTCGCGCTATTGGCGGCGGTGCCGCTCATCTTAGGAATGGGCGGCGTGATCTTGGCGCTTTTGAGCCTCTATCGCGGTCTGGTCGACTACCTGTTGCCGCGTTTCCTCTTTGACAAGAACCCAGACCCGATTTACTTCTTTGATATGATGCGACGAGCTGTCGCCTTCCTGATCATCACTCTGGTGGCGCGGCTATTCTTGGCCTTGTTCGATCTCGCCTTCTCCGCTCTTCGGTAAGCTGATCCTGCGAGGCCCGCGCTATGTCAGGCATTCGGCTCCCTCGATGGACTCTACCAGCCATATGTCTGCCTTTTTTGGGGGGGTGCCAGCGGGGATTGACCCAAAGCCCGCGCCTGGACACTAGCGCCTTCCGCAACAACGCCTCCGTTACCCTGTGCTTCGACCTGCGCGACGACCGCCACCCGCTCGCCGGGCTGCTGCTGAAGCCAGGTACCTCCCAGGGCCCGACCGCTCACTCCGTGGCTCTCCCCTTCCAGTCCGCCGCGGCTAGCGCAGACGAGGAAATCTACTCTCGCTGGGGAAGCTACGGCGACACGACGTTGATCACCTTCACCTCATCACCTAACACTACGGGCACCTACGGCATAGGCTTGCTGCCAATCTTCCCCAACGCTCCTGAAGCGTGGGGTGACGACCCCGGTCCCGATGATCTCGATCGGAGCCGGTCGTCGATCTTTTATCTGGCAGTCCCTAAATCTAACCTGCGTCAATTCATCTACAAGTATCCGGATGTTGATCGATTCCGAAACGACTGGCTCACAGCCATGTCGTCCGTGGCCGACACCACGATTGATCGCATCGCGGTGCTATTGCCCGCGAATGCGCAGGGGAGACCAATCCACCACCAGGACCGCACGGTGGTTCCAGACGCCACATCGTCGGGGCCCGTTCGCATCTTCCCGGGCCGCGCAACCGGGCTGCAGCCCCCGGTCCCTGCAGTGCAGATCAGATATGAGTTGCCAGAAACCACGCGCCAGGAGGTGCTGATCGAGGAGGTCAGCAAGCTTCTCGGCGCCCTCCTGCCGCCTGGGCTAGCGCTATTCATCTTGTTCTTCGGAACACTCAACAGCCCGCGGCAGCGGTTGCTATGGATCGGTTGCCTATCACTGGTTCAGATCAGCGTCATCGCCGTGTTCATCTATCTGGCATCATCCTCTTGGAGTGAATCCACCTCAAAGGCGGTCGCCGATCTCGGCATCGCGTTCATCAGTGCGTCCCTCGCGGCATTCGCTCTCTGGAAAGACAAGAAGATGAGAGATGCCGCTGCTGGTGGCGCGGCGGGCATGGGTGGCGGCGCGCGTGCTCCTCGTGGGTGAGCCGAAAAGCAATGAGGTTGACGCGACACGCGCCATAGGCGCGATCATTTCAGCACCGCCTGCACCGAGCAGGCGACCAGAACCACGGCAGCCTGCATAATCTTAGCAGCTACGAGGTGAGCGCCGAAACGAGTCTCTCGTGAAGCGCCTTCAAGCCATCGCGCTGGGCAGCATCTAGTCTCGTCGATATCGAGGCTCCAAAGTCCGTCGATCTGCCGAGATCTACGACTCGTTGCGCAACCGGCGCGCATTGGGTCTTCCCCCAGGACGATGCGGCCTTCTCTCGGAGGTACATGGGCGGCGGGTACCAGCGCAGCAGGCACCGGGCGTGGGACACCTCGGCGCCGCAGAACGAGCTGAGGTTCTTCATCGTTGATGCGCTGCGCAAGCGCTTCCAGGCAAACCCGGTGCCGGGCTACACAGGAGAGCCGACCGAGGTGGAGCTGGGCGACGTGCAGGCGACGGCCGATCCGTTCTGGAAGGCTTTCGTCCGGGACACGAGCAAGGACCCCGGCACGACGCCGGACAACCCCATCCACGGCATCTTTCCGAGCAAGCCATTCGGGCCGTTCTCGGAGTTCAACCCGTTCGCAGGCAGCGGCGGCAGGATGGAGTTCTACTTCAACGACTTCGGGCGGCCCATCGATCCGCCACCGCCACCGCCACCGCCACCGCCGCCGCCGCCACCGCCGCCGGTCGATCCTCCCAAGGACCCGCCGCCGGCTCCGGCACCATGCAACCTCACGCCGTACACCGACCGCCTGTCGGCGCTCATCGCCAACTTGCAGGCCCTATACACGGACCTGCTGAGGGCCAAGTGAGGTAGAACTTGGGGCCGGGTGCCTTCGGGTGCCCGGCCCCTTTTGCGCTAGAAGGGCAACGTGGGGGCGACCAGCTCGGCGAGCTTGGCCGCGACATCTGCCATCGGATTTTCTGCGGTACTCAGGCCGGTTCGCGAGCCGAGCAGTGGGCTGACATCGCGGAGAGCTTCGTACGTCGTGTGATGCACAATGGGAACGAGCAGGTCCCGCGCTAGCAGTGCCGAAAGCTCTCTTTCGGAAATGCCCTCGGCTTGGAGGCGGCGGAGCAGTGCAGGGGTCACCAGCACGATCCCGACCCGCGATTTCGCCAGTCCCTTGTCGATTTCGCGGAGCAACGAGGTGCCGAGGGCGACATCCTTCTCGCTGAACCAGACCTTGACGCCGCGCGCTTCAAGTAGATCGTGCAGCTCCTTTGCAGCCCCGCTCCGGTCGTCCCACGCATGGCAGAGGAAGACGTCCCGAAGGTCAGGCAGGGGCGCTCGCTTTTCGACGCTTTCGCGGATCGGCGTAAGTGCCCGCACCTCGGCAGGCGTGTACGCCACCGACGAACCGACTCGCGACCAGCGCGGCCTTGCGCTGCTGCCGGACCCGCCGCCGCTGCTCCGGCCACCCCCGCTACTCCCCGACGAGTAGTAGGCCCCCCCGCTACTCCCCGACGAGGGGTAGGACGGGTACGAGGACCTGTAGCCGCCGTAGCCGCCGTAGCCGCGGCCACCGCATACAGGGCAGTTCTCTCGACCGCTCGCTGTGCGATGGCCGAGTACTGGTGCTGTGCATCTAGACATGTGGCCGATGGTACCGCATTCCTGAGCTGCCAGCCGGCGGGCGGCCGGCCCCGCGAAATGCTCCCAGGTAGGGACTCTATCGGGACTCTAGCCGGCGCGCCTCAGTTGTCACCCAACGTAACTCCTTGATTCCATTGGAGCCGACGGTCGGGATCGAACCGACGACCTGCTGATTACGAAGCAACAGCCCTACCTCAAGGCGCCGCACGGCGATCGACCACGACCCGGCCGTCCTTGATCACCAGCACGGGGTGTCGCACAGCGGCGATGTCGGCGAGCGGATCGCCCTGCAAGGCCACGAGGTCGGCGACATAGCCGGGGGCAATGCGTCCCAGGTCGCTGCCGCGGCCGAGGACTGTTGCCGCCGTAGTCGTGGCAGCGCGCAGGGCGGCTCGCGGCGTCATGCCCCAGGCGACCAGCAGCTCTAGCTCGCGGGCATTGTCTCCGTGGGCGAAAACTCCGGCGTCGCTGCCATTGGCGATGATGACTCCGGCGGCAAGGGCGCGGGCGAAGGCGGCGCGGGCTTCCCGCAGGCGCTGCGGCTCTGGCTGGCCTGGCCGCCAGCCGGCGTAACGGGTCACCGCCTCGGTGGCGGCGAGTGTGGGGCACAGCGCGACGCCACGCCGGCGCATCAGCTCGAGCACCTCGGCGGTGGCGCCATCGCCGTGCTCGATGGTCGCCACGCCGGCAAGCACCGCGCGGCGGATCCCCTCGGCGGTGTGGGCGTGGGCCGCCACCGGCAGGCCGGCGCTCTTGGCCTCGTCCACCGCCGCCGCCAGCTCTTCCTGCGAGAAAGTGGGCGTCGACGGCGCGCCGGGGCGGCGCGGATAGTCGGCGTAGACCTTGATCCAGTCGGCCCCGGCGGCGATCTGCTCGCGGACCGCGCGGCGCACGCCGTCGGCGCCGTCCGCGACCTGGGCGCCCTTGGGCACCTCCCAGCGCGGGTCGAAACCCGCGGGACCGTACGAGCCGCCGGCGACGATGGCGCG
>DASZHY010000410.1:0-3122 GCA_035949675.1 Thermoanaerobaculia bacterium
GAGATGGTCGAGATGCTTTACAACCGGCCTTCGGTCGCCATCTGGGTCGCCCATGACGACCCGCCGTGGCTGGCCACGAACTCAGATCTCGGCGAGGTCCACGCTGTGCGGCAAAACCACTCGATCGACCAGGAGCTCAAAGCATCCTTCGAACGTCTCGACCCGAGCCGTCCGGCCCTGGCGGCGTCGGGGGACGTCGACCTGCACCTGATGCTGGGATGGTCCACCGGGTCGTGGGCCGACCTTGCCGAGGTGGAGCCAATGATGGTCAGCGCGTTCGGCGCGCAGTCGCTGCCCGACGCCGACTCGCCGGTGTGGGAGCAGATCGGCGCCCAATGGCCTGCTGCGGACGACGAACCGTCGTGGCGGCATGCGGGGTTTCAACCAGTGAACTGGGCGGAGCGTGGCGCCGGGCTGCCGTCGGCTCATCAGAGCCTCGAGTCCTACGTTGAGGCGTCGCAGCAATACCAGGCCGACGTCGTGCGCTTCGCCGCCGAGCACATGCGCACGCGCAAATTCGAATCGTGCTGGGGGGCATTCGCTTATCACCTCATCGATCCATTTCCGTGCATCGGCTTCGGGCTGGTCGACGCGGCTCGGCGTCCGAAGCCGGCCCTCGCGGCGCTCGCGCGCGCCTTCGAGCCGACGCGCGTGATCATCGAGGCACTCGCGTTCGAGCCCGATCGGCCGTTCGGAGTCCTGCAGAGGCCCGATCAACCTTTTGCCGCCCGGCTCGTGATCGTCAACGACGACCCCGAGATTTCCGGACGGGGGTCGATCCGCTGGTCGCTGGCCCGAGAGCGCGCTGCAAGCGGTAAGGGGGTCAAGCGTCTTCGCGACGCGATCCAGCGAAAGTCCTACTCGGGCTCGGTCGATGTCGAGATTCCGACCGCCTTCGAGCCGGCCGTGAGCGCGACGACGCTGAGCTTGCCGCTCCAGGCCGAGGGCGACTACAGGCTCGAGGCGACTCTTACGGTGGCGGGGAATGAGGTCGACCGCACCGAGCTCCTCTTCAGCGTCACCTCGTCTGTTCCTTCGCCGCGGCCCCGGCCCGAGATTCCGCGCTATCTCGCGGAGAGGCTGGCCGACGTCTCGAGCCTCCGTACCGAAAAGGACGGCATGAGCTTCGTGCTCGAGAACCGGACAAGACCCGCGGTGCTCGTGGGCGTGACGGGCCTGCGCCTCGACGGCGTCGTGTTGACGCGCCATCAGCTTCACATCGAGACCCATGCCGCGCTTGCGCCGCTGCCGCGACGGCTTGATCTTCCGCTGGGAAGACGCGTCGTGGTACACGTTCTCAGTGGCGATCCGCTGGGCGCCGGCGCGCATTCGCTCGAGGCGGACATCACCGTGCCGGGGATCGCCTCCGGGCGCCTGGTGATCGAGGGATCAGTCGATTCGTGACCTCAAGTCCCGTACTCGGATGCCATACTTCAGCACTACGCGATTGCTGCTTTACGTCACTGATCTAAGGCCGGAAACGGCCCAAGGGAGGCTCGTTACCGGATGCCGGTTGAATACGCATACATAGTCCTGGCGCTGACGGCGTTGATCGCCGGCGTCCTCTACTTGCGGTTGCGCAGGCGTCGCAGGAAGAAGAAGTCGGCGCCGCCGGTTCGCCCGGCCTCGCCCGTGGCGGCTCAGACCGCGGGAGTCGCTTCGACCTGGGCGCCGCCCGCCATGGCGGTCCATGGGCAGAGCCCGATCGCCCCCACCGTCGTGGTGCCTCCATCGACCTCGCCAAGCTGGGACCAACCCGCCGCTTCCCCTGCTCGGCAGGGAACCTGGGGCGCGCCCGGCGCGCCGCCTGCCGCGCCTGCCCCGACCTGGGGTTCGCCCGCCGCGCCGCCGCCGCCGGGCGGAGCGCAAGCGCCTGCCCCGACATGGGGCTCGCCTCCACCCCCGGCCGCCGCTCCTCCAGGGGGGCCGAGCTGGGGTGCACCGGCGCCGGCAGCTTCTCCCGCGCCTCCGCCACCCCCGCCAGCCGCACCCGCACCCTCGTGGGGTGCGCCGCCGCCCGCGCCTCCGGCGCCGCCCGCGCCCGTGGCCGCCCCGCCTCCCGAGGCGCCGTCGTGGAACGCCGCACCTCCCGAAGCAGCTCCCGCGCCGGCGTGGGGAGCGCCTGCCGACTCCCCTCAATCACCCATACCGACCGCGCCGTCGTGGAATCCTCCGGCTCCGGCCTGGAGCGCACCCGCGCCGCCGGCCTCGGCACCCGCTGCACCCGCCTCCACAGATTGGGGTGCACCGCCGCCCGCGTCCGCGGCGCCACCACCGACCGTCGCACCCGCCTGGACGGCACCAGCCGCCGCGGCGTGGGACATACCCAAGACCGAAGAGCCCGCGGCACCCGCCGCGCCGTCCTGGTCCGCGCCGGCCCCACCGCCCGCCGAGCCGGCGGCCGCCGCACCGCCGTGGAGCTCGCCCGCGCCCGTGGCTCCGCCGGCCCCTGCTCCATGGTCGCCTCCGCCTCCGGCTCCGGCACCGGTCGCGCCTGAGCCCGAGCCCAGCTCGACCGACGCCGTGCTCGCCGCCGGCGCCGCGTCCGCGGCTGAAGCAGCATCGCAGCCCGAACCACAGGCGACCCTGCCCTGGGAGGCCCCGTCCGCCCCGGCATCTCCGCCCCCGCCAGACGTGGCCGAAACCATGGTCCCCGACGTCGCCGCGACGATGATGATGTCGGAGCCGGCCGGTGAGGCGCGCGAGTCCACCACGCTCATGCCGGCATGGCAGCCGCCGCCGGCGACGCCCGAAGTCGCTGAGACGATGGCGATCGACCACAACGCCCAACCGGCGTTCGGGACCGCACCGGGCGCGTCTCCGGCGACGGGTCGCCAGGCCGACCTGACCATCGAGACCGGGCCCGATGCAGGGCACAGCCACCGGGCGGGCGACAACGCGCTGCGACTCGGCCGGTCGCCCGACAACGACGTGATCCTGAGAGACCCCGCGACCAGCGGCCACCACGCCCGCCTCGAGCGCAGAGGCGATCAGTTCTGGCTCGTCGACCTGGGAAGCACGAACGGCACGCTCGTCAACGGTGAGCCGATCCAGGAAAAGGAGCTCACCCACGGCGACCGGATCACCATCGGCCAGAACGCGGTGCACTTCTCAGTCATCGG
>DASZHY010000411.1:0-1847 GCA_035949675.1 Thermoanaerobaculia bacterium
CGGTTGCCGTCGTTAGCGACGCCAAGGTGAAGTAGGCAAGGGTCGTGCGCATGGAGAACCTCCTCCCCTTGCGTATGCGCAAAGCGGCCCGACCGCGTGACAACGGCCGCCGCGGCGATCCTGGGGATCGCCTCACGGAAGTCCCCGTGGAACTCGTGCGCCTAGGCTGCGCTGCGGATCGCCGGGACGACCGTCCGAGTCCTCGCTGGGCGCGCGTG
The DNA here is from genome assembly GCA_035949675.1 of Thermoanaerobaculia bacterium. GTDB lineage: Bacteria > Acidobacteriota > Thermoanaerobaculia > Multivoradales > UBA5704 > JASLEW01. The sequence goes on from DASZHY010000411.1 coordinate 219, forward strand.
GGTGGCGTGGGTGTGGGTGCCAACGGGAGGCGGTGGCTGGCAGTCTAAAATGGTCCGTTATGCCGCCGCTGGTGATCGTCAGCTACAGCCACAGGGACGAGAGGTGGAACAACAGCGTCGTAAAGCGAGACAACATGTGCCGTCGAGGCGAGCAGGGAGACTCTGCGACGCCTCTGTCCGGAGAACCTCGATAAGGTTGAGGTACCTATGCTCAATCGCGGGGAGGTGGCGCAATGCTGCACCTGAGCTGGGAATGGAAGACGATCGACCTCGGACCGGTCGACGCGGAGCGCTGCTCCACCTGCGGCAAGCTGCAGCCCTTTCACCTCTACCTTCAGTATCGCTGCGGCAGCTTGAACTGGATCTTCCGCGTGGTGGAAAAGAAGACGTATCTAAGGCTCTGCGACGTCTGCCGGCGCGGCGATCCACCGGACCCCAAGCAGGTCGAGGCGTCGCTCGGCAGGAACCCGATTCCGCTCCTGGACCGCTCCGGCCCCTGGGTCCTGATCGGGGGCTTCGTCTTGATGCTCGTGCTGCTGGTGGTTCACAACCTGTAGCGGCGGTTGCTCGCCGCCCGCCTGGCGCGCCGCGGCTAGCGGGCGTCACGGCTCGAGGCCGCCCGCACATCGCAGTCCGCCCGAGTGAAGCGAGCGGCGCTGCTTTGGTTCTAGCGCCGTCAAGGAGGCAAGGAGGCAGCAGGCAAAGAGCCTTGATCTCACCGGAGCCGCGCCACCTCGGGCCGGCTACGCCGCCGCCTCCAGGCGACCGCTTCAACCAGGTGAGAGGTCGGTCAGGCTCAGGGCAGGTCGGGAGCGTCGGCGAGGTCGCCGAGCACGATGCCGTGGTGCGCCAGCGCCGCGTAGCGGCTGGCCGTCGTCGCGACGCGCAGGATGCTGGCACCGCGGCAGCTCTCGATCACCTCGCGCGCGCCGCCCGGCTCGGGGACCAGGAGCACGGTGTCGGCGCCCCCCCTACCGAGGCTGCGGATGGTCGGCGCGCCGAGGAAGACCGGCTTGCCCTTCCACAGAAACAGGCCGGCGGCGCCTGTAAAGTACCACTGCTCACCGCGCGAGCCCACGTCCACACCTTTCAGCGTGCGGGCGTCGGGCAGGGAAGCGAAGATCCCGCCGTCGGCCTCGGTCCAGGTGCCGTGCGCGTCCACGCGGTGGAGCTTGCGCTCCCGCCAGTCCCAGGCCACGACGTTGCCGTCCGGGTCGCGGTCCAGGCGCACCCGGGAACAGAGCTGGCTCACGGCAGCCGGCTCGGCGGTATCGCGCACGACGGGGAACGCCGAGGAGAGGACCTTGCCCGTGCGGTCGATCCGCCAGACGCTGTCGTCTGCACACGTGGGCACCGCGTAAAGCGCGTCACGCGCCGCCACGAGGCGCACGAAGCCGCCGGTCCCGGCGACGCGCTGCAGCGGCACCTTGTCCTTGCGTAGCGACGGCAGGACGTGGACCAGGACGAACTCCTCCGTCGCCACCCATACCGAGCCGTCCAGCGGGTCGAGCGCCAGCGCCTTCCACGCGGTGCCAGCCTCGCCGACCACCATCTCGACCTTGACGGCCCCCTCGCGGCGCGACAAACGCATCAGCCGCGCTGGCGCGAACAGGACGTAGTCGTAGTCGT
>DASZHY010000412.1:0-1743 GCA_035949675.1 Thermoanaerobaculia bacterium
AAGGTCGCGTGGCAGACACTCTGCTGCGCTACGCAGACAACTGCTTCCCGCATCGCCACTTCGTTCTGGTCTGCTCGTCGGACGCGCGCGAGACCCTGAAGCGCGATGACCGCCAGGCATTCCTCGCGCGCTGCCGCGACATCGCCGCCGGCCGTCAGCTGATCTTCAAGCTGCACCCAAACGAGAACGCAGCGCGGGCCAGCCGCGAGATCGAGGTGACATGCCCGGGCGCGCTGGTCTACGCCGACGGCAGCGCCGAGGAGATGATCGCCAACTGCGACGTCCTCATCACCCAGTACTCTTCGACCGTGTTCGTCGGCCTCGCCCTTGGCAAAGAGATCCATTCGTACTTCGACCTCGACCAGCTCAAGCGGCTGATGCCCATCCAGAACCATGCCGCGGCCCGCAACATCGCCGCGGTCTGCCGCGACGTGCTGCGGCAGAGTGCAGCCCGCCAAGGCGCGTGACTGGCCGTGCGCTGCGCACTACACCGGGTCGGTGTGGACCAGGACCCGGGACCTGGGAAGCTCGCTCTCGATGGCGCGGCGGATGCGGGCCCCGCGGGCGTGGGCTTCCTCGAAGGTCACCGCGCGCGGGATCTCGAGGTGGAGCTCGATCAGCCGGCGGCTGCCGCTGCGGCGCGTCCTGAGGTCGTGCAGGCCGATCACCTCGGGGGCGAAGGAGGCGACGATGGCCTCGATGCGGCGCAGCTCCTGGGGCGGCAGGCCGCGGTCCGAGAGGTCGCCCACGGAGTCGATCACCAGCCGGCCGCCGGCGCGGAGCACGACGATCGAGACCGCGATGGCCAGCAGCGGATCGGCAGCCGGCCAGCGAGCCCAGCGGACGATCAGGAGGGCTAGCAGCGCTCCCGCGTTGACCCAGAGGTCGGCCCGGTAGTGAATGCTGTCGGCACGCAGGGCGGGACTGCCGGTGCCGGCGGCGGCTCTCGCCAGGAGCCGGCTGGCCAGCCAGCTGGAAACCATGGCAGCGGCCAGCACCGCGATCCCCAGCTCGATGGACTGCGGCACCTGGTGGGACACGAGGCGCTGGGCCCCTGCGACGATCAGCCCGACGGCGGCGGCGAGCAGCAGCAGCCCCTGGCCGAGCGCGGCCAGGGTCTCGAACCGGCCATGGCCGTAGGCATGATCGTCATCCGGCGGCGCCGCGCTCCGCCGCACCACGAAGTAGCTGGCGCTCGAGACGAAGACGTCCACCGCCGAGTCGAGGGCGGCGGCGCCGAGCGCCAGCGAGCTGGTGAGCCAGGCGGCCACGCCCTTGAGCACCACCAGCGAGCCGGCGGCGGCAACCGCCGCGAGCTGCGCCCGCCCCACGGCCCCGGTCGGAGCTCCGGCCGAGCCGGCCGGAGCGGAACCGGCGCCGCCGCCAGCTTCCTTGGGCCTTGCCGCGGTGCTTGCCACGCCTGCGATCTTAATACTCCCCACCCTTACCCGTCCTCGCCGACCCGCCGCCACGGCCCGCACCGCCCGCACCGCCCACAGCCACCGCGCTTGGCGAGCACCGCTCCCGGCCTCCCCCAGCCTCCCATCCCCTTGACAGGTCGGATAGGCTCTCTTGGGGAAGCAGCTTGGGGTCCGGCCCCATCGAAAGGAGAGCCACATGCCTGCCACCGGATGCACCCACACCGATCAGATCCGCGACGTCACGCCGAGCGGGAGCGGCTGCAAGGAGTGCCTGGAGATCGGCGGCCATTGGGTGCACCTGCGCCTCTGCCTCAGCTGTGGC
>DASZHY010000413.1:0-3327 GCA_035949675.1 Thermoanaerobaculia bacterium
CAGGAGGAGCGCGACGCGGCGCCCGGCCGCTGCCGTGTGGCTCGCCTGCTGCGCTGCCGTCGCGGCGGCCCTCCTATCCGCGGCCCCAGGGCCTGCGGCGCCGGCGCCCGGAACCGCGGCCCCGGGCGCGGCGGCCCCGGGCGCGCCGGCCGCGTCGTCCCGCTTCGCTCCCGTGCCCGGGCAGTACGGCGTCGAGGACATGAACCTCGACTGGTTCGATCAGGACCGGCACCGGCCGGTGCCGGTGCGGGTCTACTTCCCGCGGCGCGACCCCGGACCCTTCCCGGTGGTGGTGTTCTCGTCCGGCCTCGGCGCCGGCCGCGCCAGCTTCGAGTTCCTCGGCCGCCACCTGGCTAGCCACGGCTTCATCTCGGTCCACGTCCAGCACCTGGGCACCGACCAGCAGACCTTCAAGACCGGCGGGCGCGAGGGCCTGATCAAGGCGGCGCGCGCCCCTCAGACCGGTCTCACCCGCCTGCTCGACCTGGTCTTCGCGCTCGATCAGGTGGCCGCCCTGGCCGCGAGCTCGCCGGTGCTGCAAGGCCGCGTCGACCTCAAGGCGGTCGCCGTCGGCGGCAGCAACGCGGGCGCCTGGACGGCACTCTCCGCCGCCGGCCTGGCCATCGTCGGCAAGGACGGCGAGGAGAGCTCGCTGCCCGATCCGCGAGTCAAGGCGGCGTTGCTGTTCGGCTTGCCGCCCGTGGCGGGGCCGCAGCTCGAGAAGCTGCGTTTCGAGAACGTGAAGGTGCCTTGCCTGTACTTCACCGGGGCGGCGGGGGGCGGCAAAGCGGGGGGCGGCCAGGCAGGGGGTGGCGCGGCGCGGGGCGGCGGCAAGGCGGGGGGCGCCACTGCAGGGGGCGCCAAGGCCGGCGGCGAGAACGACCAGCAGGCGGCGGCAAGGCGCGTGGCCTTCGAGCGGATCTCCGGCGTGGACCAGGTGCTGGTGACGGTCGTCTCCGCCCCCGCTGCGGCGGCAGGCGACAAGGCCGGAGGAGCTCCGAGCCCTCCCGCGGGAGCCATTGCACCCGAACGCGATGCGGCGCTCGCGGGCCCGCTCAAGGCGATCTCGACCGCGTTCCTCGATGCCTATCTGCGCCACGACGCGGCGGCCAGGGGGTGGCTGACCGGCGGCGGCCTTGCCGCCTGGCTGGGCGATCGGTTCCGCGTCGAGACGCGCGCCGGCACCCATTAGCAATGGAACCGGGGTAGGATCCGGGAAAAGGAAGACCGGCGATGACGCGAGAGCTCTTTACCTTGGAGTGGGCGCAAGCGTGGCAGGACCAGATCCGCGCCAACGCTGCCTACCAGGCAGCGGCGCGAAGCTGGCAGTGGCCGCTGGTGCTGGTGATGAAGGCCGATCCGGGCCTGGGCCTGCCCGAAGAGCGCTGCATCTTCCTCGACCTGTACCAGGGTGAGTGCCGCGACGCCCGGGTCGCCACCGCCGAGGACCTCGCGGCGACGCCATTCCAGCTGAGCGCCGATCCCCGCACCTGGCGGCAGGTGCTCGAGCGCCGGCTCGAGCCGATCCCCGGCCTGATGCGCGGCAAGCTGCAGCTGGTCAAGGGCAGCCTGGCGTCGCTGCTGCCCTACGTGATGGCCGCCAAGGAGCTGGTCGAATCGGCGGCGCGCGTCGACACCAGCTATCCCGGCCAGCTGGCCGAGGCGGCCTTGGAGTAGGCCGCGCCACCTTCGCCGCGAACGTGCCCATGACCGACCTGGCAGCACTCACCGACGAGGATTTCGCTCCCCACTCCGGCAGCAGCTTCCGGCTGCACCTTGCCGGCGCCGGCGAACCGCTCGACCTGGAGCTCGTCGAGATCACCACCGGCGGGCAGACACCGGGGCAAAACCGGCGCTCCTTCTCGCTGGTCTTCCGCGGGCCGCGCAGCCCCTGGCTGCGGCAGGGGAACTACCGGCTCGAGCACGCCTCCATGGGTGCGCTCGAGCTGTTCATGGTGCCGATCAATCCCGACTCGCAGGGACCGCTCTACCAGGCGGTCTTCACCTGACCGCGGAGCCGATGGGCGCCTGGCTGCGACTGGCGCTACCGGCGCTGCCGGCGCCGCCGGGTCAGCCGCCCTCGCCGCCGCCGGGCTGGTCGGCCTCGACGCCGCCCGCGCCGGCGGTCCACTCCATCAGGAAGTAGACCCCGTCGCCGCCGGTGCGGCGGAAGCCCAGGCGCTCGTAGAGCCGCAACGCCGGGTTCATCTGCTCGACGTGGATGCGCACCGCCTTGCCGGCGGCCGCCGCCTCGGCCAGCAGGCCGCGCAGCAGGGCGCCGCCGATCCCGGTGCCGCGATGCTCGGGCAGCAGCGCGATGTCGACGATGCGCAGCTCGTCGCCGCGGCGGTCGACGTAGAGGCGGCCGGCCGGGGCGCCGTCCACCAGGATCACCTGGAAGGCGGCATCGGGGAAGTTCGCGGCGTAGTCCACCGACTGCGCCCGGAACTGCATGCGCAGGAAGGCTTCCTTCTGCGCCGCGGTCCAGGGGACCGGCGCCAGCTCCTCGAAACGCGTGCTGGCGTAGATGCGGTAGAGGAGCTCCTCGTCGCCGGGAGAGACGGCGCGGCAGGCGACGCTGGCTGGCGCCGGCGGCCGCTCTGCGTCAGGCGACGGCTCGCCGTTCATGGCGCCGCGGCCCGCAGTCCGTGCAGCAGGTCCAGGAAAGCGGCGCGCGCCGCCGCCACCGTCGCGTCGGGGCCGATGGCCTTGACGAACCACGGCCCTCCCGGCCCCTCCACCACGGCACCCAGGAGGCGCGAGCCGGGCTTGGCGGTCGTCGGACCCATGCCGATCGTGCTCGCCTTCATGGTTCCCGCCACCTCGACCCATTGGATCTCGAGCCCGTGCGCCGAGAAGGAACCGCGCTTGGGAGATGCCGCCGGCTGCTCGATCTGCTCGATCCACCGCGCGATGTTGGCTTCCGCACCGCCGCCGCCGCCGGCGCCGAAGTAGAAGATGGCGAACTCGCCGCTCCCTGCCGGCCCCGGGATCTTGGCCTGCGCCAGGCGCATGGTACTGGCCGGCTGCTCGCCGATCCACGCCGCCGGCAGGGCGAAGGCCAGTCTCGCCGGCGCCGCCCGGGCCGCGTCCCGGACCGGGGCGCCTGGCACCGCCGGCACGTGGGCCGGCGGTACGGTCACCTGGCTCGCCGCGGTGTCCGCCGCCAGCGCCGGCGGCGCCGCCAGCGCCGGCAGCGCCGCCAGCACTGGCAGCGCCGTTACCGCTGCCCGTGCCGCCATGACGGCGGTCAACCAGATCCATCGCATCAGAACGTCCTCCCGGGAGAGCTGGGGGCACCTCCCGGCTACGATACTAGCGCGAAGG
>DASZHY010000414.1:0-1579 GCA_035949675.1 Thermoanaerobaculia bacterium
CACCGGAGACGGCGGATACCGCGACAGCGACGGATACCTGTACGTGATGGGCCGCACCGACGACGTCATCAACGTCGCGGGCCACCGGCTGTCCACCGGCGAAATGGAAGAAGTCCTCGCCAGCCACCCCGCCGTCGCCGAGTGCGCCGTCATCGGCGTCCACGACCAGCTCAAAGGCCAGATCCCGCGCGGGTTCGTCGTGCTCAAAGCGGGCATCGACGCCGACCCCGGCGCGCTGAGCGCCGAACTCGTCGACCTGATCCGCGGCCAGATCGGCCCCGTCGCCGCCCTGCGCCGGGTCGACATCATCGCCGCGCTGCCCAAGACCCGCTCCGGCAAGATCCTGCGCAAGACCATGCGCGGCATCGCGGACGGAAACGACGAGCCCGTACCGGCCACCATCGAAGACGCCTCGACCCTCGAAGCACTCCGTCCCCTGCTAAGAGACAGCAGCTGAACAGCGACGCCACCCCGCCACCTCCGCCCGGCCCCGCTACAACGCAGTAAGCACACGGCACCAGCGCCCGGCCTCGCGTTACGGCACCGCGATTAGGTATCACGCGGGGCTCGATGACCAAGCCCTCGTGGTACACGCGCGCAGATCACGCCGATCTGCGCGCCTCCAATGAACCGGACTGAAGGGACTGTTCTAGTACAGGCGGCTAGTTGCGCTGCGCCCAGGCAAGGGCAATGCTGCCACTACGCAAGAAAAAAAAGCACTCAAAACACGCGCGGCGGCTAAGTGCAGCGTGGCCGGCCGCTTCGCGGCCCGGGCGGCTGGTGCGGGACGGTGTCCCAGTGCGCGGCTGTGAGCGCGTTCTGGCGGCTAGCGGCGGCGGCGCAGCATGAGCGCCGCGAGGATGCGGTGGCGGCGACGCAGCATGAGCGCCGCGAGGATGATGACGACGATGACCAGGCCGATGAGGAACATGGCTTTGGCTTCCTTGGATGACCCCCTGGGCGCTGGCCGCCGGGCGGCGGCTGATCCCTGGTGTCTGTTTCCCACGCTACACTGGAAGCCATTAACTGGCAATTTTATTCTAGAATTTGTGGTAAATTTTCGGTCTGGCCGAGAGATCGTTCGCCCGGTGGGAGCCACCGGGCGCAACGATGTCCCGCCAGTTCGGACAGATACGAACTGCGGGAAGCGCGTGCCCGAGTTAGCGGACTGATTTGAACGGGACCGGAAGCTCTTTGGGTGCCTGCGGACCAGAACGCTGGGGGGTTCGAGTCCCTCCCAGCGCGCTCAACGCCTCCCAGCGCGCCACTCTTGACCAGCGTCAGCACAGCGGGCCGACCGGCCCAAGCGTCCGGCCAAGGGCCGGAATTGCGTGAAATTGGGCACGACCCGGTTCGGTTCGTGCCCTTCACTGCGACTTGTCCGCCCGCGGCGCCGCGCGCCGGTCAGGTACCCGCGGGCCAGCATCCCCCCGCTGGCCGGAGCTCACCGCGCGCTCCGGCAGATGACCGCCGCATCGGTGAACACCTCCCGGTCGCAGCGAGCATGGCCGCCATGTCCACCGCACTGATCAGGCGCCCCGGAGGCGAGCTGCGGCGAACCTCGCCAGGTGCAGCCCAT
>DASZHY010000415.1:0-22039 GCA_035949675.1 Thermoanaerobaculia bacterium
GACGCGGCCATCGGGCAGCGCCGCCAGCTCGTAGGCCCAGGCCCAGTGGCCCGCGAGGATCCAGGTGGTCTAGCCGGTGGCCAGGTCCCAGACTCTCAGAGTGCTGTCCCACGAGGCCGAGACGGCGCGGCCGTCGGGCAGGACCGCGAGCGCCGAGAAGTTCGTGGCGAGGCAGGTCAGCGTCCGCAGCATCGCCCCCCCTGCCGGTGCCAGGCCCGAAACCAGAGGACGCAGCCAGGGCCGGCGCGCCGCCGGACGCGCCCGCTCGCGCAGCGCGGCCACCGCCGGCTCGGTGCGGTGGAGGAGGCGTCCGACGAGCTGGCCGGGCAGCTCCTCCGGGTGCTCCGCCAGCGCGTGGGCGGCGAGACGCAGGGCGGCCTGGACGAGGCGGAGCTCGGGGTCGCCCCCATCGCCGGCGACAGCGTCGAAGTCCGCCAGCAGGGCGTCGACGCCCTTCGCGCCGAGCCTGGCCTCGAGCCAGCCGTAATCGAGGAGCTGCGCGCGGACCTTGGGGCGTTTCGGCACTGGCGGCGCCTCTACTGCCGGTTGGCCTGTCCCTGCGCCGCGGCCTTGGCGATCGGGGCCAGGCGGTCCAGCTCCTCGACCTCGCGGCCCTTGACCTCGGGCCAGCTCACCCGCCGCGCAGCGATCACCGCGGCAAGCCGCTCCCACAGCTCCCGGTTGAGGACCGGGCTGCCCTCCTGCGTCTTCCAACCCCGCCGCTGCCAGGCCGGCAGCCAGCGGCTGGCGCCGTGCCGCAGGTAGTCCGAGACGGTATGCACCGCGACTGAGGCGCCTTCAGGTAGCGCCTGAAGCGCCGCCGCCGCCGCGGCCAGGTCGAGCGCGTTGGAGGTCGCCGCGGCCCCCGGCGGCAGGCCGCCGCTGAGCACCGTTTCGCCCTGCTCCGCGCCGTCCGCGGTGCTGGCGGGCGCGTGAGCTTCGCCGGCAGCCGCCCGCTCGGCGCTCATCGCATCCCCGGCGCTGCCGGCGCCGCCCGCGGGGCGGATCAGGGCCGCCCAGCCGCCTCCGCGCGCCGTCATCGAGACGCGCAGGAACGCTTCGAACTGCGGGGGCTCGGGCACTGCCGCCGCGCCCGCCTCGCCGGCGGCGGCTGCCGCGCCGGCCGCGGCCGCTGCGGCGCGCTGCTCGCGGATCGCGGCGCTCGCCAGCTGGTCGGCGCGCTCGTTGTGGCGGTCCCCGGCGTGCCCCTTCCCCCACCTCCACCTCACCTCGTGGTCCGCCACCGCCGCCGCCAGCCGCCGCCACAGGTCTTCGTTCTGCAGCTCGCCGGTCTGCCGCCGCCAGCCGCGGGCGATCCAGCCCGGCAGCCATTCGGTGATCCCGCGCCGCAGGTACTGCGAGTCGGTGTGCATCTCGACGCGGCAGGGTTGGCGCAGCGATTCGAGGGCGCGGATCGCGGCGGTCAGCTCCATGCGGTTGTTGGTGGTTCTTGGCTCGCCGCCCAGCAGCTCCTGGACGCGGCCGCTCGCCGGATGGATCAGCACCACGCCCCAGCCGCCCGGGCCGGGGTTGGGGTCCGCTCCCCCATCGGTATAGATGGTGATGGCATCCTGCGGCGTGCGCGGCGGCGCGTCGGGCATGGTCTCCTCCGGCGGGCACAGTAGGCGATCCGCGGCGTCCGCGCAATGCGGCCCTGCCGCGGTGCCGCCTGCCGCGCTGCCGCTGCCGCTGCCGCGCTGCCGCGATGGCCGCGGTCGTTGCGGTACCATGCTCGCGGCGGTGTGCGCCTGCCGGCGCGCGCGCCTCGGGCCACGAGCCGGGAGACCGCTTGGACAACGTCGAGATCGCCCGCGCGCTGGCGGAGGTGGCGGACGTCCTGGAGATCCAGGGCGGCGACCTCTACCGCATCCGCGCCTACCGCAACGCCGTCCGCACCGTCGAGGTGCAGACCCGGCCGCTGGCCCGCATGGTGGCCGAGGGCGCGGCGCTGACCGCCCTGCCGGCCATCGGCAAGGAGATGGCCGCCCACATCGGCGAGCTGGTGACGACCGGCACTCTCGCCTTTCGCGATCGCCTGCTCGCCGAGGTGCCGCGCACGCTGGTCGAGCTGATGCACCTGCCGGGCGTCGGCCCCAAGAAGGCCCGCAAGCTGTGGGACGAGCTGCACATCGCGAGCGTCGACGAGCTCGAGGCGGCAGCCCGCGACGGGCGGGTGGCCGCGCTCGCCGGCTTCGGCGAGAAGACCCAGACCAAGATCCTCGCCGGCATCGAGGATTACCGCCAGCACACCAGCCGCTTCCTGCTGGCCGACGCCGAGCGCTTCATCGAGCCGCTGGTCGGCTACCTCTCGGAATGCCCCGAGCTCGAGCGCCTGGAGGTCGCCGGTAGCTACCGCCGGCGCTGCGAGACGGTGGGCGACGTCGATCTGCTGGCGACCGCCCGGGAGCCGGCGCCGGTGATGGCCCGCCTGCTGGCCTACCCGCAGGTCGGCGAGGTGCTGATGGCGGGCGACACGCGCTCGACGATCACCCTGGGCAACGGCCTGCAGGTCGACCTGCGCGTCGTGCCGCCCGACTGCTACGGCGCCGCGCTCCTCTACTTCACCGGCTCGAAGGAGCACAACGTCAAGCTGCGCCGGCGGGCGGTCGAACGCGGCCTGCGGATCTCGGAGTACGGCGCCTTCCGGCTCGGGGCCGGCGACTCGGGCGCCGGCGGCGCCGGCGGCACGGGCGGCAGCGAGGACAGCGGCGTGTGGATCGCCGGCCGCGAGGAGGCCGACGTCTACGCCACGGTCGGCCTGGCCTGGATCCCGCCCGAGCTGCGCGAGGACCGCGGCGAGATCGAGGCCGCCGCCTTAGGCCGCTTGCCGCGCCTGATCGAGGTGGCCGACCTGCGCGGCGACCTGCAGATGCACTCGACCTGGTCGGACGGCCGCAACACGCTCGAGGAGATGGTCGCCGGCTGCGCCGCCCACGGCTACGAGTACATGGCGATCACCGACCACAGCAAGGCGCTGGCGATGGTCAACGGCCTCGACGCGCGGCGCCTCAAGCTGCAATGGCTCGAGATCGACGCCATCCGCGCCCGCCACCCCGAGATCCAGCTGCTGCGCGCCATGGAGGTCGACATCCTGGCCGACGGCACCCTCGATCTCGAGGACGAGCTGCTCGCCGGCCTCGACCTCGTCGTGGTGTCGATCCACTCCCGCTTCGAGCTGCCCGCCGAGCAGCAGACCGAGCGCGTCCTGCGGGCCCTCGAGCATCCCGAGGTCAACATCCTCGCCCACCCCACGGGCCGCAAGATCAACCGCCGCAAGCCCATCGCCATGGACGTCGAGACCGTGCTGGCGCGCGCCGCCGAGCTGGGCGTCGCCGTCGAGCTCAACGCCTCGCCCAACCGGCTCGACCTGAAGGACACCCACCTGGTGCTGGCGCGCGAGCTCGGCTGCCGGATCGTCATCAGCACCGACTCGCACCGGGTCGCCGAGCTGGGCACGATGCGCTACGGCGTCGAGCAGGCGCGCCGCGCCGGCCTCGAGCCGCGCCACGTGCTCAACACCCTGGCCTGCCCCGAGTTCCTGCACGCCATCGCCCGCCCCGCCGCGGCGCCTGCGCCGCGCCGCCGCCGTTAGCCGCCAGCGGCGCGGGCCCAACCCGCGCCCCACCCGCGAGCCGCACCGGCGGTGTAACCAGCCTCACATTCCAGCCGTCTGACGGGTTGTAGGCGCACGCTGGCATCCCAAACTCGATACCACGGGAGCCGGATGCGCAACGCCGATGCAACTCCGGGTTGTCTGGAGCGTATATCCATAAGGAGACTTCATGAGAGAGCCGAGAAAGAAGCCCTTGGGCGCAGTTGCCCTCCTCGCGCTGGCGGCGACGCTGGCGCTGCTCGCCGTGCCCGCGCTGGGCGCCCTGGGCTCAGCGCCGGACGACCAGGCCGCCGTCCAGGACCATGCCGCCCATTTCGCCATGCACCTGCAGCACCTGTCCCAGAAGCTCAACCTCACCGCGGAGCAGCAGGCCAGCGCCAAGCAGTTGGCCCAGGACCTCCACGCCAAGATGGCGCCGCTGCACCAGGCGCAGCAGGCGCTGCACACCCAGCTCAAGGCGGCGCTCGCCGCCCCTAGCCCCGACGCCGCCACGGTCGGCCAGCTGGTCATCCAGATGCACCAGAACCGGGCGCAGATCAAGCCGGTGATGGAGGCGTTTCACCAGCAGCTCGAAGCTTTGCTCAACCCCGACCAGCTCGCGCAGTACAAGCAGATGCTGGCCGCGCATCCCTTCTTCAGGCACCACGGGGACGGGCCCTCGGACCCGTCCCAGTAGCGCTCCCGTCCCCCCTCCGCAGTTCAGTCGCCCCCCCTCCCTTCCACCAGCAGGCGGAGGGGAGGGGGCTCCCGCCTAGTAGCCCGGGTCTGGCCCGACGAGCTCGATTCTGGACCATACCTTGACGGGCTTCCACTGAGCGTCGAACTCGATCCAGAGTTTGGTGTTAGGCATTCGGAGGTGATGTGGAACGACAGAAACAGGTATGTCATGTAGCGGCCCGGCAGCGATACCGTAGCCCGGGTAGAGCACGACCTTTAGTTCGCCTGGCAACAGACAGGCGAAGACCACACCCGGGACGTTCTTGCGAGCATCGAGCGACAGTTGGCGCGCTCGCTCTTGCTGTTCGTCGGTCGGTCCGATGGTCACGAGCGTTTCACGGCCGGAGGCGGGCGTGAACCTCTCCAAGCGCTCCGTCGAGGCAGCCGTCTGGCACGACCGGCCTCGGCAGCGCCCATCATCAAAGGCGCCCTACCGCGGCTTGTACACCGCCGCGTCGATCACCGACCACAGGTGGATTGCCCAGCCGAGCAGGAAAAACCACAGCACGGCGGCGAGCACCACCTGGACGATCGCCATCAGCATCCGGCCCTGGAGGAGCTGGCCGAGGCCCGGGATGAAGAAGCTGGCGAGAGCCGCGATGACGTTGCCCGTCGAACCTGGTCCGGCCATCAGTCCCCTCCTCCGCGGCCCCGCGGGGCGCCCCCACTCCGGCAGCCCCGGACCGCCGTCGCGACAACCCGGTTGAATGTAGCAAGATCGGCGCCGGAGACGCCCGCGATCAGCCGGCGCCGGCCTGCCCGTCCGGGGCGCCGGCCACCGCCTCGGCAGGCAGCTCGACGGCCAGCTGGAAGCGCGGCGGCCGGCGATGCCGGGTGGCCTGCTCGAAGGAATAGGCCAGGCGGATCAACGTCGGCTCGCTCCAGGCGGCGCCGAAGAAGGAGATGCCGACCGGCAGGCCCGAGACTTCTCCCGCCGGCACCGTGATGCTGGGATAGCCGGCCACCGCCGCCGGCGTCGAGCTGCCCCCCGAAGGCGCGTCGCCGTTGACCAGGTCGATCAGCCAGGGCGCACCGCCGGTCGGCGCGACGATGGCGTCGAGGCGGTGCCGGGCGAGGGTTGCGTCGATGCCGCGGCGGCGCGCCAGCAGGCGGCAGCGCGCCAGCGCCTTGCGGTAGGCCGGATCGGCCAGGGTCCCCTTGGCCTGGGCCTTCACCAGCAGGTCCTGGCCGAAGAACGGCATCTCCCGCTCGCGGTGCCGCTCGTTGAAGTCGATCAGCTCGGCCAGGCTGCGGACGGGCGCGCCCGCGGGGTGGTCGCTGGCGCCTGACGCGGCGGTGCCGGCGCCAGGCCGACCGGCGAGCGCCGCCAGGTAGGCGTTGAGATCCGCCTTGAACTCGTAGAGCAGCACCTCGAGCTCGGGGCCGTCGAGCTGGCCGGCGGTCGCGACGTCGGCAGGGTCGACGACCTCCGCCCCCTGGCGCCGCATCTCGGCGATCGCCTCCTCGATCAGCGGGTCGGCGGCGGTGGGGGTGAAGAGGTGCTTGCGGGCCACGCCGAGCCGTGCGCCCCTGAGGCCATCGGCGCGCAGGAAGGGCGTGTAGTCGGCAAGCGCGCGGCCGCCGCCGAGCGTCGCCGGATCCTCGGGATCGGCGCGGCCAGCGCCCACCATCGCCCCCAGCAGGATGGCCGCGTCGGCGACGGTGCGCGCCAGCGGCCCCGCAGTGTCCTGGCTGTGCGCGATGGGCACGATCCCCGAGCGGCTGAGCAGGCCGACCGTGGGCTTGATGCCCACCAGCCCGCAGTGGCCGGCGGGCGACACGATCGAGCCGTCGGTCTCGGTGCCGATCGCGGCGGCGCACAGGTTGGCGGCGGCGGCCGCGGCCGAGCCCGAGCTCGAGCCGGACGGCGAGCGGTCGAGCACGTAGGGGTTGCGGCACTGCCCGCCGCGGGCGCTCCAGCCGCTCGACGAGCGGTTGGAGCGGAAGTTGGCCCACTCGGAGAGGTTGGCCTTGCCGAGCAGCACCGCGCCCGCCTCGCGCAGCCGCCGCGCCACCCGGGCGTCGCTCGCCGGCACCGAGCCGGCCAGCGCCAGCGAGCCGGCGGTGGTGGTCATGCGGTCGTGGGTGCCGATGTTGTCCTTGAGCAGGATGGGGATGCCATGGAGGGGCCCGCGCGCGCCCTTCGCCTGCCGCTCGGCGTCGAGCGCGCCGGCGATGGCCAGCGCCTCGGGGTTGACCTCGAGGACGGCGCGCAGCCTCGGACCGCGGCGATCGAGCGCCGCGATGCGCGCCAGGTAAGCCTCGACCAGCCCGCGCGAGGTCAGCCGGCCGGCGGCCATCCCCGCTTGCAGCTCGGCGATGGTGGCCTCGGCCAGCTCGAAGCCGTCCGCCGCCGGGGCCGGGGCGCCCGTGGCGGCCTCGGGCGGCGCCGGTTCGCCGGCAAGCAGCGGTGCCGCCACCGTCAGCGCGGCGCCGCCCAGCAAGCCGCGGCCAAGGAACGCGCGGCGGCTGGTCGTCCGATCGACTCTCGCCTCGTCATCCATTGCGGGACCTCCCGCGCGACACTCTAGTGGCATGTCCCGGAGAAATCGATAGCGCGGCGGCACCCGGCGCGGCAACCGGCGATGCGGGGCCCGCCACCTGGGCTACACTCCCACTCGGCCTCGCCGAGCACCGCCGACCGCCATGGTCCCTGCCCAAGCTCTCGCCGCCCCCCTGGCCTTCGCCGCCGCCCTCCTGGCGGTGTCTCCCGCCGCCGCCCAAGTGCCAGGTGCCGGCAGCCGGGAGCTGCAGGCCTTTGCGGCCCGCACCACGGTCCACGTGACGGCCAACGGCTGGACCTTCATCCTGGTCGAGCGCCCGGTCGCGCCGGTCTTCTCGTTCTGCACCATCGCCGACGTCGGCTCGGTGCAGGAGGTGCCGGGGATCACCGGCCTCGCGCACATGTTCGAGCACATGGCATTCAAGGGCACCGAGAAGATCGGCACCCGCGACCCGGTGGGCGAGAAGCGCGCCATGGACGCGCTCGAAGAGGCCTACCAGGCCTACCAGCGCGCGCGCCTGGCGCCGCGCACCAAGGCGCCGGCCACCGAGGAGGTTGCCCGCCTCTTCGCCCGGTTCAAGCATCTCGAGGCCGAGGCCGAGCGCTTCGTGGTCAAGAACGAGCTCGACCAGATCCTGTCCGAGGCCGGCGCCGTCGGGGTCAACGCCACGACCGGCGCCGACGACACGCGCTACTTCTACTCGCTGCCGGCCAACCAGATCGAGCTCTTCGCCGCCATCGAGTCGGACCGCTTCTGGCACCCCGTCTTCCGCGAGTTCTACGAGGAGCGCGACGTGGTGCAGGAGGAACGCCGGATGCGGATCGACGGCGAGCCGCTGGGCAGGCTCTCCGAGCTGCTGGTGGAGACCGCCTTCGCCGCCCATCCGTACCACCAGCCGACGATCGGCTACGTGAGCGACCTCGAATCCATCACCCGCACCGATGCCGAGGCCTTCTTCCGCACCCACTACGTGCCTGCCAGCATGGTCACCGCCATCGTCGGCGACGTCCACCCGCGGACGCTCATCCCGCTGCTCGACGAGCGCTTCGGACGCATCCCGGCGCGACCGCCGGCGCCGCCGCTGCGCACCGTCGAGCCGCCGCAGGCCGCCGCCAAGCGGGTTACCCTGGTGGACCCGGCGCAACCGCAGGTGATCGTCTCCTATCACCGCCCCGCCATCACCGACCCCGACGACGCGGTCTTCGAGGCCATCGACGACGTGCTCACCGGCGGCCGCACCTCCCGCCTGTACCGTGCCCTGGTGCGCGACCAGAAGCTGGCGGTCGAGGTGGAATCGTTCTCCGGCATGCCGGGCGAGAAGTACCCCAACCTCTGGACGGTGCTCGCGGCGCCGGCGATCGGGGTCTCTCCAGAGCAGGTGCTGGCGGCGATCGACGCCGAGCTCGAGCGGCTGGCGCGGGAGGACGTCGCCGACGCGGAGCTCGCCAAGTTCAGGGCACGGGCCCGCGCCGCGCTGCTGCGCGCGCTGGGCAGCAACCAGGGCCTCGCCACCGCGCTGGCGCACTACCAGATGCTCCGCGGCGACTGGCGCGAGCTGTTCCGCGAGCTCGACCGCTTCGATCGGGTGACCAAGGCCGACGTCCGCCGGGTCGCCGCCGCCGCGCTGCGGCCGGGCAACCGCACGGTGGCCATCCTCGTCACCCAGACCGCGCCGGCGGCGCCCGCCGCTCCCCCTGTCCCCGCCGCGCCGTCCTCGCCCGGCTCGCGGGGAGACCGCTGATGCGCCGGATCGCCACCATCGCTGCGATCGCCGTCCTGGCCGTCCTGGCCGCCCTGGCCGCCGTCAGGGTCGAGGCGGCCCCGCCAGCTGCCCCGGCACCAGCAGCCCCGGCGCCAGCGGCCCCGGCGCCGGCGGCCCCGGCGCCAGCACCGGCACCGGCGGCCCCACCGCTGCCACCCTTCGAGATCCCGCGGCCGCAGCGGGTGGCGCTCGACAACGGCATGGTGGTGATGCTGCTCGAGGACCACGAGCTGCCGCTCGTCACCGTCACCGCCCTCGTCCGCACCGGCTCCCGGCTCGACCCGCCGGCCAAGCTCGGCCTGGGCGCCCTGGCCGGCGAGCTGCTGCGCTCGGGCGGCATCGCCGGCGGCGTCGATCGCCGCTTCGCTCCGGACGGCGCTCTCTCCGGCGATGCCCTCGACGATCTCCTCGAGTCGCGCGCCGCCGGCGTGGAGGTCGCGGTCGCCGAGGACTCGGCCAGCGCCAGCCTGAGCTGCCTCGCGGAGGACTTCGGCTCCCTGCTGCCCCTGTTCGCAGCCTTGCTGCGTCATCCCGCCTTCGACGCCGGCAAGCTCGGCCTGGCCAGAGACCTGGCCAAGGGCCGCTTGCAGCGTGAGAACGACGACCCGGAGGCCGTGCTGTGGCGGGAGCTTGCCCGCCTCGTGTACGGGGCCGATTCCCCATACGGCCGCACTCCGACCTTCGCCACGCTGGACGCCATCGACCGAGCCGACCTCGTCGCCTGGCACGCCCGCAACTTGCAGCCGCAGGGCATCGTGCTGGGGATCTCGGGCGACTTCCGCGCCGTCTTAGCGCTGGCGGCGGTGCGTGCCGCCTTCGCCGACTGGCCGCGGGGCGAGTTCCAGCCGCCTGCCGGCGATTCCCTGCCCTACCGCCGCCAGCCCAACGCCGGCCTCTACGCCATCGACAAGCGAGACATGAGCCAGTCCGAGGTGGCGATGGGTCACCTCGGGGTGATGAGGAACGACCCCGATTTCTTCGCCATCGAGGTGCTCAACGAGGTGCTCGCGGGCTCCTTCGCCTCCCGTCTCGTCAGCCACGTGCGCACCGAGCAGGGGCTTGCCTACAAGGTCGACGGGAGGATCGGCGGCGACTGGGACCATCCCGGTCTCGCCGTCCTCAGCCTGTCCACCAAAACACAGACCACCGCCGCCGGCATCGCGGCGCTGCTCGCCGAGGCCCGCGACCTGACCGCCAAGCCGCCCACCGACGACGAGGTGGCGCGCGCCCGGCGGAGCATCCTCGCGTCGTTCGTGTTCCGTGCCGACTCGCCGGCCAAGGTGCTCGGGCAGCAGCTCGTCTTCGAGCTCTTCGCTTATCCGCCCGACCGGCTGGAGCGCTATCGCGCGGGGATCGAAGCGGTGACCCCCGCGGCCGTCCGCCAGGCCGCCCCCCGCCACCTGCACCCCGACCAGTTCACCATCCTGGTGGTCGGCCCCGCCGCGCCCGAAGACCCCTCGCTCGCCCCGTTCGGCAAGGTCACGCCCTTGGCGCTGCCCGACGTGACCGGCGCGACCGGCGCCAGGCAGCCGTCGCGTCCATAGCTCCGCGTCCCCGCTCATAGTGTCCCGTCTCAGAAATTCGCATCATTATTCGCCGGCCGACTAATGACGCGAATTTCTGAGACGGGACACTAGCGCGGCATGGATTTTGCGGCCATTCCTTGGTGCGGCGCGCCGCGCCGCATCGCCGACATCGAACGCAGCGAGCGCGCCCGCAGCGCCTTCGCGGCGTTCACGGCGAAAAAGGGAACCACCGCACCAAGAGGAGACCGACAATGAAAATGGAGTCCCTGAAAGACCTCTACCTCGAGCAGCTGCGTGACCTGTTCGACGCCGAGACCCAGCTGGTGGAAGCGCTGCCGAAGATGGCCAGCGCGGCCAACAACCCCAACCTCAAGAACGCCTTCAACCAGCACCTGCGCCAGACCCGGGAGCAGATCACCCGTCTCGATCGCATCTTCAGCGCGCTCGGCGAGCGGCCCGAGGGCCAGACCTGCCAAGGGATGAAGGGCCTGATCAAGGAAGGCGAGGAAATGATCAAGGCCAAGGGCGATCCTGACGTGATCGACGCCGGGCTGATCGCCGCCGCGCAGCGCGTCGAGCATTATGAGATCGCGGGCTACGGCACCGTCCGCACCTACGCGGAGATGCTCGGCGCCGAGGAAGCGGTGAGGATGCTCGAGAAGTCGCTGCAAGAAGAGGAAGAGACCGACGACAAGCTCACCGAGCTCGCCGAGAGTCAAGTCAACGTCGAAGCCGAAGCCGCCGGCGCACGGCGCTCCTGATCGATCTCCCTGACGCTCGAGGTGAACACTCGAGGTCTTCGGAGGCGCTCCGGCACGCTCCGGGGCGCCCTTTTTTTTCGTCTTGCCGCCCGCACGCCCTGCGCGCCTGCCGGCGGCCGCGCCGGCGGCGCCGCGGCCGGCAGGCCGCGCAGCAGCGCCAGCGTCTGCGCTTCGAGCGCCGGCAGGCCGCCGGCGCCGCTCGCACCCGCCGTGTCGCTAGCGCCCGCCGCGTCGCTTGCCCCCGCCGCGCCACTCGCACCCGCCGCGCCGTTCACGCCGTTCGCCGGCAGGCGCCCTTCGAGGAAGGCGGCGATGATCGCCGGGTGCACGTAGTACTTGCGGCAGATGGCCGGCCGATTGCCCAGCTGTTCGGCGACCCGCTTGACGGCTTCGACGACCGCCCGGTTGGCTTCGCGCAACCGTCGGGCAGGATCTCCCTTGCCGCGAGGCCCTTCGCGCCACCGTCGGGCAGGATCTCCCTTGCCGCGAGGCTCGCACCCGGTGCCCTCGACGTTGCCGGCCGCCAGCAGCGCCGAAAGCGCCAGCACGCTGCCGCCCCAGGTGCGAAAATCCTTGGCGGTGAAGTCCTCGCCGGTCGCGTCACGCAGGTAGGCGTTGACGTCGGCGGAGTCCACGGCCTGGCGCTCCCCGGAGTCGTCGAGATACTGAAACAGCTCTTGTCCCGGCAGCTCGCGGCACGCCCGCACCACCCGCGCCAGGCGGCGGTCCAGGATCGCGACGTCGTGCTCCTTGCCGCTCTTGCCGCGGAAGCGGAAGCGCAGGGTGGCGCCGGCGACCTCGACGTGGCGGGAGCGCAGGGTGGTGAGGCCGAAGGAGCGGTTGTCGCGCCTGTACTCCTCGTTGCCGACGCGGATCAGCGTCGTTTCCAGCAGCCTGACGACCGCCGCCAGCACCTTCTCGCGCGGCAGCCCCGGCAGCGCCAGGTCGCTCTCGATGCGGGCGCGCAGCCGCGGCAGCGCCTCGCCGAAGGCGATCATGCGGCCGAACTTGGTCTCGTCGCGCACCGCCCGCCAGTCGGGGTGGTAGCGATACTGCTTGCGGCCGCGGGCGTCGCGCCCGGTGGCCTGCAGGTGACCGTTGGCCTGCGGACAGATCCAAACTCCGGTCCAGGCGGGCGGGATGGCGAGCGCCGCGATGCGCTGCCGCTCTCTCAGGTCGCGCAGCTGCCGGCCCTCGGGATCAAGGTAAGAGAACCCGCTACCCCGGCGCCGGCGGCGGATCCCGGGCCGGTCGTCGCTGACGTAGCGCAGTCCTGCCAGCCGGGCGCTCAGCGCGGGATCGGCCGCGACCGCCTGCGGGTCCTCCATGATCTCCTGGGCCAAAGAATCCAGCATGGATCGATGCTTGCCTTTGTAAAAGCTGCACGGCTGCCGGCCGGGATTCCCCGGGCTCCGGCGATGGGTCCTGTCCTGTGCATCCGGCATGCCGGGCATGGCCCGGGCGGTGCCCGGAAAATGCTGTATTCTCGATGGTTACAGGCATCGTCGCGAGCGGCGGCGGGCTGCGGCAGGATGGCATGCTCCCTGCACCAGCAGCGCCACACGGGAGGTCCCGAGCATGCAGAGCCGCACGTTCCCTCGCGCCTCGACACATCCGGCGACGCCGGCTCGCCTCGCGCCAGCCTCCTCGCCGCGGCCGTCCTTTTTTGCCGGTGTGCCGCCGCGGACGGAACCAGTGTCCACTAGCCCTTCCTGACGTTTTGGAGGTTCCATGGTGGTGACCACGACGCGGCCCAGCCCGGAGGTTCCGAGGGCCACTGTGCCCGCGCTGGCGCACGCCCTTCAGCCGGGGGTCGTGTTGCTGGACGGCGCCGGCGAGCCGCTCGGGGGCGATGGCCGCGCGCTGGCGCTGCTCGGCTGCCGCGACGGCGGCGAGCTGGCGGCGCGCTGGGCAGCCATCCGGCAGCGCCTGCAGCCCGCGGCCGTGGAGTCGTCGGCGGCGGCATCGCCGTCCGCATCCCCCGCCGCCTCCCCGGGGGCGGCGCCCGGAACGCTGCCGGCTACCCCGGAAACCTTCGACCTGCCGCCGGAGGTCACCGGCGGGCGCCCGCTCCGCGCCTCGCTGGTTCGCATCGCCGGCGCCGCCGGCGGCGATCGCGCCGATGGCCATCGGGGCCACCGGCCGGCGGCGCTGCTGTTGCTGCAGGACGCCGAGCTCGCGGCGGCGCTCGAGAGCGACCTGCGCGCCGCATCGCAGATGCGCTCGCTGACGCAGATCACGCCGGCCGTGGCGCACGACCTGCGGGCGCCGATCAACGCCATGGTGCTCAACCTCGAGGTCCTGAAGGAGACCCTGGCCCCCGCCGGCGGCGGTTCCCAGGCACAGCCGGTGCAGCCGGCACAGCCGGCGCACCCGGCACAGCCGGCCCACCCGCCAGCCCCCACCCGCGACCAGCGCGAGCGTCAGCAGCGCTATGTCGCGGTGCTGCGGGAGGAGCTGTCGCGGCTGCACCAGTCGCTCGAGCTCTTCCTCGCCCACATCGCGCCGCGCGCCGACCGCCTGGAGACCCTCGACCTGCGCGGCCCGGCGCAGGACCTCGCCGCCCTGCTGCGTCCGACGGCCCGCAAGCAGCAGGCGAAGGTCGAGGCGCTGCTGCCGGAGGCGTCCGTGCCGGTCCTGGCCCACCGCTATCAGCTGCGCCTGGCCCTGCTCCATTTCGGGCTGGCCGCGCTCGAGCTGGTGCCGCGCGACGGCACGCTGGAGGTCCGGCTCGACCGCCTTTCCGCGCCGCCGCGCGCGCGGCTGCGGATCGCCGCCGCCCCGCTGCCGGGCGAAACCGCGGCATCCCCGGCGTCGCGGCCGGCCCCTCGCCCGGAGGTCGAGCCGCCCATTTCCGCTGCCGGCACCGAGGCGCGCCTGAGCGTGGCGCGCGGCATCGTGGCGTCCTTCGACGGCACGTCGCGGCCTATCGCCTCCGGAGCCTTCGTCGCGGTGATCTCCGGCGTCTCCGGCGTCTCCGGGGGCACCGGGATCGCCGGGATCGCCGGGGGCACCGGGGGCTCCGCGGGCTCCGGAGTCTTCGGGCCGGGCTCCGGGGTCGCCGGGGGCTCCGCGGGCTCCGGAGTCTCCGGGCCGGGGGGCCCCGGGGGGATCTCCGAGGTGTCCGGCGCCGAGCCGGGCGGCCCCGCGCGGACCCGGGAGATCCCGGCCTATGAGATAGAATTGCCTCTCGCAGTGTCGAACTGAGGTCAGGATGATGCCACACGCGCTCGCCGTTGACGACGATCCCAATTTTCTCTCGGCGCTGGCCGAGCTGATCGAGGGCCAGGGCTTCACCACCAACACCGCGCTCAACCTGCGTGACGCCCGCGCCCAGGTCAGCCACCGTTCTCCCGACGTGGCGCTGGTCGACCTCTATCTGCCCGACGGCAGCGGCATGGATCTGCTCAAGGACCTCGAAAGCGGCGCCGCCACCGAGGTGGTGCTGATGACCGGCCATGCCGACATCGAGAGCGCCGTCCAGGCGCTGCGGCTGGGCGCCAGCGACTACCTGACCAAGCCGCTCGACATCGGCCGCCTCAAGAACATCCTCGCCAACGTCGCCGGCAGCCAGCCCGGCGTCGCCGCCGCCCCGGCCACCGCCCGCGCTGCCGGCGACGTTGGCGAGGAGTCCCCCCCGGAGGTGGGGCGCCTGGGCCTGCTTCTCGGCGCCGCCGAGCCAATGCTCGCGACCTACGAGATGATGAACCGGGTGGCGCCGACCGACGCCACCGTCCTCTTGGTCGGCGAGAGCGGCACCGGCAAGGACCTGGCGGCGACCACCCTGCACCTGCTGAGCCGGCGCGCCAAGGCGCCCTTCCTGCCGCTCAACTGCGGCGCCATTTCGCCGACCCTGATCGAGAGCGAGCTGTTCGGTCACGAGCGCGGCAGCTTCACCGGCGCGCAGCATCGCCACAAGGGCTACTTCGAGCGCGCCCACGGCGGCACCCTGTTTCTCGACGAGATCAGCGAGATGCCGATCGAGCTGCAGGTCAAGCTGCTGCGGGTGCTCGAGACCGGCACCCTGGCGCGCATCGGCGGCGATCAGCAGGTCGCCGTCGACGTGCGGGTGATCGCCGCCACGAACCGCGATCCGCACCGCGCGGTGGCCGACGGCAAGCTGCGCGAAGACCTGCTCTACCGCCTGCAGGTGTTCCCCATCCAGATGCCGCCGCTGCGCGAGCGCGACGGCGACGTCGAGCTGCTCGCCAGCTACTTCCTCGGCCAGCTCAACGAGCGCCAGGCCACCGCCAAGCGCTTCTCGGACGACGCGATGGAACGGCTGTGCAACCACGTCTGGCCGGGCAACGTGCGCGAGCTCAAGAACGTCATCCATCGCGCCTTCATCATGGCCGACGAGGAGATCACCCCGCGCTGCCTGCCGCGCGAGGTCGGCGGCGAGTCCGGGCCGGCGCGCAGCCTCAACTTCCAGGTGGGCGCCTCGATCTCCGACGTCGAGCAGCGCCTGATCATGGCCACTCTCGACGCCTATGCCGGCAACAAGCGCAAGACGGCGGAGGTGCTTGGGGTGAGCCTCAAGACGTTGTACAATCGCCTCAACATGTACCGCGTCGACGAGGTCTGAGCAGCCGGAAGACCCGAAGCAACGTCCCAGCGCATCCGCGGAGCGGCGGCAGGCCGGGTAGCATCGGTTGCCGCCCTTCCGGACGATTCAGCGGTCCCCTTGAGGAGCCGTCTGGGAGAGTGTATACTCCCCGATCGTCCGACGACTCAGCGACCGTCCTGGACAGGAGGCTGTGGCACAAAACCTGCTTTCTCCCGTGTGGGGGTTCTTCTACCTCTAGCACATATGACGAGCACGAGGTCTGATGCCACGGATGGTCGGGTCCAGCCAGGAACTGAGGACGAGGATGGAATGCACAGCCACGGTAAGATCTTCTATGTTCCGGCCTTATGCCTCGCCGTGCTTTCCCAGGCGATCCTGCCGACCCTGCCGACTCTGGCCGTCACCGCCTCGGCGGCCGTCCTGGGGGTCCTGAGTGGCTGTCAGACAGCCGAGGCAGCGCGCCTTCAGCCCGATGCCGGGAGGGACGCGAAGATCACCTCGACGATCCAGGCCAAGTTGGCCGCCTTGGCGTCCGAAGACAAAGTCAACCCGTTCAAAATCGCCGTGACCAGCCATGACGGCGTGGTGACCCTGAAGGGGCGGGTGAGCAACGTTGACGCCCGCGAGAAAGCGGAGCGCTATGCTCGTGAGACGGATGGCGTGCAGCGGGTCATCGACCTGGTCAAGGTGGGCGATCGGCAGTAAGTCGCCCTGTCATCTTCAATCCAGTTACATGTCAGAAGGGAGACAAACCATCATGAAGAAGTCGCTCGTTTACCTGTCGTTGACCTGCTTGCTGGTTGGCCTGCTGAGCCTGGTCGGCTGCAAGAAGGAGGAGACCACGGAGGAGACGACTCCCCCGTCCACCTCGACCACGACCACCACCGAGACCACCTCGACCGAGATGGGCACCGGTGCAATGAGTACCGAGATGGGCACCGGCACCTCCTCGATGGGCACCGACAACATGGGCACCGGCACCACCCCGCCGCCCGCCAAGTAACCCAACAGGCGTCTCAAAGCTGCACTTCGGAAGGGCGCTCGTCGCGGCGGGCGTCCTTTTTTTTTCTTGGGCGTTTCCGCCCCGCGCCGGGTGACGCGGGGGGCCGGCTTTCGTATACCTGCTGGAACTAGAGCCCGATGGTCGCCGCAGGATCGACAGGTCCCGGCGGCGGCGAGCCTGCCGAGCCCGCGGATGACAGCACTTGCCTGGAAACGCCTCGCGCTGACGCTCGCCGGGCTGCTCGCGGCCGACCTCCTGACGCTCCTCGGGATGACGGTGCTCCTCCGTGGCGGGCGGGCGGCGCTCGCCGCCGAGCGCGACGGCATCCTGGCCGGCGCCGCGGCACGGGCTGCCGGAGCGGCAGCCCTTTCCGCGCCACCCGCCGCCTCCCCCCTGCGCGCGGAGACACCGGGGGCCCAGGTCGTGCTCCATCCGTACCTCGGCTACGTGCTGAACCCGGAGATCAGGGTGGGGCGCACGCCCCAGGGGCGGATCGTCCAGCCGAGGATCACCGCCGATGGTTTCATCGCCACCGCCGATGCTCCTCCGAGCGGCGCCGCCGGCGAGATCGAGGTCGCACTCTTCGGCGGCTCGGTGGCGGCATTCCTGTGCGCCGATGGACGGACGGCGCTCCTCGCCGGGCTCGCGAAGTTCCCGGGCTTCGCGCACCAGCAGCTCGCGCTTCGCTGTTTCGCCTTGGGCGGCTACAAGCAGCCGCAGCAGCTCATGGCTCTGGCGTACCTCCTGGCCCTCGGCCGCAAGCTCGACGTCGTGATCAATCTCGACGGCTTCAACGAAGTCGCGCTGGCTTACGGCGAGAACTGGCCGGCCCGCATCTCCCCTTTCTATCCCCGCGGTTGGAGCACGCTCGTCGAGGGCATCCCGGACCTCGAGCGCCTGCGCCTCGTCGGTGCGATCGTCGACCTCGAAGACCGGAGGGTGCGCCTGGCGCGGCGCTTCTCCCGTAGCCCTTGGCGTTACAGCGCCCTTTGCACTCTGCTCTGGCAGGCGCTCGATCGGAGCCTCGCGGCGAGGCTCGGCGAGACGCAGATGACGCTGGCGGCCCGCGGCGAGAGTACCGCAGCGAGGACGAGCTTTTCCAAGACCTGGCGGCCGAGTGGCGGCGCAGCTCTCTCGAGATGGCGCAGCTCTGCGCCGGGGCCGGCATCCGCTACTACCATTTCTTGCAGCCGAACCAGTATGACGAGGGCAGCAAGCCCTTGAGCGCCGCCGAGCGTCAGACCGCCTTCCGGGAAGACCATCCCTATCGGCAAGGCGTCGTGAAAGGCTATCCGCTGCTGGCCAGGGCGGCCCTCGCGCTCATCGCCGGCGGCGTCAGGTTTTACGACGCGCGCCAGGTGTTTGCCGGTATCCGCGAGCCGCTCTACGTGGACCAGTGCTGCCACTTCAGCCGGCGAGGCAGTCAGGTCCTCGGCGCCTGGATGGCCGCCAGGATCGTTCAGGACCTAGTGTCCCGCTCGGTTAATTCGCATACCACTCGCTTGCCCTCCGCGTCCCTGGCTGCGTTCCGCCTCCTCGACATAAGTTCAACTATGCCGCGTCGGCGACGCCTTGCCAGGAACGCGGATTGCGGCGCGATTGGCATGCGAATTAACCGAGCGGGCCACTGGCTCGGCACGATGACCGCTTTTTTCAGGAGGCGGGGCGCCGGATGTCGAGCAGGAACCGGGCGGCGGCAGCGCGGAACTCGTCGGTCCACTCGTGGCCGCCGGCGAAGATCAGAGGGTGGATGTCGACGCCCTTGGCCTGCAGCAGCTCGACGTCGTGCTCCATCTTCGCCGCGTCGTACCACTCCTCGCTGCTGCCACGGCCCAGCAGCACTGGCGGGAAGCCGCTGAGGTCGCGCTCCCCCAGCTCCGGCGGCAGGTCGCCGCCCAGCACGATGACTCCCTGGCAGGGATGGCCGCTGGCGGCGGCGGCGCGGTAGGCCATCGCCGCCCCCTGGGAGAAGCCCAGATAGGCCATGCAGATCCCCGCCGGCAGCTCACGCCGCAGCTCCG
The DNA here is from genome assembly GCA_035949675.1 of Thermoanaerobaculia bacterium. Classification (GTDB taxonomy): domain Bacteria; phylum Acidobacteriota; class Thermoanaerobaculia; order Multivoradales; family UBA5704; genus JASLEW01. Next base: position 18,475 of record DASZHY010000415.1, read on the forward strand.
CGACCACGCCGGCGACGTAGGCGACGTTGTCGGCGATCGCCTGCTCGCGGTTGAAGCGGGTCATCCAGCTGGCGATGACCTCGCCCTGGCGGTTGTAGAACGGGTGCAGCGCCTGGATCGCGCACAGCGCCCAGCCGGCGACGCCGGGGATGCGCCGCAGCTCCGCCAGGTGGCGCTCGGCGTTCTCGCCATAGCCATGGAACCCGACCAGGCAGCCGTGGGGCGCGGGCGGCACCTCCAGGAGGTAGTGCCCGTGCACGCGGGTCTCGATCTGGCGGCTCTCCACCAAAGAATCTCCTTAGTTTCCGACGGCTTCCGGCGATCCCGTGCCATGAAACCAGTGCCAGTAGCAAGCGTTCGAGGACTACTCGAAGCGACGAGCAACGAGTGCCGCGACAGGCGACAGGCGGAGCCGCGGCCGTCTATCGGGTCTCCCCCCTCGACCCTCGATCCCCTTCCCGTCCTCTGGAACCGCCGGGTCCCAACCCGGCGGCCCCGGTGGGAAGGGGACGCCCCCGCCCCTTCGCTTCGACCACCAATTACGGCCCGGCTGTCACAAGCCGGTAACCCTGCGCGGGGGGCAGGAATTCCTCGGAGACCGACCGGGGCAGGCCGGTCCGGGGAGGCAGGGTCCCTGGGGGCCGCAAGGGGGAGAGTGGCGTAGTAGTACTCTGGAGAACACGACGAAAGGAGACAGGCGCGTGCCACTCGTTCGTATCTCGATGCTGAGCGGAAAGAGCGCAGACTATCGCCGCCGCGTGGGCGACGCCGTTCACCAGGGGCTGGTGGAGGCGGTGAGGATCCCCGAGCAAGACCGCTTTCAGGTCATCAGCGAGCACGACGCCGACGGGCTGATCGTCGATCGGCACTACCTCGGCATCGAGCGCACCGACGATTGCCTGGTGATCCAGATCACCTTGAGCGCCGGACGCAGCCTGGCGATCAAGCAGGCGCTGTTCCGCCGCATCGCCGATCTCCTACACGAGCGCACGGGGGTACGCCGGCAGGACGTCTTCATCAATCTGGTGGAGGTGGCAGCGGAGAACTGGTCCTTCGGCAACGGCGAGGCCCAGTACGCGCCGACGCCTCCCCGCCGGCGCCCGACCAGTAGGCTGGCGGTGATGCAACCGGGGTGGCGTGTGGCGCTCTTCAGCGCCGGACGCTGGCGCGCCACGACCTCTATGCATTGACATTCTATGCTTGAAGGAGTAGGGTCGGTATCGAGAGGGAGGCAGCCAGATGAGAGCGATTCTCTTCGTGCCGGGTGCCTTGGCGCTCTTGTTCTTCGCTCACTCGGCGACCGCCGCGCCCTTGACGAATCCGCTCACGGCTGACCAGGTGACCTGCGATGAGCTGCAGCTCGAGCGGCTCGCACTGCGCGCCGCGGTGGTGGAGCGGCTCTTCGGAAATGGCGCCGAGCCGGTCGATCACCCATCCCTCTTCTTGTGGCGATCCTCGGAGGGCGGCGGCGTGTACTCCGCACTCGCCGTCGAAGACGGCATCAGACCCACAGCTAGGAACCTCTTTCGTGCGGAGACCCAGCTCGCCTTCGACATCAGCCTTCACGCGGCGGGAGAGCCGCTGAATCCCGCCCATCGTCTGCTGCCGTTTGCCACGATCGTGCGACGTGAGCAGGACTCGAACCTGGCGACGCCCACCGCCCGGGCGCCGTATCTGACGGTGACTCTTGCCCTGGAGGCCAACGCTCAGGACGCGTTCAATCCGATCATTCCGCTCCAGATCAACAACCTCGCCGCGCCGAGCGACGTCGAGCAGCCCGCGGCGCACGGCGATGCAGCAGGCAGGGGGATCACGCAGGACGCTCTGACGTCATCGTGCGACAACCTGCTGACGCCCTTCGACCAACGTATCTTTTCAATCCTGTCGCGTACCGTCCGAGTGTCTCAATGCGCGCTCATGTCCGGGCCCCTGGGTACCTGCAACCCGGATGGTTCGGCCTACAACGTCACGCTCTTTCGCGGAGCCGACCCTCAGACTTATCGTGCGAACGTGTATGAGTACGACGAGCTCTGCGATACCGGACCGTGCACCAACGTGGTGGTCAGCAAGGTCGCCTATGAATTCAAAGTGCGCTGGGATGCCGCCGGCAGCTTGACCACGGGAGAGGTGAAGGTGCTGCCCGCCTGCGCCGCCGACACGATCTCCTGTTCCTATGGCGGCGGCTACCCTCTCTTCGTCCTGCCGCCCCTGTGGGCCGGACATGCCCATCAGGGCCAGCACCTGTTCGACGTCGGGGCTCGCGTCGGGAACGACCAGCCGGGGGCGCCGCTGCGCCCACGGGCTACGGTCAACTGGCAGGCGCTGCTGGCCAACTCAGCCTGGAATTGAAGCCCCCGCCGCGCCTAGCGCGCGGCGCGCATGCCGCGGGCGGCGGCGTGGAGCGGGGCCGCGAGCTCGCGCACGCGATCCTCGAGCATCGCCGGCAGCTCCGGGTCCTCGCCCATCTCCTCCACCAGGGCCACCAGGTGGCTGCCCACCACCACGCCGTCGGCGACCTTGCCCACGGCGGCCACCTGCTCGGGAGTGGAGATGCCGAAGCCCACGGCCAGCGGCAGGTCGACCTTCCGGCGCAGGCGCTTGAGGTCGCGGATGAGATCGGGGGGCAAGCTGGCGCGCTCGCCGGTGGTGCCGGTCCGCGAGACGTAGTAGACGAAGCCCGACGAGGCGGCCGCGACCCGCGCGATGCGCTCGCGGGTGCTGGTCGGCGCGAGCAGGAAGATGGTGTCCACGCCCCGCTCGCGCAGCGCCGGCAGCAGCTCCCGGCTGGCCTCCTCGGGCGGCACGTCGACGCACAACACGCCGTCCACGCCGGAGGCGGCGGCCTGCTCGGCGAAACGGTCGAGGCCGCGCGCGTAGACCGGGTTGTAGTAAGTGAAGAGGACGATCGGCACCCCGAGATGATCGCGGTGGCGGGCGATCAGCTCGAGGATGCCGGAGAGCCCGGTGCCGGCGGCCAGCGCCCGCATCGCCGCACGCTGGTTGACCGGGCCGTCGGCGATCGGGTCGCTGAACGGCACCCCGATCTCGATGACGTCGGCGCCGCCGGCGGCCAGGGCGGCCAGCTGGCCGGCGGTGGCGGACAGGTTGGGGTCGCCGGCCATCAGGAAGGGAATGAAGGCGGCCCGGCGCTCCGCGGCGCAGCGGGCGAAGGTCTCGCCGATGCCGCTCATGGCCGCGCTCCGGACGCCGCCGGGCTCGCGGCGTCCTCGAGGATCGCCGGGTTGGCCCCCCGCCAGCCGTGGCCGGCGGCGATCAACGGCTCGACAGCCTCCCGGCGCGGCAGGCGCGCGGCCGGGTGCTCGCGGTCGTACTCGAGCACCGACTCGATATCCTTGTCGCCGCGCCCGGAGAGGTTCACCAGGATGATCCGCTTGCGCGACAGCTCCGGCGCGTGGCGGACGGCCTCGGCCAGGGCGTGGGCGCTCTCGAGCGCCGGCAGGATGCCTTCGGTCTTGGCGAGCAGGTGGAAGGCGGCGACCGCCTCGGCGTCGGTGGCGAAGGTGTACTCGACGCGGCCGGTCTGCTCGAGCCGCACGTGCTCGGG
>DASZHY010000416.1:0-18529 GCA_035949675.1 Thermoanaerobaculia bacterium
ATCCGGAACAGCTCGGCGGCGAACAGGGTCGCCTCGTCGCCGCCGGTGCCGGCGCGGATCTCGAGCACGACGTTGCGCGCGTCGTTGGGATCGCGCGGCGTCAGCTCGCGCCGCAGCGTCTCCTCGAGCTGCTGGACGCGCTGCTGCAGCTGCTCGCGCTCCTCCTGGGCGAGAGCGAAGAGCTCGTCGTCCTTGCCCAGGCCGGCGAGCAGCTCCTGGTTCTCCGCCAGGCGGCGCAGCGCCGCCGAGTACTGGCGGTACAGGGCGACGACGGGGCTGATCTCGGAGATCGCGCGGTTGGTCTCGGCGTAGGCCTTGTGGTCGGCGAGCAGGGCCGGATCGGCCAGCCGTTGCGTCAGCTCGGCGTGGGTCTTCTCGAGCTGCGCGAGCTTCTCGATCACGTCGGGATCCCCGTGGCGGCATGCGCCGCCGCTTGCTCGGCGCCGTCGGCGGGGTGCGCGCGGCCGGCGCTGTCGGCAGGGCCGGCGCTGTCGGCGGCGCGCGGCGAGGGAGCCGGCGGCGCTGCCGGCAGCAGGCCGTCCTCACGCAAGGCCTCCTCGAGCGCGACGATGGCCACCTCGAGCATGTCGTCCGTCGGCTCCTGGGTGGTGATCTTCTGCAGCATGAGGCCCGGGAACACCAGCGCCCCGAACAAAGGCGCGGCGCGGCGGCGGGCGGTCAGGCGCAGCACCTCGTAGGAGAGGCCGGCGATCACCGGCACCAGCAGCAGCCGGCCACCGAACTTGACCACGAAGGGCGCTGCCTTGGGGATCAACGCGAACACCAGGATCGACACCAGCAACACGAAGAGCAGGAAGCTCGTGCCGCAGCGCGGATGCAGGCGGCTCTGCGCGCGGGCGTTCTCGACGCTAAGAGGCAGCCGCCGCTCGTAGTTGAACACCACCTTGTGCTCGGCGCCGTGGTACATGAACACCCGATGGATGTCGCGGAAACGTGAGATGCCGTAAAGGTAACCCAAGAAGAACAGCGCCCGCAGGCCGCCGTCCAGGAGGTTGAAGCCGAGCCCGGAGAGCGGGCCGAAGAGGTGGCGCTCGGCGAGCTGGGTGAGCCACAGGGGCAGCAGCAGGAACACCGCCACGCCCAGCCCGAGGCCGACAGCCATGGAGCCAGCCACCGCCCAGCCCGAGCGGTCCGGGGCCGGGGAAGGTGCCGGAGTCGGGGCCGGGGCCGGGGAAGGTGCCGGAGTCGGGGTCGGAGTCGGGTTCGGGTTCGGGGCGAGGTCTGGGACCGGAGCCGGTACGGGCGTCTTGGCGCCGTCGGCCGCCGCGATCGCCTGTTCGGCGGAGAAGTTCAGCGCCCGGATGCCGATGGCGAGCGACTGGAACAGGACGCCGATGCCGCGCAGCAGGGGCAGCTTGAACACCGGGTAGCGCTTGGCCAGGCTGGCGACCTTGCCGCGCTGCAAGGCGAGGGTGCCGTCGGGCCGCCGCACGGCGACGCCAAAGGCGCCCGGAGAGCGCATCATCACGCCCTCGATCAGGGCCTGGCCGCCGACCAGGAGCTCGCTATCGGGATTGGCTGGTTTGGAGCTGGGCATCTGAAGCATCCGGGGAAAGGCGCCGCGAGGCTGATGGGCCGCGGCGGGCACCCGGCGACGCCGGGGCCGGGAAGGCCGCGGCGATCGCCTGGGACCGGTCCTCCGACAGCGCCGTGCCTTCGGGGCCCCCGAAACACCGGGGCCAGGTCGGCACCGGGGTCGCCGGCGACCGCCGGGATCAGGCTGTCTGGCCGTAGCGGCGCTTGAAGCGCTCGACGCGGCCGGCGGTGTCGATGAGCTTCTGCTTGCCGGAGAAGAACGGGTGGCAGGCGCTGCAGATCTCCAGCCGCAGCTCGTCCTTGGTCGAGTGGGTCTCGAACGTATTGCCGCACGCACACACCGCGGTCACCAGGTGAAGGTGAGGATGGATGTCTTTCTTCACGGTCGGCTCTCTTTTCTCTCTCGCTGGTTCTCTCGCTGTCTGGGGCGAGTCGTCGGGTGGTGGCGGCTGCCCCATCTGCCTGCGGCGCGGCGCCGCAGTTGCCTGCGGCACGGCGGCCCGTCAGGCCCAGGAACGCGCTAGAGTAGCCGATCGAGGTGCCGCCTGGCAAGGTCGAGAGCGCCGCCAGCCCTTAAAAGCGCCGGACGGGGGCCAAAAATTCCGTGCCCGCCGGGGGGCGAGCGGCCGGTACAATGGGATCGCGATGGCGTTCCACGACGACTGCCTGGTGCTCGACGGGCACACCGATCTTCCCACCCGACTCTGGGAGGCCCCGGCCGACCTGGGCCGGCGGCTCGACGACCGCCATATCGACCTGCCGCGCCTGCGTGAGGGCGGCGTCGACGCGCTGGTGCTGGCACTGTACGTGCCGGCCTCGATGGCCCCGGCCGCCGGCTGGGAGCATGCCCGGACCCTGCACCGTCTGACGCTCGCCGCCCTGCCTCCCGGCATGGTGACCGCGAGCAGCGCCGAGGAGCTGCGGCAGGCCGCGGCGCGCGGCGCGGTGGCCGCGCTGTTCGGGCTCGAGAACGGCCGGCCGCTGCTGGTCGATGGGGCCGTCGACGGCGCCGTGGCCATGGGCGTGCGCTACGTCACCCTGACTCACTGGAAGACCCACGAGTGGTGCGACGCCGCGACCGATCAGCCCGTTCATGGCGGACTCTCGGCGGCGGGTGTGCAGCTGGTTCGCCAGCTCAACCGACGCGGCATCCTGGCGGACGTGTCGCACGTCTCCGACGACGCCGTGCGCCATGTGCTGGACGTGGCCACGACGCCGCCCCTGGCGAGTCACAGCTCGGCCCGCGCCCTCTGCGACCATCCGCGCAACCTGTCCGACGAGCTGGTGCGCGAGATCGCGCGGCGCGGCGGTCTGGTGATGGCCAACAGCTACCCCGCCTTCGTCGATCCGGCGGCGGCGCGCGCCGAGGAGCGCCGCCGCGAGGCCGTGGGGCCGGCCCTCGATGCCCTGGAAGAGGAATACCTGCGCGATCCGCAGGCAGTCTGGCGCGAGTGCGCCGACCTGCTCGCCGCGCATCCGCTCCCCCGCGTGCCCGTCGCCGCCTTCGTCGATCACCTCGTCCATCTCGTCGACCACGCCGGCGAGGAGCACGTCGGCATCGGCACCGATTTCGACGGCATTCCCGAGACCCTGGCAGGCTTCGAGGACGTCACCCATTTCCCCGACCTCACCGCCGCCCTCCTAGCCCGCGGCATCGACCGCGCCGGCGTGCGTCTGATCCTGGGCGAGAACTTCCTGCGCCTGCTGCGGGAAGCCGAGCGCCGCGCCGCCTGAGCAAGCCCATGCTGCTGCTCGCCGCCACCTTCGCCGCCGGCCTGCTTGCCGCCGCGCCGCTGACGCCGATCCAGGCCGCTGCTCCTGCCGCCGCGGCGACCGCCGCGAGCACCGGGCCCTCGTCGGGCGCAGCGGCCCCGCCGGTGCGCATCCAGTTCGCGCCCGGCGCCTCCTCGGCGTCGCTGCCGGTCGAGCTCTCGCGCGGCCCTGGCGTCGGCGCCTTGACCTATGTGCTCACCGGGCGGACCGGACAGGTGCTCGAGGTCAGCTTGCGCATTCCTGCCAAGGACCCCGGCGTGGCGCTATCGGTCGCCTGTCCCGGCGCCGGGCACACGGCGATCGGCCGCGCCGGGCGGCTGGACGGATCGGCGGCCATGCCGCAGACCGGCGACTACACCATCGCCATCGACAAGCTCGGCCCTGCCGCTCTCCCCCCGGGCGTTCTCCACGTGGCGATCAAGGGAGCGCCGAGGATGATCGCCGCGCGTCCCTACACGGGGACCTATTACCGCAAGGACGGCTCGCGGTCCTCGGTGGACGTGCAAGAGATCGGCGGCGGCAGGCTGCAGTTCTCCGTCCTCCCCGATCGCGTGGCCCTCGATTCCGCCGATTCCGCGCCGAGCCCCAACCGCGGCGAGGCGCGAGGCGTCGTGGAGCTGCGCGACAGCGTTGCGGTCTTCGAGCGGGCCGGCTGCCGTCTCGAGCTGCGTTTCGGCGCGGCCGGCACCGGCGCCCTCCACGTCGATGAGAGCGGCGACTGCGGCTTCGGCGCCAACGTCACCGCCCGGGGCGATTACCGGCGCACCAGCCTCTGCGCCGCCCCCGAAGCGCCGCCGTGAAGTGAGGCAGAGCGACGTGGACTCCTTGTGCCAGCATGAGATTGCTAGTATCATGCCGGCATGAGCGATGGTCACATCATGCACACGAATGTTCCGCAGCTCCAGCTGGGCGAGATCAAGAGCGTCGGCAAGAGCGGCCAGATCTCGCTTGGCAAGCGGTATGCCGGCAAGACCTTCTGCGTGCAGCAAAGACCCGATGGCAGCCTCCTGCTGACCGCCGTGGCCATGGTGCCTGAAAGCCAGCTCTGGACTCTTAGGGAGCCAGATCGCAGCGCAATCATCAAAGGCATGACCTGGGCTGCCTCGGTGCCGCCTTCCGAGACCGATCTCGACGCTCTCGCGGCAAAGGCGTCCCGTCCCCGTGGCTCCGGGGCTTCCAGGCGCTCCCGTGCCGCCGCCGCGAAGTAGCCGCGTTCTCCTCGACCTGAACAGCCCGCAGTTCCAGGAAACGCTCTTCGACCTGGAGCTCTCCGAGCTGCGGCAGGTCATCAGCGCGCTTCGCCGCCTGCGCGGTCAAGACTGGAAAGTCGTTTACAGCCACACCGGGTTCCATTGGGAGGCCATCGGCCACATCGAGACCCCCAATGGAGCCAAGGCCTACTCCATTCGCTTGAGTCAGCGGATCCGCGCCATCGCCTACAGGCACGGCGACTACCTGCGGCTCGTGTCGCTGCACCCCGACCACGATTCAGCCTATAGGCGTTGAGGCGGGACGGCGGCGAGCCTGCCCAGGCTCGCTCCGGGCCGAAGGGGACCGCCGCGCCGGTGCCAGCACTACCACGAAGTTCACCGCGGTGGCACCCCCTGTACGCTCCGGTGCGGCTCGAACTGCTGTCCGTGGGTGGCTAGTTCCTGCCCCCCAGGCCCAGCCCGGGGCCGTACGCGATGGCGTTGAGCAGCAGCGGCATGGTGCCCCGCCAGAACAGCCGGAAGTCGGGCTCCTGGACGAAGAGCACGACGCTGCCGCTGCCGTGCGCCTCGGCGCCGACCAGCAGCGAGCCGGCCAGCCGCTGCTTGGCCTCGGGCCAGGCGAAGCCGGCGATGACCGGGTCCTGGCTGGCGGCGACCAGCACGTCGCGGCGCGGGTCTCCCGAGGGGAGGAAGACCGCCGAGCCTTCGACCAGCACCGGCGGAGACGACGGCAGGCCGATGGCCAGGGGGTGCTGCGGCGACAGCCTGGTGGCGACGATGGCGCCCGGCGTGGCGATGTCGCGCTCGGCGAGCGCCTTGTCCTGGCTGCCCTCGCTCTCCTCGTCGGCTTCCGGCGCCTTCCAGGGCTTCCACGAGGCCATGTCGTGCTCGTGCAGCCAGCGGGCGGTCTCGCCGCCGATGGCGACCAGCTCGCCGCCGGCCTTGATCCAGGCGTCCAGGGCGCCGCGCGAGCGGTCGCCGATGCGCTCCTCGTAGGCGCCGCTGGGCAGGATCAGGACGTCGAACTCCGCCATCGCCGCCGGCTGCAGGCGCTCGAGATCGAGCCGGTCGTACGGCAGGCCGATCTCGCGGTCGAGCAGAAACCACAGGAAGCCGAAGGATGTGGGGTCCACGCCTTCGCCGGAGATCAGGCCGATGCGCGGCTGGCGCACCGCCGGCATGTTGTTCGAGCCGAGCGACACGCCGCTGACCGCGTAGGAGGACGCGACGGCGTGAGCGGCCAGGCCGCCCTCGCGCAGCAGCGACGCCAGCTGGACGCCCAGCCCATCGGGGTTGCCGTGGCGCGGCACGTAAAGGGTGCCGGCGGGATAGGTGGCGCCGTCGTTGGCGAGCTGGCGGAGCGCGATGCGATAGTGCACGTGGCGCTTGCCTAGCGCGGCGGCCAGCCGGTAGGAGGCGATCCCCTGCGGCGGCACCAGCCAGCCCAGCTCGCCGCTGCCCGGGCCGCCGCCGGCCGCGCCGGCCGCGGTGGCCACGGTGGCTGTGCTCGCCACGGTGGCCGCGCCGGCCGCGCTGGCCGCGCTGGCTGGAGTCATCGCCTGACGGCCGGCCGGCAGGTCGTTGGCAGAGGCGGTCCACATCCGCAGGTTGAAAGCCAGCGGCAGCGACCAGGCGGTGATGTCGTAGAACTCGCCCTCGCGGTTCTGCTCGAAGCGCCGGCGCTGGCGCTCGAGGAAGCTCTGGGCCATCGGCGCATCGCGGTCCAGCAGCGCCGCGACCAGTGCGCCGAGCGGCTGGGCGGTCGACACCGCGAAGGTGCCGGCGGGGAAGCGGTGCGCGTTTTCCTCCCTGCCGCCGAGCAGCGGCTGGGCGTTGATCTCGGCGGCCTTCGCCAGCTGCTGCACCCGCACGCCGTGCAGCAGCAGCAGGTCGGCGAGTGCGCGCGCCTCGGGCTGGTCGGCCGGCCACAGATGCACCCGGCCGGGACCCTCGGACGCCCTGAGCCGGGTGGTCACGTAATCGGCGAGCAGCTGGCGGGCATTGCGCCCGGCGGTTCGCACGGTGGCGAGCGAGCTGGTGAGATGGCGGCCGACGCGGTCGGCCAGGGTCAGCAGCGTGCCATCGGCGCGGTCGATCGCCAGACCGCCGCGGCCGCCGCCGGCCATCTCGTAAGTCATGCCGATGGCGCCGTGCAGGCTGGGATAGGAGTCCCCGTAGCCGGGGTAGAAGAGGTCGTAGTTCTCTTCCTTGTAGTAGATCCAGCCGTGGCGGTCGAACGCCTCGGCGTTGGCGCGGCCGAAGGTGTCGAGCCACGAGATCACCCGGCGGTCGATGCGCGGGTGCACGGGCTCGGCCGCGGGCGGGAAGAAGTAGCTCGACTCGGTGCTCATCTCGTGGAAGTCCACGTAGACCTGAGGTTCCCAGGCGCGGTAGGCGGCAACGCGGCTGCGGCTCTCCTGCTGCGTGGCCCAGGCCCAATCGCGGTTGAGGTCGATGAGATAGTGGTTCTGGCGCCCGCCGGGCCAGGGCTGGAAGTGCTCGGCCGCCAGCCGGTGGACGTTCGGCGCCTCGCCCTGACGCTGCTCGTAGCCGTGGAGGTAGCGCTCGCGGCCGTCGGGGTTGCACAGCGGATCGATCAGCACGATCATGCCGTCCAGCAGCTCGGCCATCTCCCCCTGGGCGGCGGCCAGCGCATAGGCGGTCACCATGGCCGCCTCCGACGAGGAAGCCTCGTCGCCGTGGACGCCGTAGGCCAGCCAGACCACCGCCGGCAGGCGCTTGCCCAGGCGCTCGCGCTCGCCTTCGGAGAGGGCCGCGGGATCGGCCAGGCGCAGATGCTCGGCGCGGATCTCGTCGAGCCGCGCCAGGTTCTCGGCGCTGGACACGGCGGCGAGCTTCAACGGCCGGCCCTCGTAGGTATGCCCGTACTCCCACACCTTGACGCGCGGCGAGGCGGCGGCGAGCGCGTCGAGGTAGGCGGCGATGCGGTCCCAGTGAGTGAAACGGCTGCCCACGGGATAGCCGAGCACGGCGTCGGGCCGCGGCACCCGCTCGTCGAGCGGCGGCAGATCGACGACGTCGCCGCTGGACAGGGGCGCCAGCAGGCCCTCCGGCGCCGGTGCTCCGCCGGGCTCGCGGCGCGGCTGCGGGTTGGGCTTGTCCGCCGGACGGCCGTGCGGCCGGCGGGCGCCGGCGGCGACCCCGGCGCTGGCGGCGCTGGCGGCGCTGGCTGCAAACTCCGCCGGCGCCGAAGCCGCGGCCTTCGCCGCCGCCGACACCAGGACGGCCAGCACGAGTGCCAGGAGCTCGACTCTGCGCTGCATTCAGAACCCTCTCTCTCGCGCACGTACAAGCGTACAACTACAAATCATGACAGACTGAAGCGCCGCGGCCGCCGCCGCAAGCGATGGCTACGGCGGTCCGCTGTCCGCTGGGGGCGCCGCCGGCGCGCCGGAATCAGGTCGACACGATGCTCTCGGAAGAGATGTTGAGGCGCTTCATCATCTCGTGCAGCGTCGTGGGCTTGACCCGCAGCATCTCCGCGGCTTTTTTCTGCACTCCGCCGCAGGTCTGCAGGGCCTTGACGATCAGCTGGCGCTCGTAATCGGAAACCGCTTCCTTGAACGAGATGCCGTTGGTCGGCAGGCTGGGCGGCGAGAAGCCGAGGGTCTCGGGATGGCGCACCGAGGTCGGCAGCAGGTCCACGTCCAGAGACTCGCCGGTCGACAGCACCACCGCGCGCTCGACGACGTTCTCGAGCTCGCGCACGTTGCCGGGCCAGTGATAATCGAGCAGCAGCTCCATGGCCCGCGGCGCGATGTCGCGGATCGGTTTTTCGTTTTCCCGCGCGTAATGGCCCAGGAAGTGCTGGGCCAGCAACGGGATGTCCTCGTTGCGCTTGCGCAGCGGCGGCAGCGTCACGGTGATCACGTTGAGCCGGTAGTACAGGTCTTCGCGGAACAGCCCGCCCGAAACCGATTCCTCGAGATCGGCATTGGTGGCGGCGATGATGCGCACGTCCACCCTGACGGTCTCGATGCCGCCCAGACGCATGAACTCCTTCTCCTGGATGACCCGCAGCAGCTTCGCCTGGGTGTCGAGCGGGATGTTGCCGATCTCGTCGAAGAAGATGGAGCCAGAGGCGGCCAGCTCGAACAGACCCTTCTTGCTGGCGATGGCGCCGGTGAAGGCGCCGCGGATGTGGCCGAAGAGGTTGCTCTCCAGCAGGTCGGCCGGCATGGAGCCGGAGTTGACGGTGACGAAAGGCCCGTCGGCGCGGCGCGAGTGGTGGTGGATGGCCTTGGCCACCAGCTCCTTGCCGGTGCCGCTCTCGCCCAGGATCAGGATGTTGCTCTTGGCCGGCGCGGAGAGCTGGATGAGCTCGAACACCTGCTGCATGGGCTTACTCTTGCCCAGGATGTTGTCGAAGCCGAAGCGCTGGTGCAGCTGCTGCTTCAGGCTGCGGTTCTCCACCGCCAGCCGCCGCTGCTCGAGCCCCTTGCGGACGGTGAGCAGCACCTCCTCGTTCTTGAACGGCTTCGGGATGTAGTGGAACGCCCCTTCGCGCATCGCCTCGATGGCGCTCTCGATCGACGAGTAGGCGGTGATCACCACCACCACCTGGTCGGGCTCGCGCCGCCGGATCTCGCGCAGCACCTGGATGCCGGACATGCCGGGCAGCATCAGGTCGAGCAGCACCAGGTCCACTTCCTCGCGCTCGAGCGTCTCGAGCGCCGCCTCGCCGGAGCGGGCCGAGAGCGTGCTATGCCCTTCCCGCCGGATGAGCACGGTCAGGACGTCCTGCAGCACGTCTTCGTCGTCGACGATCAGGATGTTCATGATGGATCCGTGGCGCGGCCCGCAGCGTTGTCCGCGTCGTTCCGGGCGGCTCGCATGAGCCTGGGCAGCGCGACCGTGAAGCAGGCGCCTTGCCCCGGCGTGCTCTCGACGTCGAGGCTACCGCCGTGGCGCTGCACGATCTCGTGGCTGATGGTCAGGCCCAGGCCGGTGCCGCCGCGATGCAGCTTGGTCGAGTAGAACGGCTGGAAGACGGTGGCCAGCTGCTCCGGCGGGATTCCCGGCCCCGAGTCCTGAATGCGGATGGTCACCTCGCCGGCGGCCGCCGCCAAGGCGACGCCGAGCCGGCTGCCGGCCTGGCCGGACATGGCGTCCAGGGCGTTGGCCAGCAGGTTGGTGAAGACCTGCTCCAGCTCGCCGTCGGCGCCCAGGACCAGCAGCTCGTCGGCGGCGGGCGTGAGGTCCCAGCGCAGCTCGACGCTGCCGCGCTCGATGCGGTCGCCGTGCAGCTCGACGCATTCGCGCAGCAGCGGCAGGACGGCGACCGGCCGCCGCTCGCGCTGGCGCTCGCGGGCGAACTCGATCAGGTTGTTGACGATGCGCGCCGCGCGGAAGGTCTGCCGTTCGACTTTCTTGAGCAGCGAGTAGCGCGGATCGTTCTCCGCGGTGTCCGACAGCAGCATCTGGGCATAGCTCGAGATGCCGGTGATCGGCGTGTTGACCTCGTGCGCCACGCCGGCCGCCAGCATGCCCAGGGCGGCGAGACGGTCCTTCTCCTTGAGCGAGCGCTCCATCGCCACCCGTTCGCTGACGTCGTAGACGACCAGGATGCGCAGCGGTTCCCTATGGGTGCCCCGGCTGGAGGAACCGGGGAGACCGGGCGCCACCTCGCTCAGCTGGGCGACCTCGGCCAGGGAGAGCTGCAGGAAGCGCTCGCGGGGTGCGGCGGATGGACCGGCGGGGTGACCGCCGGGGTCACCGCCGGGCCGTGCCTGCCGCTCCATGTAACTGACCTCGATCGGGCCTTCTCCTGGGCGGGGGAGAGGGCTGACCGGCAGCACCTCCTCGATGGCGCGGCCGATCAGCTCCCGGGGCTCGCGGCCGACCAGGGCGCCGAAGGCTGGGTTGGCCGAGATCAGGCGCCGCTGGCTGTCGAGCACCGCGATGCCGGCCGGGGAGGACTCGAAGATGCCGTCGCTGTAGCGCTGCAGCCGCTGCACCTCTTGCAGCTGCAGGTGGAGCTGGCCGAGCAGCTGGGCGTTCTCGATCGCCAGCGCGGCCTGGTTGAGCAGATGGCGGATGAGGTCCAGGTCCTCGCTGTTGAGCGGCGTCTGGTCGCGCTTCCAGCCGCTCAGCACCAGCCCGACTCCGCGCCCGCGAACGGTGAGCGGGAAGGCGTAGCGGTAACCGGCGATGAACAGCTGTTGCAGCGGCGACGGCCCGCCGGAAGGCAGCTCGGTGCCGGCGAGGCGGTAGACGTTGTCGCGCCAGATCGCCGGGTCGAGCGAGGCGGCGGGCACCACCGGCGGCGGCGCCGTCAGGGTGCGGCGATGCAAGGCGCGGCCGCCGGCCGGTGCGCCTGTGCCGGCCGCCGCCCAGCCCGCGCCGGCCGCGCCTCCCGCCGCCCGGCCCGCACCGACCACGCCGGCCGCGCCGACCACCTCGCCCGCATCGCGGGCGTCGACGACGTCGACCACCACGAGGTTGTCGCCCTGCGACAGGTAGATGCCGGCCCGCTCCAGGTCCATGCCGGCCGCCAGCCGGTCGAGCAGGGCGCCGCACAGGCGCCCCAGGTCGCGCTCGTGCAGCAGGTCGCGGCCCAGCCCCAGCAAGGCCCGGCGCTTGCCGAAGGTGCCCCGGTACTGCAAGCGCTCGATCGCCGCCGAGAGGGTGTGCCGCGTCGGCACCAGCAGGCCGGCGATACCCAGGCCGGCGGCGAACGACAGCAGGTTGCGCGCCAGCGGCAGCTCCGGCGAGATGCCGCGGGTGATCGCAAGGTTGACCAGGGAGAAACCAAAGACGCCGAGCAGCAAGGTGAGCGTGGCCGAGATGATGTCGCGCGCGATCACCTCGATGTCCCACAGCTTGTAGCGCAGGATCGCGTAGGCGAAGGTGAGCGGCACCAGCGCCAGCGGCAGCACGGCGACGGCGGCCACCAGGTCGGGCGGGTGCAGTCCCAGCACGAAGGGGACGACGTAGAAGGCGAGGAACGGCAGGTAACCGCCCGCCAGGCCGAAGATCATCCAGTGCATCTGGCGGCGCGGCTCCCAGCCCCGCTCGCGCAGCGCCCGGTAGATCAGCACGGCGACCGCAGCGAGGCTGAACGCGACGAGGTGCAGCAGATCGAGCCGGTCCAGCGTCCGCAGCGAGGCCGCCGTGGGATGGCCGCGGAACAGCCAGCGCCCGTTGGCGAACATGAGGTCGAGCTGCAGCGTCAGCAGCACCGTGCCCGGGAGGTAGAGGAACGGGATCAGGCGCCGCCGCGCGGCCGCGGTGAGGGGCGAGGCTCGGTCGCGGCGGCGCGCGGCGTTGTTGACCGCCGTCGCCGGCGCCGGCGCGGAGGCCGGGAAGATCAGGAACAGGTGCAGCGTCAGCGCCGGCAGGAAGCTGCGCGCCAGCTGGTCGCCGAAGTAGGCAAGGCGGTACTCCCCGTCCACCGGCGGCACCGGGGTGAGCAGGTACAGCAGCGCGGAGGTCAGGCACCACAGGCAGAAGACGAACCCTTCGCGGCTCTGCTGGCGGGTGAGCGTGTAGAGCCCGATCAGCAGGTAGGCGGCGCCGATGAAGACCAGGATCAGGTACGGGACGTCGGGAGCGAGCGGCGGCCGGTGGTACGCGACGCGCTGCACCTGGCCGCCGCGCAGCACGGCCAGCTCGGCGGTGGACAGTCCGCGCAGCCGTTGCCCCAGGGCCTCGGCGCCGCCCACCTCGCCGCCGTCGACGAGCAGGATCTCGTCCCCGGCCTTCACGCCGGAGGCGGGAACGTCGACTCGGCCGACGCGCACCACGCCGCCGGACTGTTCGGCGGCGAAGCCCAGCGGCTGGAAGGAGGCGATCTTCCGGCGCACGCTGAGCGCGCCCAGGACGACGGTGGCGACCGCCAGCAGGAGGCAGAGCGAGAGGCGAAGAGTGCGAGACAGCGTCATTGGATCGAGAAACCGGTGCCTAGCCCGTACAAAGCACTTTCCATGCCAGTTCGACAGATTTTTGAACGGGCTCCAAGCCCATGAATATACGTGAGATCGGGCCCTTCAATCCAGTAAATTGGAGGGAATTCTGATTTGTGGATTCAAGCGCTTGGGAGGGATGGGCGAGGGGTCGCGCTGAGTTGGCCCCGAGGCAGCGTGATCCAAGTTTCTGTGCAATCCGGCCGGGCCGGGGTCGCCCGGTCCCGAGGAGCGCGACGCAGCGGGCTCGCCGCGGGTACGTGCCGAGATCGAGGGGTCTTGCCTCGCCCGCTTGAGTCGCGCTCCTCGGGACCGGGCGACTTGGGCCCTGGCATCGAGGACCGCCGGCAGGCGGTGACGGCTCGGCGCGAGGTGGAGGCGTGGCTGAGGGGGGGCCGGCCTGGGCCCTTGGGGGCTAGAACCGGACCGCGATGCCGCCGAGGATGCGGCGGTGCAGCTGGGTATCGGTGCTGGCCAGGAAGGGTGCCGTGCCGCGGCTGAGCTCCATGTTGACCTGCAGGGCCCATTGCGCGGCCAGGTTCCAGAGGACGCTGAGGTCCTGAGAGAGCATCAGCTGCAAGCGGTCGAGGTCCACCGGCGCCCCGCCGAGAGCCGAGCCCGCCTCGGCGCCCACCGCCTTCTCGCCCTGGGTCAGGTGATGGAAGGCGAGGAACACGCCGGTGGCGCTGCTCAGGAAGTGCGTGTCGAGAGAGGTCACCAGGTAGCGGACCTGGTTCTTGTAGGGATGCCCGTCGGCACCGATGAAGACGCCGCCGCCGCCCATGGCGAAGCTGGACTCGAGCGAGGTCTTGATCTGCGGCGTCAGCCGGTGGCTGACGAGGAGGTGCAGCTCCGGCACACGGTCGCCCGGCACCAGGTACAGGCTCTCGAGGCGATCGAAGACCACGTCGCTGAAGTACAGGCGCAGGGTCTGTCCCACCAGGCGGTCGATGCCGCTGATCGAGATCGCATCGTCTTCGCCGGCGTGGTGGGAGAGGCTGAGCTCGTAACAGGACTTGCCGCCCTGCTCGCAAAGATCGGACTCCTTGAACAGCGCGGGCATGAACTCCGGGTTGACCGGGCTCTGCTGGTACACGCGATGGGTCGCCGAGCCGCGCGCCTGCCAGCCTTCGTCCAGCTGCAGCACCAGGCCGCCCTGCGGCGCCAGCGACACGCTGCCGTCCAGCAAGGTGGTGTAGAGGCCGTATTCGACCAGCAGCGCCGGCTGCAGGCGAGTGCCGCCGCGGGTGAAGAAGTCGACGGTCTGATGGTCCGGCGCCAGGCCGGCAATCACGGCGCTCGATGATCCCAGGGGGCCCAAGGCGGTGAACGAGCTCGAGCCCGCCGAGAGGTTGCCGGCCGGGCCGATGGGCGCCAGGTCGAGCAGGCTCTGGCGATAGCGGAAGCCGGCCTGCAGCGAGCTGTCCTCGCCCAACGCAGTGGTGTAGGAGCCTTCGAAGTTCCAGGTCCGTGAGCTGCCTGGGATGGAAGCCGGATCGATGGCGCTCTGGCGGTGGTAGTTGTTCTCGCTGGTGTACTGAGCCGCGAAGTCGGAGTGGCTGTTCTCGCCCAGCTTCTGGCTCCAGCTCACCTGGTAGTGGTCGAGCCCCACCGGCTCACCCTGTCCTGCCGCGGACCGCGGCAGCAAGTGGTTGTTGAGCGAGGTGACCGTGATCCTGCTGCTCCGGCCCGCCTCGAGGTCGAGCGACATGGCGCTCGTCTTGCCGTCGGCCGAGGTGCCTGGCATCGCCCGCGAGGACCCTGCACCGGAACCGGCGAGCAGGCTGTCCGAGCTCATCTGCCAGAAGCGCCCGGAGAGGCCCACCTGCACCTGGCCCAGCTGGCCCTCGATGCCCAGCTTGCCCGACGACACCTGTCCGACCCCGACCTGGGCGACGTTGGCGACCCCGGTCATGGCCTGTACCTCGGTGTGGAAGCGGCCGCTGCCGCCCCCCGCGGCGGTATCCTCGGCACGGGCACTCGCGAAGCTGCCGCCGCTGGCGACCGTGCCAGCCGGGGTGATGCTGCCGCTCGCCGGGGTCGCGCCCGCGGCGCTGGCCGGGGCCGCGCCGCTCGCCGCGGTCGCCGACTTCGCCTGGCCTTCCTGAGTGCCAGCCGCGTCGGAGGCTTCGATGTCGCGCAGCACGTCGCCGGGGATGCGCGCCCGCAACGCCCAGAAGTCGCCGTCGACCGAGTCCGCGGCGCCGGTCTTGCGGGCGCCGCCGGACGAGTTGGACGAGCTGGCCGAAGGTCCCTTGGCGCGATCGGAGGCGTCGAAGTCATGAACGGCACGCTGCGCCAGCTGCAGCTCCAGGAACTGGTAGGCCTTGGCGGTGTCGCGGGTGACCATGATCACCACCGGCAGGAACCCCGGCTTGTGGGCGATGATCTTGTAAAGGCCGGCAGGCAGGTCGCGGAAGAGGAAGTTGCCCTGCGCGTCGGTCATCACCTTGAAGAGCGCGAGGTCGGCCAGCTGATAGGCGTACACGCCTGCCGCTTGCAGCGGCGAAGCGTTGCCCGTCACCCTGCCCGCGAGTCCGGTGCCGGCGCTGGCGGGCCGGCGCGAGCCGGCTGCCGGCAGCGGCCTGGTGGTCGTTCCAATGGTCGCGGTGCCGGCGGTTGCCGGAGTGAGGACGGCGCCGCGGTTCGAGAAGGTCGGAGCGGATGCCTCGGAGGCGCCGGAGGCGAGCGCAGGCGTGGACGGGAGGACCCTGGCCGTGCTGATCTGCTGCGCCTGGGCTTCGCCGGCGCCCGACGATAACCACAGGCAGCACGCAAGGCCGAGCGCTCCCGCCATGATGCCGGTCAAGGCACCCGAGAGAATCAACGCTGTTGGTGATCTGGCCATGCTGATCCCCTACGTGCAGACTCTAGCCCTCGGCGGGCAGCAGTGTCAATCAGCCTCGACTACCCTGCAGCCGGCGGCGACCACGCGGCGGCCAGGATGCAGTGGAGCCGCCGCATGGCGGCGGCAACCTGTTGACAACATGAGGCTTAGTGCCTAGCGTGCCTTCACCTCTGTCCACAACCGGTCGAGCAGCGGCGTGGTGGACCCCAGGTCCTCGATCAGCTCGCAGCGGTCGAGCACGGCGGGCGGCGGATAGACGGCTGGATCGTCGCGGATGGCGGGAGCGAGCAGCTGCCGGGCGGTGCGGTTGGCGGTGGCATAGCGGACGCCGGCGGCGATGCGCGCCGCCACCGCCGGCTCGAGAAGGTAGGCGAGAAAGTCGTAGGCCGCGTCGGGATGGCGGGCGGTGTTCGGGATGGCCAGGCTGTCGATCCACAGCGTTCCGCCCTCCTTGGGCACCACGTAGGCGAAGCGGCGCGGGTCCTGCGCCACCACCTTGGCGAGCTCGCCGTTCCAGCCCTGGGCCAGGTCCACGTCGCCGGCCGCCAGCAGGTTGGCGAAGTCCGCGCTGTTGTAGGTGCGCACCAGCGGCTTCTGCGCTTGCAGCCTGGCGGCGGCGCGCCGCAGCGCCGCCGGGTCGCGCTCGTTGATCGACCGGCCCGCGAGCAGGAGGGCGGCGCCGAACGCCTCGCGCATGTCGTCGAGCATCAGGATGCGGCCGGCGTAGCGTGGGTCGAACAGCGCTCCCCAGCTGTCCACCGGCCCCTTCACCTTGAGCCGGTCGTAGCCGATCCCGGTGGTGCCCCACAGGTAGGGGATGGTGAAGCGGTTGCCGGGATCGAACTTGCGGTCGAGCAGGCGCGGGTCGAGGTTGGCGAAGCCCGGCAGGCGGCGGCGGTCGAGCGGCCGCAGCAGGCGCTGGGGCGCCAGCACCTGCACCATGTAATCGGAAGGCACCACCAGGTCGTAGTCGGCGACCCCCGACTGCAGCTTCTCGAGCAGCGCCTCGTTGGAGGAATAGGTGTCGACCTCGACGCGGATGCCGGTGCGGCGCTCGAAGGCGCTCACCACCTCGGCCGGCAGGTAGTTGGTCCAGATGTAGACATTCAGCCGGCGCGCCTCGTGCGCGGCCTGCGAGCCGCGGCCGCATGCCAGCGCGCCAATCGCCGTCAGCGCGCCAATCGCCGCCAGCGCGCCGATCACTGCCAGCGCGCCGATCGCGGGCATCGCGGCGATCCTCGGCGGGATCGCAAGGGACCGAATGGCCCGCCAGGCGGGCCGTCTCACGCGAGGCTCCCGGCGTCTCGCGCCAGCAGCCACTGCGCCAGCGCGATCAGCGTCACCGTCACCAGCAGGAGCGCCGCCGAGACGGCATTGACCTCGGGGGTCACCCCGGCCTTGAGCAGCGAGTAGATGTGCAGCGGCAGCGTGGTGGCGCCCGCGCCCGCCACGAACGAGGTGATCACGTAGTCGTCGATCGACAGCGTGAAGACGAGCAGCGCGCCGGCCGCGATGCCCGGCATCGCCAGCGGCAGGGTGACGCGGCGGAAGACCTCCCAGCCGCCGGCGCCGAGATCGCGGGCGGCCTCCGCCAGGGTCGGGTCGAGCCCCGCCAGGCGGGCCCGCACCACCAGCGCGACGTAGGAGATGCTGAACACCACGTGAGCGATGAGCACGGTGACCAGCGACAGCCGCAGCCGCGATACTCCGAAGAGGGTGAGCAGGGCCGCTCCCAGCACGACCTCGGGCAGGATCACCGGCAGCAGCAAAAGGACCTGGGTCGCCGCCCGAAAGCGCTGCCTGCGATCATCGCGGTCATCGCGGTCATCGCGGTCATCGCGGCCGTCGCGCCCGGGGCGAGCGGCCGGCGGCGCCAGGGCGAGCGCCGCCATGGTGCCGATGACGGTGGCCAGCACGGTGGCCAGAGAGGCGACCACCAGGCTGTTGCGGACTGCCCGCAGCAGCCGCTCGTCGCGCAGCATCTCGCCATACCAGGAGAGGGTGAATCCCTGCCAGGCCGCCGTCTGCCGGGCGCTGTTGAAGGAGAACGCCACCAGCACGGCGATCGGTGCATAGAGGAACAGGTAGACGGCGGCGGTGTGAGCAGCCAGCAGCCGGCGCGGCCAGCGCGGCCCCCGCGGACGGAGCGTCACGGCAGCCCCCTGCCATCGTGTCGGCGCGCGCCTGAGGCGCGATCGATCAGGCGCGCGCCTGGGGCGCGATCAATTGGGCGCGTGCCTGCGGCACGCTTGGCGATCCGGGCGCCGGCGGCGAGCAGCAGCAGCACCGCGGCGGTCAGCTCGAACGCCAGCGCCGCGCCGAACGGCTGGTTGCGCGCCACCGCGAACTGGTTCTGGATCAGGTTGCCGAGCAGCATCGTGTGCGCCCCGCCCAGCAGGTCCGAAACCACGAACTGGCCCAGGCTGGGGACGAACACCAGCACCACTCCAGCGACGATGCCGGGGAGCGCCAGCGGCACGGTGACCCGCCGCGTCACCGCGGCCCGGCCGGCGCCCAGGTCGGCCGCGGCTTCGAGCAGGGTGCGGTCGAGCCGCTCGAGCGCCGCGTAGAGCGGCAGGATCATGAACGGCAGCTCGCCGTACACCAGGCCGGCAATCACCGCCGGCGCCGTGTACAGCAGCGCCAGCGGCCGGGAGATCAGGCCGGCGCCCAGCAGCAAGTGGTTGAGCAGCCCTTCGCTGCGCAGGATGAACATCCAGGCATAGGTCCTGATCAGGAAGCTGGTCCACAGCGGCACCACCACCAGGCCCAGCAGCAGCGCCTTGCGGCGGCGCGGCGCGTGCAGCGCCAGGGCATAGGCGGCCGGGAAGCCGATCGCCAGGCAGAGAGCGGTGGTCAGCGCCGCCATCCACAGCGAGCGCCAGGCGATGCCCAGGTAAAGGGCCTCGAGCGACTGGCGGTAGCTCGACAGGAAGGCCCCGGAGCGCAGGTAGGCCGCCAGGTCGGGAACCGGCCGCAAGCCGCCGTAGATGCCGCGCTGGGCGCCGCTCACTCCCAGCATCAGGGCGAGCGGCAGCAGGAAGAACAGCCCGAACACCACCCACGCCGGCAGCGCCAGCGCCAGAGCGCCCCAGCCGGCGCCCGGCCGATCCCCGCCGTCCGCCGTGCGCCGGCGAGGCGGAACCGTCGCGCCCTCCTGCTGCCCGGGACTCTCGGCCATGACCGCCCGATGATGCCGGGCCGCGCCGTCCGGC
>DASZHY010000417.1:0-15818 GCA_035949675.1 Thermoanaerobaculia bacterium
CTTTCCCCCGGGCTGAGCCTGGCGGCCGTCAATGCCGCCGCGCGGGTCGTGGTCTCGGGCGAGGCGGGAGAGATCGAGCGGCTCGCCGCCCGCCTCGACCAGCGCGGGATCTCCCATCGCCGCCTCGCCACGGCGCACGCCTTCCACTCCGCGATGATGGAGCCCATCCTCGCCGGCTTCGCCGCGGAGCTCGAGCGGATCGCCCGCCATCCGCCGCGCATTCCCTTCGTCTCCAATCTCTCTGGCACCTGGATCCGTCCCGGCGAAGCCGTCGATCCGGCCTACTGGGTGCGGCACCTGCGCGGCACGGTGCGGTTTGCCGACGGCATCGGCGAGCTCTGGCGCGAGCCGCGGCGCTGCCTGCTCGAGCTCGGACCCGGCGACGAGCTGGCCGCGTTCGCGCGGCGGCACCCGGCGCGCCGCGAGGACCAGCCGGTGATCGCGGCGCTCGGCGGGCGCCACGGGGGCGCCGGCGCCGCCGCCGAGACCGAGCGCGGCGCGGCTGCGGCCGCCCTTACGGCGCTCGGCGACCTGTGGCTGGCCGGCGCCGAGGTGAGGTGGGAGGCTCTCCACTCCGGCACGCGCCGGCGCCGGGTGCGCTTGCCCAGCTACCCCTTCGCGCGGCAGCGCCACTGGGTGGAGCCGCGGGCGGCCCGCGCCTTGCCGCCGCCCGGCGAGCGAGCCGCCCTGGACGACTGGTTCTACACCCTGGGCTGGCGGCGAGCGCCCGTCCCCGGCGAGGCCCCCGGCGAGCCCGCCGGCGGTCCGGGGCACGGTCCGGCCCTGGGTCCGGCCCTGGCGGCGGACGCCTGCTGCCTGGTGTTGGTCGATCGCCGGGGGGTGGGTGAGCGCCTCGCCCAGCGGCTCGCCGGCGAGGGACGGACGGTCATCCGGGCCGAGACCGGCGCGGCGTTCCGCCGGCTCGACCCGCGCCGCTATGCGCTCGCGCCGCTCCGCCGGGAGGACTTCGACGCGCTGCTCGCCGAGCTGCGCGCCGCCGGGCAGGTGCCAAGCGCCGTGGTCCACCTGTGGAGCCTGGACGCGGCCGCGGCCACCCCGGCGGCGCCCGGCGCCGCCGGCATCGCCGCTCAGGCCGACGGCGCGGAGCTCGCCTTCCACAGCCTGCTGCTGCTCGCCCAGTCGCTGGCGGCATCGACCGCGGCCGGTGCCGGGGGCGAGGCCGGCGCGCCGCCCGTCCGGCTGCTGGTGGTGACGGCTGGAGCCCAGGCGGTGCCGGCGGGTGGCGGCGAGGTTGACGAGCCGCACCCGGAGCAGGCGCCGGCCCTGGGTCTGGCCAGGGTGATCGCGCGGGAGAGCCCCGGCCTCGCCTGCAGCGCCGTCGATCTGCCGCCGCGGGTCGAGGACGCGGCCTGGGCAGCCGCGGCGCTGTGCGCCGAGCTCGCGCGGGACGGCAAGGAGCCTGGCGTCGCCTACCGCGACGGCGAGCGCTGGCAGGAGCGGATCGAGCCGGTGCGTCTCGCGGCGGTGCCCGCCACGGCGCGGCGCCGGCTGCGTGAGCGGGGCGTCTATCTCATCACCGGCGGCCTGGGCGGGGTGGGCCACGTGCTGGCCAGGGCGCTGGCCCAGGCCGTCTCCGCCCGTCTGGTGCTGGTCGGCAGGACCCCGCTCGCGTCCGGCGCCGACTCCGCCGACCGGGAGCGCAAGCGCCGGCGGCTGCGCGAGCTGCAGGAGCTGGGGGCGGAGGTGCTGGCGCTGCAGGCCGACGTCGCCGACCGCCAGCAGATGGCCGCGGCGCTGGGTCAGGCCCGTGAACGCTTCGGGGCGATCCATGGCGTCATCCACGCCGCCGGCGTCGCCGGCGGCGGCATCATCCAGACCCGGACCGCGGCGGCGGCCGGCAGCGTGCTGGCACCCAAGATCCGCGGCGCGCTGGTGCTCGCCGACCTGCTCGCCGGCAGCGACCTCGATTTCCTGGTGCTCTGCTCCTCGCTCGAGAGCGCGCTGGGCAGCATCGGGCAGGGCGACTACTGCGCGGCGAATCGGTTCCTCGATGCCTTCGCCCACCGCCGCTTGGGATCGTTCACCGCCGCCATCGGCTGGGACACCTGGCGCGAGACCGGCATGGCGGTGGATACCCCGGTGCCGGCGGCGCTGCGGCCGGCCCGCGAGCGCAGCCTCGCGCTCGGCATGGACGACGCGGAGGCGGTCGAGGTCTTCTGGCGGGTCCTCGGCGGCGACCTGCCCCAGGTGTGGGTCTCCACCCGCGATCTCCACCGGCGCCTTGCGGCAGCGTCGGGCGGTGTGGCAACGGCGCCGGCGACGGCGGCGACGACGCCCTCGCGGCCGGCGGTCTGGAGCGGGCCGTCCCACCACCTCGAGCGCCGGATCGCCGGCGTTTGGAGCGAGGTTCTCGGCATCCCCGACGTCGCCGCCGACGTCAGCTTCTTCGACCTCGGGGGAGACTCCCTGCTCGCCCTGGGGCTGGCCGCGCGGCTGTCGCGCGAGCTCGGCTTCGAGGTGCCCGCGCTGCTGCTGTTCGAGGCGCCGACGGTGTCGGCGCTGGCAGCGCGTCTCGCCGCCGGTAGCGCGCGCGGTGACCGCCGCGAGGGCGCCGGCCGCCAGGGCGAACCGGCGGCGGCGTCCGGCGACGGCATCGCCATCATCGGCATGGCCGGGCGCCTGCCGGGGGCCCGCGATCTCGAGGAGCTGTGGCGCAACCTCCATGACGGCGTCGAGTCGATCACCGCCTTCTCGCGCGAGGAGCTGGCGGCTGCCGGCGTCCCCGGCGCGCTGCTCGCGGACCCGCGCTACGTTCGCGCGCGGCCGCGCCTCGCGGCGTGCGAATGGTTCGACGCCGGCTTCTTCGGCTTCTCGCCGCGCGAGGCCGAGATCACCGATCCCCAGCACCGCGTCTTCCTCGAGTGCGCGTGGGAGGCCCTGGAAAGCGCCGGCTACGATCCCGCGGCCTATGCCGGCCGCATCGCGGTGGTGGCCGGCTCGGGCGCCGGCGCCTACCTCGCCAACCTGGTTTCGCGGCCCGACCTGCTGGCGATGACCGATCCGGTGCAGGTGAGCATCGGCAACGACAAGGACGCCCTCAGCACCAGCGTCTCCTACCGCCTCGACTTGCGCGGGCCCAGCCTCACCGTGCAGACCTTCTGCTCGACCGGGTTGGTGGCGGTCCACACCGCCCGCCGGCTGTTGCTCGACGGCGAGTGCGACGTCGCCCTCGCCGGCGCCGTTTCGATCGGCGCGGTCGAGCCCCGCGGCTACCTCTGCCAGGAGGGGGGCATCCTCTCTCCGGACGGCCATGTCCGGGCCTTCGACGCGCGGGCCCAGGGCACCGTCTTCGGCGATGGCGCCGGGGTGGTCGTGCTCAAACGGCTGGCCGAGGCGCTGCGCGACGGCGACACGGTGCGGGCGGTGATCCGCGGCTCGGCGGTCAACAACGACGGCGCGCAGAAGATCGGCTTCGCCGCGCCCAACGTCGAAGGCCAGGCGGCGGTGATCGCCGCCGCCCTGGCCAGCGCCGGGCTCGGGCCGGAAGCGATCAGCTACGTCGAGGCCCACGGCACCGGGACGGCCCTCGGCGATCCCATCGAGGTCAGCGCTCTCCACCGGGTGTTCGCCACCCCTGGCCGGAGCCCCGGCTCCTGCGCGCTCGGCTCGGTCAAGACCAACCTCGGCCATCTCGATCGCGCCGCCGGGATGGCCAGCCTGTTCAAGGCCGTCCTGGCGCTCGAGCACGCCACGATTCCGCCGACCCTCCACTTCTCGCGGCCGAACCCGCGCCTCGACCTCGCCGCCGGCCCGTTCTTCGTCAACACCGCGCCGCTGCCGTGGGTGAGCAAGGAAGCGCCCCGCCGGGCCGGGGTCACCTCGCTCGGTTTCGGCGGCACCAACGCCCACCTGGTGATCGAGGAGGCGCCGCCCGCCGCCGCCGGCGAGCCGCGGCGCGACAGGCAGCTCATCGTGCTCTCGGCCAAGAGCGCCACCGCTCTCGAGCGTATCGCCGTCGCCCTTGCCGGCCATCTGCGGGCCCACCCCGAGCTGGACCTCGCCGACGTGGCTTACACCTGCCAGGTCTGCCGCAGCCGCTTCTCCCACCGCCGCTTCGTCATCGCCGGCGACCCCGCCGAGGCGGTGGCGGCGCTGGAAGAGATGCCGCCGCCGGTGGCCGTGGCCGCCTCCCGGCGGGAGCTGGTCTTCCTCTTGCCGGCAGCCGGCGACGAGGAGCTCGGGGCGATCGCCGATCTTGCCGGGCCGCTGCGCGCGGAGCCGGTCCTGCGCGAGGAGCTTGCCGCCTGCCGGGAAGCGTTGCGGCAGCAGCTCGACCCGGAGCTGCTGGCCGCCGCCGACGCCCTGTGGTCGGGAGCCGGCGGCGGCGGCAGCCCCGGAGGCGTCCGGCCGGCGGTGGCCGAGCCGGCCCTCTGCGCGGTCGAGATTGCCCTGGGCCGCCACTGGCTGGCCTGGGGCCTGGCGCCGGTGGCGCTGCTCGGCAGCGGCGTGGGCGAGCTCGCGGCCGACTGCCTCGCGGGCCGTCTCACCCGCGAGGAGGCGCTGGCCGCGGCCGCCACCCGCGGGCGGCGGCTCGAGGAGGCGGCGGCCGGCGCCGAGCCACCGGCCGCGGCCGGGGAGGGTCAGAGCGGTCCGGGACTCCTGGCCGAGCTGTTCCGGGATCCCGATCGCGTCCTCTTCGACGTCGGCCCGGGCGGGACCCTGGGCACGCTCGCCCGCGACCACCCCAACCGGCCGGCGGCCCAGACCGTGGTCCTCGGCGGTGGCGGCGTGGCCACGGCCCGCCTCCCGCGGGCGCCGCTGCTGGAGGCCCTGGGACATCTCTGGCTGCTGGGCGAGCGGCCTGATTGGGAGGCTTTCCACGCTCCGGCGCGGCGCCGGCGGGTGCCGCTGCCGACCTATCCGTTCGAGCGCCGGCGGTACTGGATCGCGGCGGCGCCGGACCGGCCGGCGGCGACCCGGCCGGGCGCCGCGGCGGCAGGGGGGAACGAGGCGGCGGCGGCGCAGGCGGCAACGGCGGCGGCAACGGCGCCGGACCCGCTGGCACGCCGCGACGACCTGGCCGACTGGTTCTACCTGCCGCGCTGGGTGCCGGCGCCGCCGGCCGGCGCGGCAGCGGAGCAACCGCCGGCGGCCGAGTCGTGGCTCCTGTTCGCCGATGCCCTGGGACTGGGAGAGCGGATCGCGGCACGTCTGGCGGCGGCCGGCCACGGCGTGATGCTGGTACGCCCCGGCGACCGCTGCGGCCGCGCGGCCGGCGCCGCTTTCGTGATCGATCCGCGCCGCCGCGGCGATTACGACGCGCTGCTCGCGGAGCTGGCGGCGACCAGCGGGCCGCCGCGCCGCATCCTGCACCTCTGGGGCCTCGGCGGCGGCCCGGTGGCGGCCCCCGCGGCGCCGCTCGAGCCGCTGGCGGCGGGGTTCTACAGCCTCCTCCTGCTGGCCCAGGCGTTGAGCGCGGCGGCCGGACCGGACGCGCTCCGCGGCGTCCATCTCGGCGTGGTGAGCGACCGCGCCGTGGCGGTGACCGCGAGCGAGGAATCGGAGCCGCGCAAGGCGGCGGCGCTCGGCCCCTGTCAGGTGCTGCCGAAGGAGCACCCCGGGCTGCGCTGCGTGGCGATCGACGTCGTCCTGCCGCCGCCGGGCAGCAGGGCGGAGTCGGAGCTGATCGACCGGCTGATCGCCGAGGTCGCCGACCCGGCGGCGCCGGCCAGGGTGGCCTGGCGAGGCCGCCAGCGCCTCGAGCTCGCCTTTGCGCCGCTACGGCTCGCGGCCCCCGCCATCCGGCCGGCAGCCCTGCGCCACCGCGGCGTGGTGCTGATCACCGGCGGCCTGGGCGGCATCGGCCTGGCACTGGCGGAGGGGCTGGCACGCGAGGCGTCCGCGCGCCTGGTGCTGGTCGGCCGCACGCCGCTGCCGCCGCGCCGGCAATGGGAGAGCTGGCTGGCGGAGCAGGGAGAGGCCGACCCGGTGAGCCGCAAGCTGCGCGCGATCCTCGCCCTCGAGCGGCTCGGAGCCGAGGTCCTGCCGCTGGCGGCGGACGCCGCCGATGCGGCCGCGATGGGCACGGTCGTGGACACGGCGCGGCGGCGGCTCGGGGGGCTGCACGGCGTCATTCATGCCGCGGGCGTGCCCGGCGGCGGGCTGCTGCGGTGGCGGTCGCCGGAGGCGGCGGCGCGAGTGCTGGCACCGAAGGTAGCCGGCACCGCCGCGCTGCTCGCCGCCCTCGCCGGGCTCGACCTCGACTTCTTCGTTGCCTGCTCGTCGCTCGAGTCGGTGCTCGGCTCCTACGGGCAGGCGGACTACTACGCCGCCAACGCCGCGCTCGAGGCGTTCACCCACGCCGCCGCCCGCTCCGGCTGTCCCGCGGTCGCCATTGCCTGGGACGCCTGGCAGGAGGTCGGCATGGCGGCCGCCGCCGCGAGCCGTCCGCGGCAAGCAGTCGCGGTGCATCCGCTGCTGCGAGGTCCGCTGCTGCAGACGGCGGAGCGCACGGTCTACGCGGTCGACCTCGCCGGCCCCGGCCGCTGGGTGGTCGACGATCACCGCCTGGCCGATGGCCGCCTGCTGCTGCCTGGCGCCGCCCACGCCGAGCTCGCCCGCGCCATCGCCGCCCGGCACTTCGGCGCCGCGGCGATCGAGGTCGCGGACCTGGTCTTCGCGGCACCGCTGGTGTTGCGGCCGGACGAGCCGCGGGAGGTCTTCGCCGTGGCCGGCCCGGGACCCGGGCCCGGGACGCAGCTCGAGCTCGCGGTGGTGAGCCGAGGAGGGGAGCCCGGCGCCTGGCAGGAGCACGCGCGCTGCACCCTCCGCCCCGCCAGCGGGTCCGCGCCTCCCCGCGTCGCCCTCGACGAGGTGCTCGCCAGGTGCCCGGAGCCGCGGCAGCGCTCGCCGGCAGGGCGGCTGCTGCGCTTCGGCCCGCGGTGGAGCGAGGTGGCGGTCCATGCCTGGCTCGGCACGGCGGAGGGGCTGGCGAGCTTCGAGCTGCCGCCCGCGCTCGCCGGCGACCTCGCCGAGATCGGTCTCCATCCGGCGCTCCTCGACCTCGCGACGGGCTGGGCCGGCTCGCTCGCGGGCGGCAGCTTCCTGCCGCTCTCCTATGGACGCCTGCGGGTCTGGGCACCGCTCCCCGCCCGCATCTGGAGCTTCGCCCGCCTGGCCGGCGACGCGGCGCCCGGCCGCGAAACCCTGGCCTTCGACCTCACCCTGCTGGCGCCGGACGGCGAGGTGCTGGCCGAGATCGACGATTTCACGGTCAAGCGGGTGCGCGAGGGCGCCATGCTCGCCGGCCCGGCCGCGCAGCTGCCAGGCAGAACGGCCGCGGCAGGGCCGCCGGCCCTCTACGCCGACCTCATCACCGCCGCCGAGCGCACGGCCGCCGCGCTCGCGCACGGCATCCGGCCGGCGGAGGGTTACGAGGTGCTGCGCCGGGTCCTGGCGCGGCCGCTGCCGCCGCTGGTGATCGTCTCGACCCGCGACCTGCAGGCGCTGCTGCAGCGCGAGCCACCGGCGTTCGGGCCGGCGGCGCCGCGACCGGAGACCGCCGCCGCGGTCCTGGCGGCACCGGCCGCCGCCCACCCGCGACCGGCGTTGTCGACGCCGTACGCGCCTTCCGGCGACGGCATCGAGGGGTCCTTGGCCGAGATCTGGCAGCGGGTGCTGGGCATCGAACGGATCGGCGTCAACGACAACTTCTTCGAGCTGGGCGGAGACTCCATCGCCGGTCTCCAGGTCGTCGCGGCTGCCGGCCGGGCCGGCCTCGAGCTCCCCCCGCGGCTGCTGTTCGAGCACCCGACCATCGCCGGGCTGGCCAGCGCCGTGGAGCGCGAGAGCGCCGCGGCGGCCGGGCACGGCCCGGCGCCGGTTGCCGCGCTGCCGGCGGCGCCGGCGGTGCCGCCGGCAGCCGCGTTCCCCGCGGCGGCGCTGGCGCCGGGGGATTGGGAGCGGCTCGCCGCCCAGCTCGAGGTGCGCGAGCCGCCGCGCCCAGACCAACCCGCCGAGGTGGACCATGCCACTGGCCAACGTCGCTGACGTCTACGCGCTGTCGCCGCTGCAGGAGGGGATGCTCTTCCATACCCTGGAGGCGGAGCGGGCCGGCGTCTACGTCGATCAGTCGGTGTTCGATCTCGCCGGCGCGCTCGACCTCGCCGCCTTCGCTGCCGCCTGGCGCCGCGCCGTCGAGCGCCACCCGGCCCTGCGCACCGCCTTCTACTGGCGCGGCCTCGAGCAGCCGCACCAGGTGGTGCACCGCCAGGCGGCCCTGCCGCTCTCGCTGCACGACCTCGCCGGCCTGACTCCCGCCGCGCGGGAAACCGAGATCGCCGCCTTCCTGGCCACCGACCGCCGGCGCGGGTTCGACCTCTCCGCCGCGCCGCTGCTGCGGGTGACCCTCTTCCGGCTGGCCGCCGAGCGTTGGCGGGTGGTGTGGAGCTACCACCACATCCTGCTCGACGCCTGGTCGGGCGGCATCGTCCTGGCGGAGGTCATGGCGCTCTACCGGGCCGCCCGCGAGCGTCACGATCCGGGCTTGCCGGCGCCGCCGCTGTATCGCGATTACATCGCCTGGCTACGCCGTCAGGACCACGCCGCCGCCGCCACGGCCTGGCGCCGAGAGCTGGCCGGCTTCAGCGAGCCGCTGGCGGTGCCCGCCGACCGCCCGCGCGCCGCCGGCGCGCTTGCCGACCGGCCCCGCGAGCGGCGGCTCGAGCTCTCCGCCGCGCTCTCCGCCGCCCTGGCCACGGCCGCCCGCCGCCAGCGCCTGACGCTCAATTCGCTGCTGCAGGGAGCCTGGGCGCTGCTGCTCTCCCGCTACTGCGGGACCAGCGACGTGGTCTTCGGCGCCGTCGTTTCCGGCCGCCCGAGCGAGCTCGCCGGCTTCGAGCGGGCCGTCGGCCTGTTCATCAACACCGTGCCGGTGCGAGTCGACGCCGCGCCGGAGGCGTCGCTGCCGGCCTGGCTGCAGCGCCTGCAGCGCCGGCGGGCGGAGCTCGCGGTCTACGACCACGCCCCGCTCGCCGCGATTCACGGCTGCAGCGAGGTGGCGCGACATCGGCCGCTGTTCGAAACCATCCTGGCGTTCGAGAACGCGCCTTTCCCATCGCTCGCGGCCGTTCCCGGCAGGGGCGAGCGGCCGCTCTCCGGCGCGCCCACCCCGGGGCCCGCGGCCGGCGCTCAGGGACCCGCCACCCCGGCGGCCGCGGTGCGGGACTATCGCTTCGCCACCCACTATCCGCTGGCCGCCTCGGTGTGGCCGGGAGCGGCCCTGCTCCTGCGCCTGCAATACGACTCCCGGCGCTACCACGCCGCCACCGCCGCGCGCCTGCTGTCGCACTTCGCCGCGCTGCTCGAGGCCTGCGGCAGCGCCGCCGAGGCGCGGCTGGGCGAGCTGCCCATGCTGGCGGCCGCGGAGCGCCACCAGCTGATCCACGAGTGCAACGACTGCCAGGGGAGATATCCCGGCGAGCGCGGCCTGCACGAGCTGTTCGCGGCCCGGGTCGGGCGCGATCCCGCCGCGATCGCGGTGGCGTTCGGCGGCGAGCGGCTCACCTATGCGGCGCTCGACGCCCGGTCCAATCAGCTGGCGCACCACCTGGCCGCCCTGGGCGCCGGTCCCGAAGCGCTGGTGGCGACCCTGCTCGAGCGCTCGGTCCACCTGCTGGCCGCCATCCTGGCGATCCTCAAGGCTGGCGCCGCCTACGTCCCGCTCGATCCCGAGCATCCCCGGGAGCGCCTGCGCTTCGTGCTCGACGACTCCGGCGCGGCGGCGCTGGTGACCTCGCGTGCGCTGGCCGCTCGCCTGCCGGCCTACGCCGGGCGGACCGTGGTCCTCGACGACTGCCGCGAGGAGCTCTCCCGGCTCCCCGCCACGCCACCGCCCTCGCCCGGCGGCGGCGATCTGCTGGCCTACGTCATCTACACGTCCGGCTCCACCGGCACGCCCAAGGGCGTGGCCGTGCCGCACCGGGCCGTGGCCCGCCTGGTGCTCGCGACCAACTACGTGCGGATCCAGCCCGGCGACCGCATCCTGCAAGCCTCGAACCCCGCCTTCGACGCCGCCACTTTCGAGGTCTGGGGTGCGCTGCTCAACGGCGCCGCCGCGGTCGGCATCTCGCGCGAGGAGGCGCTGTCTCCCCGCGAGCTGGCGCGGCAGATCCGCGAGCTCGGCGCGACCGTCGCCTTCGTCACCACGCCCCTCTTCACCCAGCTGGCGCGCCTCGAGCCCGCCGCCTTCGCACCCCTGCGCCAGCTGCTGGTCGGCGGCGAAACGCTCCAGCCGGAAGCCCTGCGCCGGGTACGGGCGGCGGGGTATGCCGGACGGCTGCTCAACGTCTACGGTCCAACCGAGAGCACCACCTTCGCCACCTGGCACGAGATCGCGGGCGTCCCTGGTCGCGAGCCCGCCGCCGCCGGCGCGGACGCGCGCCCGGTCCCGATCGGCCGGCCGCTGACCAACACGCGGGCGCTGGTGCTCGACCGCCGGCTGGCGCCGGTGCCGCCGGGGGTGACCGGCGAGCTCTTCCTGGGCGGCGACGGCCTGGCCCGCGGCTATCTGGGGCGGCCCGACCTCACCGCCGAGCGCTTCGTCCCCGACCCGCTGGCGGACCGCCCTGGCGCACGCCTCTACCGCACGGGCGACCTGGCGCGCCGGCTGCCGGACGGCGTGCTCGAGTTCCTGGGCCGGGCCGACCGGCAGTTGAAGGTGCGCGGGTTCCGCGTCGAGCCGGGCGAGGTGGAGGTGCTGCTGGCCATGCAGCCCGAGGTCGGCGAGGCGCTGGTGATGCTGCGCGAGGACCGGCCGGGCGACCCGGTGCTGGTCGCCTACCTGGTGCCCGGCGGCGCGGAGGCCCCGGAGATCGGCGCGCTCCGGGCCGCGCTGCGGGAGCGGTTGCCCGAGCCGATGGTGCCCTCGGCGTTCGTCGTGCTGCCGCGGCTGCCGCTGAACCCCAACGGCAAGCTCGACCGTGCGGCGCTGCCGGCGCCGGCAGGCGCGCTTCCTGCCACCAGCGCCGCCGCCGCCGCGGACGAGCCGCTGGAGGCAACGCTGGCGGCGATCTGGCGCGAGGTCCTGGGAGTGGCGGCGGTCGGCCGCCACGACAACTTCTTCGACCTCGGCGGTCATTCCCTGCGCCTGCTCGGGGTGCAGGGCCGGCTGCGCGACGCCCTCGGGCGAGAGGTGCCGATCGCCGACCTCTACGCCTACCCCACCGTCGCGTCGCTGACGGCGCACCTGGCGGCGCCGGAACCCCCGGCGGCGGCGGCCGGGCCGGCGATGCCGGCAGCCTCCGGCACCAGCCGGCGGCGGCGCGCCGATGGCGGCATCGCGGTGATCGGCATGGCGGGGCGCTTCCCCGGCGCGGCCAACGTCGACGAGCTGTGGGCCAACCTCTGCGCCGGCCGCGATTGCATCTCGCGTCCCTCGGTCGACGAGCTGGTGGCCCAGGGGCTTCCCCGCGAGGTCGTCTGCCATCCGCGCTACGTCCGGGCGCGCGGCGTCCTTTCAGGGTGCGACGAGTTCGACGCCGCGTTCTTCGGCTTCAGCGCCCGGGAAGCGGCGATCACGGATCCCCAGCAGCGGCTCTTCCTCGAGTGCGCCTGGGAGGCGCTGGAGGATGCCGGGCATCAGGCCCGGCGCGGTCCGGAAGCGATCGGGGTATTCGCCGGCAAGGGCGCCAACACCTATTTCTTCAACCTGCTCTCCCATCCCGAGCTGATGGCGTCGCTCGGCTTCTACGAGGCGCTGATCGCCAGCGAGAAGGACTTCCTGGCCGCGCGGGTCGCGTACCTGCTGGACCTGCGGGGCCCCAGCCTCAGCATCCAGACGGCCTGCTCGACCTCGCTGGTCGCCGTCCACCTGGCCTGCCAGAGCCTGCGGGACGGCGAGTGCGACCTGGCGGTGGCCGGCGGCGTCGCGGCGAGCGCCAACCCGCTGGCGGGCTACCTCTACGACGAAGGCGGCATCTTGTCTCCCGACGGCTGTTGCCGGGCGTTCGACGCCGGCGCGCGGGGCACCGTCGGCGGCAGCGGGGTCGCGGCCGTGGTCTTGCGCCGCCTCGACGACGCGGTGGCGGCGGGCGACTCGATCCGCGCCGTCATTCGCGGCTCGGCCGTCAACAACGACGGCGCGGCCCGCGTCGGGTTCACGGCGCCGGGCGTCGAAGGGCAGGCGGCGGTGATCGCGCGGGCGCTGGCGGCGGCGGACCTCGCGCCCGCCGCCGTGGGCTACGTCGAGGCCCATGGCACCGGCACGCAGGCGGGAGATCCGATCGAGATCGCGGCCCTGACGCGGGCCTTCGGCGCCGGCGAGCCGGGGTCCTGCGCCGTCGGCTCGCTGAAGACGAACATCGGGCACCTCGACGCCGCCGCGGGAGTCGCCGGCCTGATCAAGGCGGTGCTGGCGGTGGAGCGCGGTCAGATCCCGCCCAGCCTGCATTTCGAGCGCCCGAACCCGGAGATCGACCTGGCGGCCGGCCCGTTCTTCTTCAACACCGAGCTGCGCGCCTGGCCGCGGCCGGAGGAGCCGCGGCGAGCCGGCGTGAGCTCGTTCGGGCTCGGCGGCAGCAACGCGCACGTGGTGCTCGAGCAGGCGCCGCCGGCGCTCCCGTCCGGGCCGTCGCGGAGCTGGCAGCTGCTGCCGCTGTCGGCGCGCACCACCGCGGCGCTCGAGCGGGCGAGCGCCAGCCTCGCCGAGCATCTGCGCCGCCACCCGGAGCAGGCCCTGGCCGACGTCGCCTACACCCTGCAGCAGGGCCGCCGCGCCTTCGGCGAGCGGCGGGCGGTGGTGGCGCGGGAGGGGCGCGACGCCGCGGCGGCGCTGGCCGGCGACGAGCCGGAAGGGCTGCTCGTCGGGCGAGCTCCCGACGAGCCGCGGACGGTGGCGTTCCTCTTCCCCGGCCAGGGTCCGCAGTACCCGGGCATGACCCGCCAGCTGTACCGGAGCGAGGCGGTGTTTCGCGAAACGGTGGACCTCTGCGCCGAGCTGCTGCTGCCGCCGTTGGGGCTCGACCTGCGCCAGGCGCTCTACGCCGACGGGTCGCCGGAGGACCGGCTCGCCGAGACGGCGCTGGCGCAGCCGGCGATGTTCGTCGTCGAGTACGCGCTCGCCCGCTTGCTGCTCAGCTGGGGCGTGCGCCCGGCGGCGATGCTGGGCCACAGCCTGGGCGAATACGTGGCGGCATGCCTGGCCGAGGTGATCGAGCTCCCCGACGCGCTGGCAGCCGTGGCGGAGCGCGGCGCCCGCATGCAAGAGCAGCCGGCGGGAGCGCTGCTCGCGGTGCCCCTGGCGGAGCGGGAGCTGCTCGCGCGCCTGCCCGCAGGCCTGGCGGTGGCGGCGGTGAACGGGCCGGCGATGTGCCTCGTCTCCGGGCCGCCGGCCGCGGTGGCGGAGCAGGCGCACCAGCTGGCCGCCGAGGGCGTCGAGGTCCGGCCGCTGCCGGGTCGGTGGGCCTTTCACTCGCCAGCCATGGCGCCGGTGGCGGCGCCGGTCGTGGCCAGGCTGTCGCGGGCGCGGCTGCGGCCGCCTCGGATCCCCTACCTCTCGAACCGCACCGGACGCTGGCTGCGTGACGAAGAAGCGCTCGACCCCGGCTACTGGGCCGGCCATCTGAGCGGGACGGTCAGGTTCTCCGACGGCCTCGCCGAGCTCGTGGCCCAGCCCGGCCGCGTGCTGCTCGAGGTCGGACCGGGCCATACGCTCAGCCGCCTCGCGCGGCGCCATCCGGCTTGCGGGGCGCGGGTGCCGGTGATCTCGACCCTGCCGGCCCGGGGCGACGCGACGCCGGAGGAGGCATTCCTGCTCGGCGCTCTCGGACGGTTGTGGCTGTGCGGGATCGAGCCGGACTGGGCGGGGCTGTCCGCCGGCGAACGCCGCCGGCGGGTGCGCCTGCCCACCTATCCATTCGAGCGCCAGCGCCACTGGGTGGCGCCGGGCGAGCGCCCGAGCGCCGCCCACGGCGGCCGCCTGCCCGACCCGGCCGACTGGTTCTATGCCCCCTGCTGGCGCCCCGGGACGCCGCTGCGGGCGCTGCGCGCCGCCACGCCCGCCGCCGCGCGCTGGCTGCTGTTCGTCGACCAGCTCGGTCTGGGCACGCGCCTCGCGGCCCTGCTGCGCGAGCAGGGGGCGGCGGTGACGGAGGTGGCTGCCGGGCAACGTTTCGAGCGCTCGGGCGACGCCGCCTTCATCCTCGATCCGGCGCGCCCGGCGGATTACGAGACGCTGATCTCCCGGCTGGCCGCCGAGGGCCGCCTGCCGCAGGTGATCGCCCACCTGTGGAGCGTGGGCGGCGGCGGCGAGCGGCGGGGCGCGACCGTGCCGGACGTCCAGCCCTGCCTCGACCGCGGGCTGTGGAGCGCGCTGGCGCTCGCCAAGGCGCTGGGCGAGCTTGTCCCGGTGCCGGCGATCCGCATCGGCTTCGTCGCGGACGGTATGCAGCGAGTGACCGCGGGCGACCTCCTCGAACCGGAAAAGGCGACTCTGCTCGGCGCCTGCAAGGTGATCCCGCAGGAGATCCCGGAGCTGTCCTGCCTGGCGATCGACCTGGACCCGCGGGCGACCGGCCTCGAGGAGGCCGCCGCCGCGCTGCTGCGGGAGCTCGCCGCGGAGGCCGCCCCGCCGGTCGTGGCCCACCGGGGCGGCAGCCGGTACCTGCCCGCGCTCGCGCCGGTGCGCCTGGCCGTGAGAGCCGATCATCCGGCGCCGCTGCGCGAGCGGGGCGTCTACCTGATCACCGGCGGCCTGGGGGGCATCGGCCTCGGCCTGGCCGGCTACCTGGCCAGGACCGTGGGCGCGCGCCTGGCCCTGGTGGGGCGCTCGCCATTTCCCGCGCGCGAGCTCTGGCCGGGTCTCGCGACCGCCGCCGCAGGCGAGGCCTCGCCCACCGCCGCCCGCGTCCGGGCGCTGGTGGCGATGGAAGAGCTGGGCGGCGAGGTGCTGGTGCTCTCGGCCGACGTCGCCGACCGGACCTCAATGCGCCGGGCGCTGGCGCAGGCGCGCCGGCGCTTCGGGCCTCTCAATGGCGTCGTGCACGCCGCCGGCGTGCCCGGTGCCGGCCTGCTGCGGGCGACCACCAGGGAGGCGGCGGCCCGGGTGCTGGCCGCCAAGGTGGACGGCACGCTGGTGCTCGAGGAGCTGCTGCGGGACGAGGACCTCGACTTCCTGGTGCTCTGCTCTTCGCTGAGCGCGCTGCTGGGCGGCCTGGGGCAAGCGGCCTATTGCGCCGCCAACTGCTTCCTCGACGCTTTTGCCGAGGCCGGCCGCGGCAGCCGCGCCACGCTCGCGCTCGACTGGGAGATCTGGCGCGAAGCGGGCATGGCGCTCACCGTCCAGGTCCCCGCCGAGCTCCGCGAAGCGCGCCGGCTCGAGATCGCCCGCGGGCTGTCGCACGCCGAAGGGGCCGAAGCGCTGCACCGCGCCCTGTGGAGCGGGATGCCCCGCCTGGCGGTCTCGGTCGAGGACCTGCCGGCGCGCATCGACCGCTACCAGTTGGCAGCGCTGGCGCGGGTCGCGGCCGGCGGGGCGAGCCGCGAGACCGCGCCGGGGCGGCCCCGGCCCCAGGTCTCGACCCCTTACGTGGCGGCCGCGAACGAGGTCGAGCAGCGGGTCGGCCGCGTCGTCGAGGAGCTGCTGGGCTGCGAGCGGATTGGACGCCTGGACGACTTCTTCGAGCTCGGCGGGCACTCCCTGCTCGCCACCCAGCTGCTCTCCCGGCTGCGCGACGCCTTCCACGTCGAGCTGCGCCTCGAGCAGCTCTTCGCGGCGCCGACCGTGGCCGCGATCGCCGCCGCGATCGCCAGCCAGCAGGTGGCGGCCGCCGAGACCGCGGAGCTCGTCCGCTTGCTCGCGG
>DASZHY010000418.1:0-23779 GCA_035949675.1 Thermoanaerobaculia bacterium
TGCCAGCCGCGGGGCCTCGAAGAGAACGCGCACTGGCAGCTCGACACCCAGGGCGGTACGCAGGCGCGACGTCACCTGGGTCGCCAGCAGGGAGTGACCCCCGAGGTCGAAGAAGTGGTCGTCCGCTCCCACCCGTTCCAGGCCCAGCAGCTCGGCCCAGATGCCGGCGAGCACCTCTTCGGCCGGCGTCCTCGGCGCCCGCTGGGCGCCTTCCGGCTCGACTCGCAGGGCTTCCGGCGCAGGGAGCGCGGCGCGGTCCACCTTGCCATGAGCAGTCAGCGGCAGCCGGTCGAGGAGCACGAAGGCCGCCGGGACCATGTACTCCGGCAGCTCGCCCTGCAGGAAGCGGCGCAGCTCGGGGACGAGGCGTCGAGCGACCCGGTGGCGCAGGGGGTCGTTGGCATAGGCATGCGCCGGCAGGTCCGCGCGCCACCCCGGCGGCGACGGCACCGGGCCCGCGCCGGCACGGCGCCGGCGCAGCACCGCGGCAAACCGGTGCGGGTCCAGGGGATCGACGGTCAGTCCGACCGCATAGCCGAGCGCTTCGCCGCTCCGTGCCAGATCTTCGGGGTCGATCGCCGCAGGCGGCGGCGCCATCCGCAGCTCCCCCACCGTCCCGGCGTCCTGGTCCACCGCCGCCAGCAGCCGCACGGTCACCGCCTCGGCCGCCAGCCGCCGGTTGGGGACCGCGGTCACGGCCAGCGTTTCAGGGTGCTCCGCGGCCAGCCGCTCGGCCAGGCCGGAGAGCGAGAGCCCGTGCTGCTGCCAATCCAGCCAGTCGAGCGCGGTGTCCTCAGCCGGCGCAGCCGTTGGCGCCGGCGCCGGCGCGACATGGAGCACGGCGTCATAGCGGAAGCGGCTCAGCTCGTTGTGGTGGCGCCCGCGCTTCAAGAGGACCTCGACCCGGCGGATCTCCGGCAGCAGCCGCGCCAGGGCGAAGAAGTAGCCGGGATCGATCAGCAGCTCCTTCTCGGCCGCCAGGCGCCTTAGGATGCGCCGTCTCACCTCCGCGGCCGGGAGGTCCGCCGGCGCGCGGTGGAGCTCGACCGACGCATGGAGCGACTCGAGGAGCGCGAGGCTGCGCAGGTCGCCAAGGAAGACCCGGCCGCCGGGGGCCACGCTGGCGACCGCTTGCCGCACCACCCGGGTGAAGTAGTCGATCCCGGGGAAGTACTGTGCCACGGAGTTGAGGATCACCGTGTCGAAGTCTCCCGGGGCCACGCCACTCCAATCGTCGGCCGGCCGGCAGGCGAGAGAGACGTTGGGCGGACCGGTCATCCGCTCGATCTGGCGGCCGATCCCCGCCAGGGCCGTGCGCGAGAAGTCGGTGCCCTGGTAGCGCTCGGCCCCCGGGGCCAGCCGGAACAGCAGCAGGCCCGTGCCGCAGCCGACCTCCAGGATCCGGCGT
The DNA here is from genome assembly GCA_035949675.1 of Thermoanaerobaculia bacterium. Lineage (GTDB taxonomy): Bacteria > Acidobacteriota > Thermoanaerobaculia > Multivoradales > UBA5704 > JASLEW01. Next base: position 1,409 of record DASZHY010000418.1, read on the forward strand.
CCCCCGAGCGCGAGCACCCGCGCCACCGTCTGGTCCGCCCACTCGCTCATCTCCGCGACCGGGATCGGCTCGCCGGTGTAGCTGCTGTTCCATCCCACGAAGCTCGCGGCGGCGCTGCCGGCTTGCCGAGCTCGTGGAGCCTCGGCGTAGGTCTCTTCGTACAGGGCCTGCCAGGCGGCGACGTGGTCCACCCACTCGCTCATCGCCGCCGCCGGCCGGCGCACGACGTACGCCACCAGGCGCTTGCCCGGCGCATCGTCGCGGACGACCGCCGCGACGTCGCGCACCTCCGGGTGGCGGCCGAGGGAGCCCTCCACCTCCCCCAGCTCGATGCGGAACCCGCGCACCTTGACCTGGTGGTCGAGACGGCCAAGGAACTCGAGGTTGCCGTCGGCCAGGCGCCGCACACGATCGCCGCTGCGGTAGAACCGGGCGCCGCCATGGAGGACGTACTTCTCGGCCGTCAGCTCGGCGCGGCCGAGATAGCCGCGGGTGACGCCGGTACCGCCGATCCACAGCTCGCCCGCCACGCCCACGGGCAGCAGCTCCCCGCCCGCACCGCGGACGTCGAGCACGGTGCCGGCGAGCGGCCGGCCGAGCAGCGGGTACGCCGGCGCGGGGGCCGGCGGCACCAGGTGCGCCGTGCACAGGATGGTCCCTTCGGTCGGCCCGTAGAGCACCCAGATCCGCGCGGCCCGGAAGGTCTCTCGGAGGTCGTGCACCAGCTCGGCCGGCACGGCGTCGCCGCCGACGAAAACCACCCGGAGCTTCCCCACGTCCGGAGCTGCCGCCCCGCGGCGGCGGACCGCATCGACGATCTGCCGCGCGAGCGCCGGCACGGCGTGCAGGCAGGTCAGCTCTCCCAGGTGATCGAGCAGGTGCTCCACGTCCAGCGTCGGACGCAGCGGGAAGAGCACGGCCGTGCCGCCCGCGAGCAGCGGCGAGAGCAGCTCGAAGAGGAAGATGTCGAACGTCGCGAGCGCCAGGCAGGGCATGCGGTCGTCCGCGCCGAACTGGAACCGGGCCTGCGTCGCGGCGAGGGTGGCGGCCAGCATGCCGTGCTCGACCTGTACCGCCTTGGGCCGGCCGGTCGTGCCGGAGGTGTAGATCAGGTAGGCCAGGCTGTCGCGAGCGGGGAGATCGCGGCGCTCCGCTGCCGCCGCCGGTCCCCGGACCTCCTCGTCCTCCAGCTCTTCGAGCAGCAGGACGTTCGCCTCGTGGGGCGGCAGGATCGGGAGCAGGTGCCGCCGGGTCAGCAGCAGCGGCACCGCTGCATCCTGAAGCAGGAAGGCCAGGCGCGCCTGGGGATGCGTCGGATCCAGGGAGAGCCAGGCGCCGCCGGACTTCCAGATGGCCAGCACCGCCACCGCCAGGTCCGGCGTCCGCTCGACGCACAGGCCCACCGGCACCCCGGGCGCGGCCCCCATTGCCTGAAGCCGCCGGGCCAGCAGGTCCGACCGCCGGTCGAGCGCGCGGTAGGAGAGGCTCCCCTCCGGGTCACCGGCGACAGCCACGGCCGCGGCCTCCGGCCTGCGGCGCGCCTGCGCCGCGAAGCGCTCGATCACTCCCGGAGCGGGGGGCGCGGCCTGGTCATTCCACTCGGCGCGGAGCTGATGCCGCTCGCCGTCGGACAGCACCGGGAGGTCCCTGGCCGGCCTGCCGGCATCGGCGGCGCCCGCCGCGAGGAGCACCAGCAGCTGACCCGCCAGGCGGAGGACCGTCGCGGGATCGAAGAGATCGGCCGCGAACCCGAGCGCAAGGGAAAGCTCGCCGGCGGCTTCGGTGAAGGTCAGCTCGAGCTCGAACCTCGCCCTCGCCTCCGGCAGCGCCGCGGGCCTGATCGACAGGTCCGCCAGGTCGAGCCTTGCCGCGGGGAAGTTCTGCAGCGCGAACATCACCTGGAACAAGGGCGTGTGCGCGAGGCTCCTCTCCGGGGCCAGCTCCTCGACCAGCTTCTCGAACGGCAGGTCCTGGTGCATGTACGCCAGGAGCGCCGTGTCGCGCACCCGGCCGAGCAGCTCGGCGAACGACGGCGCTCCGGAAACGTCGCCGCGCAGCACCAGCGTGTTGACGAAGAAACCGACCAGGTCCTCGATCTCGACCCGGTTGCGTCCGGCCACCGGCGAGCCCACCGCGAAGTCGTCCTGGCCGGTGGTCCGCGCCAGCAGGGCCTCGAAGCCGGCCAGCAGGACCATGAACGGCGTCGCACCTTCGCGCCGGGCGAGGGCCAGGAGCTGCCGGGTGAGCCCGGCCGGCAGCCACATGGACCGCAAAGCGCCACGGAAGCTCTGCACGGCAAGACGTGGACGGTCGGTGGGCAGCTCGAGGAGCGGCGGCAGGCCGGCGAGCTGCCGGCGCCAGAAGGCGATCTCAGCCGCCAGCGTTTCGCCCTGCAACCAGGAGCGCTGCCATGCCGCGAAATCCGCATACTGCACCGGCAGCTCCGGCAGGCCGGCAAATCCACCATTGCCGGCACTCCCGGCAGGTCGCGGCGAGCGCGGTGAAGGTGGATGCGTGCCCCCCTCCCTCTTGATCGCCGGATACAGCGCCGCGATCTCGCGGACCAGGATGCTCCTCGACCAGCCGTCGCTCGCGATGTGATGCGTGGTCAGCGCGACGGCATGCTCCCGCTCGCCCAGCCGCAGCACCAGGCAGCGCAGCAGGGGGCCGCGCGCGAGATCGAACGGGCGGGTGGTCTCCGCGGCCAGGAGACCGAGGGCCGGAGGCTCGCGCCGCGCCGCCGGCAGCGCCGACAGGTCGACCACGGGCACCGGGAAGGGGGCCACCGGTCGGACCCGCTGCACCGGCGAGCCGGCAACCGTGGCGAAGACCGTGCGCAACGCCTGGTGACGGCGCAGGATCTCACCGAGGCAGAGCGCCAGCACCGCCGGGTCGAGCGGCCCCTCGACGCGCAACGCCACCGGCATGTTGTAGAGCGGGCTGCCCGGCTCGAGCTGATCGATGAACCAGAGCCGCTGCTGCGCGAACGACAGCGGCCGCGGCCCTTCCCCCGCCGCCGGGAGGAGAGGTGGAGCCTTAGCCGTCACGCCGCTACGCCTCACCTCGTCGACCCTGGCGGCGAGGTCCGCCAACCGCGGTGCGGTGAAGAGGTCGCGCAGCGGCATCTCGACGTCGAAGACCCGGCGCAGCCGCGACGCCAGCCGGATCGCCATCAGCGAGTGGCCCCCCAGCTCGAAGAAGCTGTCGGCGACCGAGACGCTCTCGCGGCCGAGCAGCTCGGCCCAGATGCCGGCCAGCACCTCCTCGGTCGGCGTCCGCGGCGCGACGTGGCCCTTGCCGCCGCCCGCCCACCGCGGGGCCGGCAGGGCCTTGCGGTCCACCTTGCGGTTGGGTGTCAGCGGCAGCTCGTCGAGGAGCGTGAAGGTGGCCGGCACCATCGCCTCCGGCAACCGCTCGCGTACGAAGCCGCGCAGTGCCGCGGCCGCCAGGGCCGGCGCGGTGGCCGGACCCGCCGGCACCACGTAGGCGGCCAGGAAGCGCTCCGCCTCCCCGTCCTGGCGCGCCACGACGACCGCCTCGCGGACCCCCGGGAATCCGCCCAGCACCGATTCGATCTCACCGAGCTCGATGCGGTAGCCGCGGACCTTGACCTGCGTGTCGGCCCGGCCGGCGAACACGACCTCGCCGTTCGGCAGGTAGCGCCCGAGATCGCCCGTACGGTAGAGATCGGCCACGAAGCGCTCTGCGGTGAGCTGCGGATCGCCCAGGTAGCCCTTGGCGACGTGCGGGCTGCGCAACTCCACCTCGCCGAGCTCGCCGATGCCGGCAAGGGCGCCCGCGGGGTTCCGCACCAGGAGCTGAACGTCCTCGATGCCGCGGCCGAGCGGCAGGACCTCCCTGGCCTCGCCATCGTCGGCCACGTGGCAGCCGACGGCGCGTTGCGTCTCGGTCGAGCCGTAGTAGTTGACGCAGGTCACCGCCTTGGCCAGGCGGCGCAGCCGCGCCACGTCGCGACGGGTGAGGACGTCGCCCACCAGGAAGGCGTAGCGCAGGGACGGCACCTCGACGCGCGCGGCATCCAGCGCCGCGGCGGTCAGCACCTGCCCCAGCGCCGGCGTGAGATGCGCCACGGTCACCTCCGCCTCGCACATCCAGGCGGCCAGCTGGCCGGGCTCCTCCATCGTCTGCGGATCGGGGATCACCACCGCGGCGCCGATCTGCAGCGGCGTGAAGACGTCGCGGTGCAGCGGGTCGTGAGCCAGACCCGACACCAGGCTGAAGCGGTCGGCGGCCGAGAGCGCGAAACGGCGGCAGAGCCACGGGATGAAGTGCGACAGCGAGCCGTGGCGGCCGAGCACGCCTTTGGGCACGCCCGTCGAGCCGGAGGTGAACGCCACGTAGGCGGTGTCGTCGGGCCCCACCGCGACGGCCGGAGGAGCCGCGGAATGCTCCGCCAGGAAGACCCTTGAAGCCTCCTCGTCGCGACCGCGCGCGGGCGTCGGGGCACCGCCGGCCGCGGCCGGCAGCACCAGGCGGCAGGCGCAGCCGAGCGCGTCGAGTGCGCTGTCGATCTCCGCCGGCACGGCGCCGGCCGCCGCCACCCGGAGCCAGGCGGCCGGCCGGGCGATCGCGAGCATCTGCGCCTGGCGCGGTGCCGGGTAGCGCGGATCGAGCATCAGGAAGGCGGCGCCCGCCTTGAGCGCACCGAGGACTCCCCAGACCAGCGGTGCGCTGCGGTGCGCCCAGAAGGCCACCACGTCACCCGGCCGCACGCCCCCGGCCTGCAGGAAGGCGGCGAGCCGGTTGGCGCGTTGGTCGAGCTCGCCGTAGGTCCAGGACTCCCGCGGATCGGCCACGGCCAGGGCGTCGGGAGCCCTCCCGGCATGGCGGGCAAAGACCTCGTGAACCGCGCCCTCCCAGGCGGCCGACAGCGACGCGGCAGGATCGGGCAGGACGGCCCGCGCCGCGCCGGTGACCAGGGCCAGGTTTCCAACCGGCTCCTCGGGCTGCTCGAGCGCCTGCTCGAGGAAGAGCGCGAGCTGGTCGAGCAGGTCCTCCATCCGCGCGGCGTCGAACAGGTCGGCGTTGTAGACCAGGTCGACCAGTGCTAAACCGCCTGGCTCGCTCAGATAGAAGGTCATGTCGAGCTTGGAGAGCGGGGCCGTCAGCGCCGTCGCCACCGTCGCAGCCAGGGGTGCGACGTCCAGCGCCAGGCCCGGGAGACGCATCTCGATGGCAGGGAGGTTGAGCAGGTTGACCATCACCTGGAAGAGCGGCGTCCGCGAGAGGTCGCGCGCGAGGGGGAGAGCGGCGAGAACGGCCTCGAGCGGCACGTCCTGGTGCGAGTACGCCCCCAGGGTGACCTCGCGCACCCGGTCCACCAGGAGGCGAAAGCCGGGCCGGCCGCCGCAGCTGGTGCGCAGGACCAAGGTGTTCAGGAAGCAGCCGATCAGCGCCTCGGTCTCCACGGCGCGCCGGCCGGCTACCGGCGCTCCGACCACGACGTCGTCCTGGCCGGCATGGCGGTGCAGCAGGGCCTGGATGGCCGCGAGGAGGGTCATGAACAGCGTGGCATTCTGGGCCCGGCCGAAGCGGTGCAGCCGCCCGGCAAGGCCGGGAGCGAGGAGCCGCACGGCGCGCCCCCCGCGGTAGGTCTGGACGGGCGGCCGGGGCCGGTCGGCAGGCAGGTCGAGCGGCGCGATCTCGCCATGGAGGAGGTCGAGCCACCAGTCGAGGTCGGTCTGCCGGGTCTCCGCGACCACCGCGCGCTGCCAGACGGCGAAGTCGGCGTACTGCACCGGCAGCTCGCGCAGCCGGGACGGGCGGCGGCCGGCGGCGGCGGCGTAGAGCTCTCCGACCTCGCGCACCAGGAGCGGCAGCGACCAGCCGTCGCAGACCACGTGGTGCACCACGATCAGGAGGTGGTGGCGGCCGGGTTCCAGGTGCAGGAGCGCCGCGTCGAGCAGCGGGCCGCGCCCGAGGTCGAAGCGGTGGAGCGCATGCGCCGCGGCGAGCCGTGCCGCCGCCGCACGGCGCCCGGCCTCCGGCAGTGCGGCGAGATCGACGACCGGCAGGGCGACCGGGAGCGCCGGCAGGATGTGCTGGCAAGGTACGCCGTCCACCACCCTGAAGACCGTCCGCAGCGCCTCGTGGCGGTCCACCAGGCGGCGCAACGCCGCCGTGAGGGCGGCCACATCCAGGCGGCCGGCGAGCTCGACAGCGCAGGGTATGTTGTAGGTAGGTTCGCCCGGTTCCATGCGGTCGAGGAACCAGAGGCGTTCCTGGGTGAAGGAGAGGGGAAGGTCGCGGTCTCGCGGTACCCGGACCAGGGGGCGGACCGCCGGGGTCAGCCCGCCGCGCCGCGTGGCTTCGACGACCGCCGCCAGCTCCTCCACGGTCGGCCGCTCGAACAGCGCCCGCAGCGGCAGCTCGATGCCGAAGGCGCCGCGCAGGCGCGACGCCACCCGCGTTGCCAGCAGCGAGTGGCCGCCCAGCTCGAAGAAATGGCCCTCCGCCCCCACCCGTTCCAGGCCGAGCACCTCGGCCCAGATGCCGGCGAGGACCTCCTCGACCGGCGTCCTCGGCGCGACGTAGCTCCCCGCGCCGGCACCGCCGTCCGCCGGCTCGGGAGCCGGCAGGGCCCGCCTGTCCACCTTGCCGTTCGGCGTGAGAGGCAGAGACGGCAGGACCACGATGGCAGACGGCACCATGTAGTCCGGCAGCTTCTCCCGCAGCGACCGGCGCAGCCCGTCGGCGGCGACGTCGCCGGTGACATAGGCCACCAGCAGCCGGCCCCCTGACCCGCCGCCTGCGCGGTCCTCGCGCACGGTCACGACGGCCTCGTGGACGCCGGGGAGCGCAAGCAGCGAGGTTTCGATCTCGCCGGGCTCGATGCGGAAGCCGCGGATCTTGACCTGATCGTCGAAACGGCCGAAGAACTCCAGCTCGCCATTCGGCAGCGACCGCACCTTGTCGCCGGTCCGGTACAGGCGGGCCCCCGGCGTGCCGCCGAACGGGTCCGGCACGAACCGCTGGGCGGTCAGGTCGGGCCGGTCCAGGTAGCCGCGCGCCAGGCAGGCGCCGCCCAGGTAGAGATCCCCGGCAACGCCGATCGGGGCCGGCTCGAGGCCAGGCTCCACGACGTAGGCCGTGCAGTTGCGCAGCGGCCGGCCGATCGACGGGTAGACGGTCCAGTCGTCCGGCTCGGGGCTCAAGGTGAAGGCGGTCGCCACGTGCGTCTCGGACGGGCCATAGTGGTTGTGGAAGGCACAGCCTGGAAGGCGCCGCAGGAGCGCCGCCATCGCCCGATTGGTCTGCAGCCGCTCACCGGTCGTGGTGATCTCCGCGAGCGGCGGCAGATCGCCGCGGTCGGCCAGGATCTCCGCGAGCTGCTGCAAGACGACCACCGGCACGATCGCCTTCTCGATCTGCTGCTCTACGAGCAGTCTGGCCAGCCCGGGCAGGTCGCGGCGCAGCTCGTCCGGCACCACCACCAGGGTGCCGCCGGAGCCCCAGCAGGCAAACATCTCGTGGAAGCTGGCGTCGAAGGAAAGCGAGGCGTACTGCAGGGTCCGCGCTCCGCCGGCGAGCGTCGCGAGATGCCAATCGATCAGGTTCCGCAGCGCCCCCTGGGAGAGGGCCACTCCCTTGGGCCGGCCGGTCGAGCCCGAGGTATAGATCACGTAACCCAGGCTCTCCGGCAACGGCTCGCCGCCGGCGGCCGCGCCAAAGGCGGCTGCCGGCAGGCTGTCGCCGTCGGCGTCCGCGGCGTCCGCGGCGTCCGCAGGGTGGGCAGCGTGGGCAGCGTCGAGCAGCAGCACGTGCGCGTCGCCGGGCGGCAGGGGCGGCAGCCGCTGGCGCAGCGCCTGCTGGGTGAGCAGCACGGGCGCGCGGGTGTCCTCGATCATGAAGGCGAGGCGTTGCGCGGGGTAGTTTGGATCGAGCGGCACGTAAGCGCCCCCGGCTTGCAGGACGCCCAGCGTGCCGACGATCATGTCCAGGGAGCGTTCGACCAGCAGGCCGACCAGCACGTCCGGGCCGACACCCAAGCGGCGCAGGCGGCGGGCAAGGCGGCTCGCCCGGGCGTCGAGCCCGGCATAGGTCAGCGCCTCGCTGCCGCAGACCACGGCGACGGCCTCCGGCTTCGCCCGGGCCTGCACCGCGAACAGCTCGTGGATCCCTCGCGGCGCCGGCGCGGCGGTGTCGTTCCATTCGACCAGGATCTGTCCGCGCTCCGCGCGGCTCGAGAGCGGCAGCTCCAGGAAGGACCGATCGGGCATGCCGCCGGCCGCCGCCAGCAGGCGCTCGAAGCGTGCGGCCAGCCGGTCGATGGTGGCGGCGTCGAACAGGTCGGTGGCGTACTCGATCCCACCGGCCAGCTCACCGTCTTGCGGGACGAGAGTGAACGTGAGATCGAACTTCGCCGTCGTCGCGGCCACGGCCAGCGGCCGCAGCCGCAGGTCCCGGGTCCCGAGCCGCTCGCCGGGAGCGTTGTGGAGCACGAACAGCACCTGGAACAGGGGCGGGTGCCCCAGGTTCCGCTCCGGGGCAAGCTCTTCGACCAGCTTCTCGAACGGCACCTCCTGGTGCACGTAGGCGGCAAGCGCCGTCTCGCGTACCCGACCGAGCAGCGTGCGAAACGTCGGTCGGCCGCCGAGGTCGGCGCGCATCACCAGGGTGTTGACGAAAAACCCGATCAGTCCTTCGATCTCGACGTGATTGCGTGAGGCGATCGGCGTGCCCACCGCAAAGTCGTCCTGGCGGCCGGTGCGCGCGAGCAGGGCCTGGAACGCGGCCAGGAGCACCATGAACTGGGTGGCCCCCTGGCGCCGCGCGAGCGCCTGCGCCTGCCGGGTGAGAGCGGCCGGGAGACGCAGCGGCCGGGTGGCCCCCCGGTAGCTCTGCACGGCGGGGCGCGGGCGGTCGGTCGGCAGCTCGAGGAGCGGCGGCAGCCCGGCGAGCTGCCCGCGCCAGAAGGCGATCTCGTTGTCGAGCACCTCGCCGCGCAACCAGGAGCGCTGCCACACCGCGAAGTCCGCGTAGCACACCGGCAGCTCCGGCAGGGGCGACGGTTTGGCCAGCGAGAACGCCGCATGGAGAGCCACGACCTCGCGGACCAGGACGCTCATCGACCAGCCGTCGCTCGCGATGTGATGAACGGTCAGCGCCAGCACGTGGTCCTGCGCGGCCAGCCGCAGCAAGACCCCGCGCAGCAGCAGGTCGCCGGCAAGGTCGAACGGGCGGACGGCCTCGCCGCCCGCGAGGAGAAGGGCCAGCGCCAGGCGCCGGCTCTCCGGCGCGCCGGCGAGGTCGACGACCGGCAGGACGAAAGGCGACGCCGGCCGGATAACCTGCACCGGAGAGCCTTCCCGGGAGGCGAAGGCGGTCCGCAGCGGCTGGTGGCGGCGCACGACCTCCCCGAGGCAAAGCGCCAGGACCGCGGCGTCGAGCGGCCCTTCGACACGCAGGGCCGCCGGCACGTTGTACAGCGGGCTGCCCGGCGCGAGTTGATCGATGAACCACAGGCGCTGCTGGGCGAACGACAGGGGCGGCGCCTCCTGCCGGGAGGCGGCGGCCGCGACGAGCGGGGGGCGAGCCGGCAGCGCGGCTCCGGCGTGCGGAGCCCGCGGCGCCCGCAGGAGGGCCTCGATGCGGGCCGCGAGCTCCGCCAGCCGGGGCGCCTCGAACAGCTCGCGCAGCGGCATCTCGACGTTGAAGGCGCCGCGGAGGCGCGACATCACCTGCGTCGCCAGCAGGGAGTGCCCGCCCAGCTCGAAAAAGTGATCGGTCGAGGAGACCCTGTCGACGCCGAGCACCTCGGACCAGATGCCGGCGAGGAGGTCCTCGACCGGCGTCCGCGGCGCTGCCTGGCCCTGCTCGGAGCTGCCGTCTCCGGGGTCCGCGGCCACTGTCTGCAGGGGCTCCAGGGGGGGCAGCCGGCGCCGGTCGATCTTGCCGCTGCCGGTGAGCGGCAGGGCCTCGAGCAGGACGATCCGCGACGGCAGCATGTACTCCGGCAGCTGGGCGCGGAGGTGCTCGCGCAGGTGCGGCGCGAGACTGCTCGGGCGGTTGTCTGCCGGCGCCGCCGGGGCCGCCGGCTCGACATAGGCGACCAGGCGCAGCGCGCCCCGCGCATCGTGCTGCGCCACGACCGCCACCTGCCGCACCTCCGGATGGCCGGCGAGAGCCGCTTCCACCTCGCCCAGCTCGATGCGGTAGCCGCGCACCTTGACCTGCTGGTCGACACGGCCCAGGAAGTCGAGCTGGCCGTCCGGCCGCCAGCGGACGAGGTCGCCGGAGCGGTACAGCCGGCCGCCGGCCGCGGCGTTCGCCGCCGTCGCCGTGGCGATCTCCGTGGCCGCGGCTGCTCCCGGGCGGCGTGTCGGGGCCGGGGTCCACGGGTCGGGGACGAACCGCTCTGCCGTCAGGTCCGGCTTCCCCAGGTAGCCGCGGGCCAGGCCGGCGCCGCCCAGGTAGAGCTCTCCTGCCACCCCCACCGGCACCGGCTGCAGCGCGCCGTCGAGCACGTAGGCAAGGGCATTGCGGATGGGCCGGCCGATCGCGGGGGGATGAGTGGACCCGGAGGACGAAAGGGCGGGGCCGACCGCTCCGGCCGTCGCGACCACCGTGGCCTCGGTCGGTCCATAGTGGTTGACCAACCGGAACGGCAGGGGCGTTGCCGGAGCCCGCCGCAGCCGGTCGCCGCCGGTGAGCAGCCAGCGCAGCGCGCGACGCCGCGCCAGCTCCGACAGGGCTGCCGGTTCGGCCAGGACGGCCTCGGCCAGCGGGGTGGGCAGGAAGCAATGAGTCACCCCCTGCTCCACCAGCCAGCGCGCCAGCCGACCCGGCTCCGGCTCGACCTCGGCGGGCAGCAGGTGCACCGTGCCGCCGCTCGCCAGGTACGGCCAGATCTCCCACACCGCGGCGTCGAAGCCCAGCTCGGCGACCTGCGAGGCCCGCGCCGAGGCGTCCAGCCGGTATGCGCGCTGGTGCCAGCGCACCAGGTTGACGACCCCGCCGTGGGTCAGCTCGACTCCCTTTGGCCGTCCCGTCGAACCGGAGGTATAGATCACGTAGGCCCGGCGGAGGGCAGGCTCTGGCGGCGGCGCGGCGAGCGCCGCTGCGCCGCCACCGACGCGAGCGGCGCGAGCGGCGCGAGCGACGTCCAGGCGCAGCACTCCCGGCCCGGCGACGGTCGCCTTTGGTCCGCCGTCGCCCAGCACCGCCGCCACGCCGGCGTCGGCGAGCATGTAGGAGAGCCGGTTGGGCGGCAGCTCGGGGCTGAGCGGCAGCCAGGCGCAGCCGGCCTCCATGATCGCCAGCATCGCCACCACCATCTCGGGCGAGCGCGGCAGCAGCACGCCGATAACGGACTCCGGCTCGACCCGGGAGTCCGCCAGCGCCCGCGCCACGCGCCGCGCCCGCCGGCCGAGCTCGCCGTAGGTCAGGCTGCACTCGCCCGCGACCAGCGCCACGGCCTCGGGCGCCTGCCGCATCGCCTCGGCCACCAGCTCGTGCAGAGAGGCCGGCGGCGCTTGCTCCCGGGTGTCGTTCCACTGCCGCAGCAGCTGCTCGCATTCGGCCGCCGCCAGCAGCGAGAGCGTGGCGAGCGGCCGGCCCGGCTCGGCGAGCACGCCCAAGGCCAGGCGCTCGAGATGGCGGGCGAACCGCGCCGCGGTGGCCCGGTCATAGAGATCGGCGTTGACCTCGAGACCGCCGCCGATCCCTGCCGGCCGCTCTTCCAGCACCAGGGTCAGGTCGAACTTGGCGGTCTTCGACGGCAGCGCCATGGGCTGCATGTGGAGGTCGGCCATCGGTATCGCGGCCAGGGCGGCGTTCTGCAGGCTGAACATCACCTGGAAGAGCGGGGTATGGCCCAGGCTGCGCTCGGGATTGATCTCTTGCACCAGCCTCTCGAAAGGCAGGTCTTGATGCGCCAGCGCCGACAGCACGCTCTCGCGCACCTGCTCCAAGAGCTGGGAAAAGCTCATCTCGTCCGCCACGTCGGCGCGCAGCACCAGGGTGTTGACGAAGAAGCCGACGAGATCTTCCAGCTCGCGATGATGGCGGCCGGCCACGGGCGAACCCACCGCCAGGCTGGCCTGCCGGCCGTAGCGCCGGAGCAAGGCAGCGAACGCCGCCAGGACGACCATGAACAGCGTCGCGCCACCCTGGCGGCCGGCCTCGCGCAGCGCCGCCGCGACCACGGGAGGCCATCCCAGCTCGCAGGAGGTGCCACGGAAGCTCGGCGAGACCGGGCGCGGCCGATCGGCCGGCAGCTCGATCAGCTCCGGCAGCCCGGCGAGCCGGCGGCGCCAGTAGCGCACCTGGCGATCGAGCGGCTCGCCTTGCAGCCACTCGCGCTGCCAGACCGCATAGTCGGGGTACTGCACCGGCAGCCGCGGGAGGTGCGACGTGCTGCCGGCGGCATACGCCGCGGCCGTGTCACGCATCAGGATGCCCATCGACCAGCCGTCGCCGACGATGTGATGCAGGGTCAGCAGCAGGGCGTGCCGGCTCTCCGCGAGCCGCAGCAAGGTGACGCGCAGCAGCGGTCCGCGCGACAGGTCGAAAGGTCGCAGGGACTCCTGCTCCGCCAGTCTCGCGGCCAGGCGCTCGCGCCTTGCCGGGCCCAGCCGGGAGAGGTCCACCATCGACGACACCGGCGCCAGCAGGTCGGCCGGCGACCGCGGCACCTGGACCGGCCTGCCGTCCACTGCCGCGAAGACGGTGCGCAGCGCTTCGTGGCGGTGCACGACCTCCCGGAGGCCGCGTTCCAAGGCCGGCCAGTGCAGCGGCCCATCGACCCACAGCGCCTGGCTGATGTGGTACGTGGGGATCCCGGGTTGCAGGCAATCGAGAAACCACAGGCGCTCCTGGGCGAAGGACAGCGGCAGCGGACGATCGCGCGACACCTGCCGGATCGGCGGCGCCGGCCGGATCGGCGGCGCCGGCGGTGTCACGCCCTGCGCTACGAGCGCCGCTGCCACCCGCTCGCCGAGGCCCTCAACGGTCGGCGCCGAAAACAGCTCGCGCAGCGGCAGCTCGATGCCGAAGGTGGCGCGTAGCCGCGACATCATCCGTGTTGCCAAGAGCGAATGGCCGCCGAGCGCGAAGAAGTCGTCCCGTGCCCCGATGGGATGGATGCCCAGGACGTCGCTCCAGATCGACGCCAGCCGGAGCTCGATCGGGGTGCGCGGCTTGCCCCCGTCCCCCCCCTCCCCGAGCCCGCTCGGCCTCCCTCCTGGCACCGGCAGCTTCATCAGCGCCGCACGATCCACCTTCCCGCCTGGCGTCAGGGGCAGCGCCTCGAGCACCACGATCTGCGGCGGCACCATGGAGTCGGGCAGCCGCTCGTGCAGGTAGCGCCGCCAGCGCTCGCTCGCGCGCGGTGACGCGTGATCGGCGCCAGCGGCCGCCACCACGTAAGCCACCAGCCGCACCTCCCCCTGGGGCGTGCCCGGCGCCGCCGGCCGGCCGTCCTCCGGGTCCTCCGCCACCGCCGCGGGCACCAGCGAGCGGGCCACCACCGCCGCCGCCGCCACCTCGGGATGGCCGGCCAGCACCGTCTCGACCTCGCCGAGCTCGAGGCGCAGGCTGCGGATCTTGACCTGACCGTCGAGCCGGCCGAGGAAGTCGACCTCGCCGCCCGCCAGGCGGCGTGCCAGGTCGCCGGTGCGAACCATGCGCGCGCCCGGCCAGGCGGATCGAGGGTCCGGCAGGAAGCGCTCGGCCGTCAGGTCGGGGCGGTTCAGGTAGCCGCGTGCCGGCGGCAGGCCGCCGATGTACAGGTCCCCGGGCACGCCGATCGCAACCGGCCGCAGGGCGCGGTCCAGCAGGTGGACGACGGCGTTGGCGAGCGGCCTCCCGATCGGCACCGACGTCCGGTCCGCGCCGGACTCGCAGCGCCAGGCGGTCACCTCGACCGCCGCCTCGGTCGGCCCGTAGAGGTTCCACAGCTCGGTCTTCGGCAGCAGCTGGCCGAGGCGCTGCGCCGCCTCGGCGGGCAGCGCCTCGCCGCTCGCGAAGACGCGCCCGAGCGACGGCAGCGCCAGGACGCTCTGCTCGGCGAGGAAGACCTGCAGCATCGACGGCACGAAGTGCAGATGAGTGATCTGTTGCTCGGCGATCAGCTGCGTCAGGTAGCCGCTGTCGCGATGGCCGCCAGGACGGGCCAGCACCAGCGTGGCGCCGGCGAGCAGCGGCCAGAACAGCTCGCCGACCGAGACGTCGAAGGTGATCGGAGTCTTCTGCAACACCCGGTCGGCGGGCGTCAGGCGACAGGTGTCCTGCGCCCAGAGCAGGCGGTTGACCACCGCGCGGTGAGCGTTCAGCACACCTTTCGGCCGCCCGGTCGAACCCGAGGTGTAGATCACGTAGGCCAGGTTCTCGGGCACGACCCGCCCAGCGCCGCCCATGGCGGCGCCTGTCTGGACAATGCCGCTCATGGCGGCGCCTGCCTGGACAGCGCCGCCCATGGCGGCGTCGGGCGTCTCCTCCTCATCGAGCCAGATGCGCTCGACCGCCGCCCCGGGCGGCAGCCGGTCGGCCACCCCGCGCTGGCAGAGCAGGATCTTGGGCGCCTGGCCGGCCTGGGCGTCGGCGAGCATGAAGGCGAGGCGCTCGGGAGGATCGGTGGGATCGAGCGGCAGGTAGGCGCCGCCGGCTTCGAGGATGGCGACGAGCCCGATCATCATCTCGAGCGAGCGCTCGGCCGCGATGCCGACCCGCACCTCCGGCCCGACTCCCAGCGCGCCGAGCCGGGCGGCAAGCCGCGAAGTCCGCCTCACCAGCTCGCCGTAGCTCAAGGCCGCCGATGCGAGGACGACCGCCACCGCCTCCGGCGTCCGGGCGCCCTGGGCGCGGATCAGCGTGTGAATGCAGTGATCGGGGCGGTCCAGCCAGGTGTCGTTCCACTCCAGGAGCTGCTGGCGCTCCGCCGCGTCGAGCAGCGGGTGGGCGGCAGGGGGCGCCCCGCCCGGCGCGGCCAGCGCGCCGAGCAGCCTCTCGTAGTAGCCGGCGAAGCGCAGCACCGTCGCACGGTCGAAGAGGTCGGTGTTGTACTCGCACATGCCGTGCAGGCGGCCGTCTCGCTCGTGCCAGAAGAAGCTCAAGTCCAGCCTCGAGACGCCGATGTCGATGGCCACCGCCTCGTAGACGAGGCCGTCCGCGGCGCCGCTGTCCGACCTGTCTTGCAGCGTGCACAGCACCTGGAACAGCGGGTTGCGCGAGAGATCGCGCTCCGGCATCAGCTCGGAGACGAGCTTCTCGAACGGCAAGTCTTGGTGCGCATAGGCGCCGAGCGCCACCTCGCGCACGTGGGCGAGGAGCTCCGCGGCCTCCGGCTCGCCGCCGAGATCGCTGCGCAACACCAGCGTATTCACAAAACAGCCCACCACCCGTTCGAGCTCGGTGCGGCCGCGGTTGGCCACCGGCGCTCCCACCGCGACATCCGCCTGACCGGAGAGCCGCGCGAGCAACGCCTGGCAGGCGGCAAGCAGGACCATGAAGAGCGTCACCTCGTGGCGCCGGCCGAGCGCGGCGAGCGCCGCGCCCATCGGCTCCGGCAGCACGATAGCTTGCAAGGCGCCGCGGAAGCTCTGCATCGCCGGCCGCGGGCGGTCGAGCGGCAGGTCGAGCACGCCGAGGCCGGCAAGCTGCCGGCGCCAGTAGGCGAGCTGATGCGCGAGCGCTTCGCCGGCGAGCCACTCGCGCTGCCAGACCGCGAAGTCGGCATACTGCACCGGCAGCGGCGGCAGGGCAGCGGCTGGCGCCACCGGGCGCTGGCCAGCGGCACGGGCAGAGGAGCGGTACAGGGTGACCAGCTCGCTCACCAGGACGGCGTTCGACCAGCCGTCGGTGACGATGTGGTGCAGGCTGAGCACCAGCAGGTGCTCGGCTGTCGACAGCCGCTGGACGATGACCCGGACCAGGGGTCCACGCGCCAGGTCGAAGGGCCGGCGCATCTCGCCGCGGGCGAGCGTCGCTGCCGCTGCCGCGCGCCGCACGCCGGGCAAGGCGCCGAGGTCGACGATCGCGAGGCGTGCCAGCCCCGGCGAACCGGCCGCGGCGATCACCTGGACGGGGTGGCCATCGCGGTCGGCGAACGTGGTGCGCAGCGACTCGTGACGGTCGACCAGCGCGGCGAACGCGGCCGCCAGTGCCTCGAGGTCGAGCCGCCCCGACAGGCGGGTGGCCGCGGGGACGTTGTAGAAGGCCGTGCCGGGCTCCAGCTGCTCCAAGAACCAGAACCGCTGCTGCGCGAACGAGGTCGGCTCGCCGCTGCCGGCGGGGCGCGGCAGCCGCCGCGGGACGATCGCGGGCGGCGCCGGCTCCGTACCGCGCATCCGGCGTTCGAGCGCCGCCCGCTGGTTGGCCGCGAGACCGCGCCGCCGTCGATCGAGCTCCGCCCGGCGCGCCGCCAAGCGCTCCGGCAGCCCTGTGTCAATGGGTTTCGTCATCGCGGGCAGGTTTGCACGGGTTATACGGCCACAGCCTGAAGCTAGCATGTAGCCTGAGATGCGACTATGCCGTGGGGAGGTACCCGATGCTTCCGGCATCGCCCTCCGGCAAACTGCAGGTCACGAACACGCTGGTCGCCGCACCATTGGAATGGACAGGCCATGCGCGAGCTCATCCGTCTGCTGTCGTTCCTGGTCCGCCTGTCGGAGGACATCCCGCATTCGCGGCTGGTGTTGGCAATGTCCTCGTTGGCGGGGATTGCGAGCGGCATTGCAAGCACCGTGCTGATCGCCCTCACCGCCACCATCTTGAACCGCACCGGCAGCCCGCCGGCGCTGTACGCCGGAGCCTTCCTGGGCCTGTGTGCGCTCCTGCCCGCGAGCCGGTTCCTGTCGCAGTTGCTGTTGCTCAACCTGTTGCAGAGGGCCCTGCTGGCGCTGCGCGTTCGCCTCTCGCAACGCGTCCTGGCAGCTCCCTTGAGCCAGCTTGAAAGCCTGGGCGCGCCGCGCCTGCTCGCCACCCTGACCAACGACGTCGGCCTGATCATCGAATCGATCAGCCTGGTGCCGGCGCTGCTCATGAATCTCGCGGTGCTGCTCAGCTGCCTGGCCTACCTGGGCTGGCTCTCGCCGACCGTGCTGGGCGAGGTGCTGGTCTTCATCGCCCTCGGGGTCGCCGCCTACCAGCTGCCGCTGGTCCGGGCGCTGCGCCACTTCCAGCTTTCCCGCCAGCGCCTCAACGAGGTGACGGCGCAGGTGCGCGCGACCATCGAGGGGTCCAAGGAGCTCAAGATGCACCGGGCGCGCCGCAGCGGCTTCCTGGAAGCGGTGCGCACCTCGACCGACCTCTTCCAGTCCGAGAACCGCAAGGGTTCCGTCCTGCTCGCCGCCGGCACCAGCCTCGGACAGGTCCTGTTCTTCCTGGTGCTCGGTTTCCTGGTCCTGCTCCTACCGCGGATCCAGCACGTCGATCACAAGATCCTGCTCGGCTACACCATCGTGCTGTTCCAGATCCTCTCCACTCTGGAAGTGGTGCTGACCAGCCTGCCGTTCTTCTCGCGCGCCTCAATCGCCGCTAAGACGGTTCAGGAGCTCGGTTTCTCGCTGCAGAGCGAGCCCGTGGCGCAGCCGGCGGCGGCCGACCCCGCGTGGCGGCAGATCGAGCTTGCCGGCGTCAGGCACACCTATTTCCGCGAGAACGAAGCCGAGAGCTTCCAGCTCGGACCGATCGACGCGGTGTTCGAGCGCGGCCAGACCATCTTCGTGGTGGGCGGCAACGGCAGCGGCAAGACCACCCTGGCCAAGCTCCTGATCGGCCTCTATCCGCCCGCGGCGGGCGAGATCCGGCTGGGCGGCCGACCGGTATGCGGCGAGCACCTGGAAAGCTACCGTGAGCTGTGGTCGGTGGTCTTTTCCGACTTCTTTCTCTTCGACCAGCTGTTCGGCCTGGCCGCCTCCGGCGGCGAGCTGGATCAGCAGACGCTGGGTTACCTGCAACGCCTCAGGTTGGATCGCAAGGTGCAGGTCAAGGACGGGGCCCTGTCCACCCTCGATCTGTCCCAGGGACAGCGCAAGCGCCTCGCCCTGTTGACCGCCTACCTGGAGGACCGGCCCATCTACCTGTTCGACGAGTGGGCCGCCGACCAGGACCCTGCCTTCAAGGCAGTCTTCTATCTCGAGATCCTTGCCGAGCTGAAACAGCGCGGCAAGACGGTGTTCGTCATCACGCACGACGATCACTACTTCCACGTCGCCGACCGCATCATCAAGCTCGACTACGGTCGGATCGATGCCGATCAGCAGATGGGCGTCCCGGCGACGATGCCGATCCGCGCATGAGGCGCCGAGAACCGATCTTTCACCACCTGGGAGCCCGCGCCATCGCCATCGACCTCGAGCGCGAGCAGGCCCTCTGCTGCTTCATCGAGGGAGACGCCGTGCTACTTCAGATTGGTGGCGTCCGCCTGCGGGAAGCCAAGGAGCTACTCGAATGTCGCGGCGGTTTCCGCGATCTCCTGCCAGCCTGACGAACCGTAGGTGATCTTGACCCTCTTGGACATCTGGAGGTAGAGCAGCCAAAGTAGGGGGTCCAACCGGACGACATCGGCGGCTGCCGGATGGGCTTTGCCGGTGAGCAGCCGGGCCGCAAGGGAAACCACGCTAACGGCCATCACCAGCATGAACCAGACGGTCGCAACCCGTGGGGCGTGCGGATCGATGTGCAGCAGCAGCCGACAGGTGAACAAGCCGAACAGCCCGAGGCCGCCGTTGATCAGGCTGGCGATGATTGCGGTAACGAGCGAGTAGCGCTGGAAGTCCCTGATCACCTCGAGGAGCAAGTTGACGGACTCGAGTCCGATCGCGAAGACCATCAGCGCTAGGAGTCCCCTTACGCCGCGAAGCCGGTCCTCGAGCGAACCGAGCGTGTCCTGCAACGCCTCGGGGATGGGCTGCCGGCGCTCCAGTTCATGCCTCAGCGCAGCCAGCGCTTCCGGTCTGTAGTTCGAAGCTTCAACCGTCGTGGCCCGGACCAGGTTGGCGGTTTCCCACCTTCGGTAGCGGGAGGCGAGATGCCCCTGATCGACCGATTCAGCCATGGTGTTTCAGCGCATGCCCGGAATAGACCATGGTCAAATATTGTATCACCTGGCCTTCGGCACCCTGTGAAGCCCTAAGGCAGGTGCCGGCCTGTAGGTCCGATGGCCAGCCTAAGAGCGTCTCTTTGTGTATGCGCTTTTGCGTGAATATCCACAACGGTTCCCAGTTGGAACCGCCTCGCACCGTGGCTGGTCAGCCTAAATCTTCTCTACAGAGAGGGTTGCGCTGTCTTAGCCGGTCATCGGGCTGGCTGAAACGCAGGGATGCATGACTACAATCGGTAACGCAGGCCGATGGCATGCTCGGCGCGCTGACCGCCGTTCAAGTTTTCAAGGGATCCGTCACCTCGAGGAACGGGAAGCGGTGAAAGTCGGCATCCCGGGTCACGACCCAATGGACGCCATGCTCACGCATCAGGATCGCAGTGTGGACGTCGTGGAGCACGTTGCCACCTAGCTCTGGCATCTCCGCAAAGACCTTGGCCGCAATCTGCGGATGCCGCTTCGTCTCCACCAGGAGACGTAGTCCGGGGGAGGCAAGAAGGGCCTCAATAAACTTCCATGCCATGGCTGCGGACCATGGCTTGCGGAACACCCGTTCGTGGGTGCTGATCCGCATAAACTCATAAAGAATAGGCCAAGTGGTATACCAGGGCTCCAGCCTCCGCTGCCAGGTCTCGACGAGCTCACGACAGCGGGCATGTTCGGGGCCGCTCTTTTCCGCTGCATAGATGAAGACGTTGGTGTCAACCAGGAACGTCAACGTTCCTCCATGACTTCGTACAGGGCATCGCGATCGGCGATGTTGACCAGCGCCCCGCCGCCATCGAAGGAGGGGAGAGGCGGCAGCTCGCCGATGGTTGTCGAGCTGGGTTCGAGAAGGAGCCGAAGAGCGGACTCCACCAGGGTCGAGATCGTCTCGCCGCGTCGCGCGGCCTCTTCCCGGAGCCGCACCATGACCCGGTCGTCGATGATCAGCGTCGTCTTCATATGGAAAACCATACAAGGAGAGAATCTCTCGAGTCAAACATACCTGTCCGGCATCGCGACCCGTCAGGCGCTGGCCGGGGGCTGTAGGTCGACGGCCAGCCCAAGAGCGCCTCTTTGCGTATACGCTTTTGCGTGAATATCCCCAACGGTTCCCAGCTGGAACCGCCTCGAGCCGTGGCTGGTCAAGCTAAATCTCCTGTACCGAGAGCTTTACGCTACCTTAGGTGGTCATCGGGGTGATGGAAATGCAGCCCTACATGGCTACGATCGGTAACGCTGGCCGAAACACGATGCGCGGCGCGCGCTGCCTTTCGCCGTCGGAGCCGCGAGCTGCAACGAGCCAAAGCCGCCGTCAACGCGAGACAAGCTCTTCGCGCAACACCTGGCGAAGCACCTCCATCGTGACTGGCGCGGCCTCGGGCGCGACGGCCGCCCGCAAGGCGGCGTTGATGAGGGTCTGGTAGCCCTTCCCCTCGCGCTCCGCGCGAGCCCGGAAGGCCGCAAGCACGTCGTCATCGATCAGGATCGTGATCCGCGTCTTACCTCCCGCGACCTCCGCTTGCAACTTCGCCAGGTGAGGCACGTCCTTGGCTCGCTTGGAACCGGTGAAGTCATATTCCTTCCGCATACTGCCGCTTCTCCCTTCTGGTGGCCTTGCGGCCAGAAATCAGCCTGATCGTCTCCTCCTCCTCGAGGAGGGTGTAGCAGGTCGGAGCTCCTTCTCGTTGGCGCAGTTCCGTGCGGAACCAGGGAGGCGAGTATCCTATGTTCGACGATGCCAAGCCCTACGCGACCAACCCAGTTGTCCCCGTACGCCGAGGTGGTCCTCCAGGCACTGGCCGGCGCGGGCTTGGGGCACAAGCTCTCTCTGGGCAGAGCGCTTGGCTTGCAGCACTACTGCGAATACCGCGTCACTAACGATATCGATGCCTGGTGGCAGCCCTCAGCTACCGGCGAAGAGAGAGAGCTCGTGTTGCGAGTTGTGGAACAGGCTATGCGCCCTTTCGGGTCGACGCGTCAAAGGCGTTGGGGCGAGGTCTCGAGCGTCGAGTTGATGGTCGAGGGAAAGATCGTCTTCAGCTTTCAGGTTGCGATCCGCTCCGCCCAGCTCGAGCCGACGACTACGCTACCGTGGGTCGATGTCGCCCTCGACAGCCTGCCAGACCTGGTCGCGAGCAAGATGGTGGCGCTCGTCGAGCGGGGCGCCCCACGGGACTTCCGAGACATCTATACCCTATGTCAGGAAGAGCGCGTAAGCGCCAGGGAGTCCTGGCGGCTCTGGAGAGAGCGGCAGCGACGCGCCGGCAGCGATGTCGATCCTTACCGCGCACGGCTTGCGATTGAGACCCACCTGTCGCGTATCGCCCAGCATCGCCCTCTTGACACCATCGCCGAGCCCGAACAGCGAGCCGCTGCCGCAAGCCTCCGCAGCTGGTTCACCCAGGAGTTCTTCGATGCTCTCGTGGATTGATGGCTGTCTCTACCCAGACAGGGCTATCCCTGCAACCATCGACTCGCTGGCGGACCGTGTGGATTTCATCGTCCGCCTCTGCGGTGCTTGGGACTTCGGAGTGCTACCAGGCCGCGAGACCATCACCGAGATCCGCCGATTAGATTGGAGGGAAGCCATCGATGCGACGCGCCTCATTACCTCTCCCAGCTACCACCTCGTCCGCCTCTGGCACGGTCTGCCGACTCAACCTTATCTCGGCCAGCAGCTTGCCTACATCCGCGACGATCCCAGCCTGGATTTTGTCTGACCGGTGCGCCATCGTCCCGCGATGTCTAAGGTTCCTCGCCCACTGGTCGTAAACGTTAGCTTTCGCGTGAATATCCCCAACGGTTCCGAGTTGGAACCACCTCGAGCCGTGGCTGGTCAAGCTAAACCTCTTCTACCGAGAGTTTTACGCTGCTTGAGGCGGTCATTGGGGTGGTAGCAATGCAACCCTACATGGATACGATCGGTAACGCGGGCCGAAATACGGCGCACTGCCTTTCGCCGTTGGGGCCGCGAGCTGCAACGAGCCGAAGCTGCCGTCAACGCGAGACAAGCTCTTCGCGCAGAACCTCCATCGTGACTGGCGCGGCCTCGGGCGCATAGCCCAGCCGCGAAGCCCAGAATCGATCGCGCCTGCTCCCCTCCTCGAGGACACGCGGCAGCTGTGCACCAAGACTGCTCCTGCCGGCTGCGGCCGCCAAGAGCCGCAGCTCCGCCAACGCCACCGGCAGCTCGCCCTGCAGGAAGCGGCGCAGCTCGGGGACGAGGCGTCGAGCAACCCGGTGGCGCAGGGGGTCGTTGGCATAGGCATGCGGCGGCAGGCCTGCGCGCCACCCCGGCGGCGACGGCACCGGGCCCGCGCCGG
>DASZHY010000419.1:0-8194 GCA_035949675.1 Thermoanaerobaculia bacterium
CCACGACAGGGCGCTGCCGAGCAGCAGTCCGTAGACGGCGATGGGGTCGTCGCCGACCGCGGCGATCAGCAGCCCGCCTGCCACGAAGGCGGCGAGCAGCGCGAGCAGCGGCGCACGGACCGGCGCCAGGCGATCGGTCCACGGCTTCAGACGCGCCAGCGCCGGCGCCAGCCGGGCTCCGGCCCGCTGCCATCCTCCCTGGGCCGCGCTCATCCTGCCGCCGCCCCTCCGGTCATCAGCCACCCCACCTCCTCCGCCGTGGCATGCGCCGGGTCCAGCTCGCCCACCACCCTGCCGCGGACCAGGACCAGCAGGCGGTCGGCAATCGCCATCAGCTCCTCGAGCTCGGACGACACCAGCAGCACCGCGCAGCCGCCGTCGCGCAGCTCGAGGATCCGGCGGTGGATGAGCGCGGCGCCGCCGAGGTCAACGCCGCGGGTGGGCTGCGCCGCCAGCAGCAGCCGCGGCGGCAGCGACAGCTCGCGGCCTACCACCAGCTTCTGCTGGTTGCCGCCGGAGAGATCGCGGGCCCGCAGGGCGACCCGCGCCGGACGCACCTCGAAGCGCGCCAGGATCGCCGCGGCGCGCCGCGCGATCGCCGCGAGGTCGAGCCAGCCGCGCAGCGGTCCGATGGCCGCCGGCGGGCGGTCGTGGACGCCGAGAATCGAGTTCTCGGCCAGGTCGAGATCGAGCAGCAGGCCCCGCCGGTGCCGATCTTCGGGGACATGGGCGATCCCCAGCTCTCGGCGGCGGCGGGCGCCGGCGCCGGCCAGGTCCACCATCCCGGCCGCGGCCGGCTGATCTGTCTCCTCGGCGTTGCCGCGCGGCGGCGGGCTCGCGGCAGGTGTTGGGCCGGGACCGGCGAGCCTCACCGTGCCCGATACCTGGGCTGCTTCGGCGGCGGCGAAGGCGCCGGCGCCATGCTCGCCACCAGCGCCACGGGCGGCAGGGTCGGTAGCGGCGGCCGCGGGGCCGGCGAGGCCGGCGAGGACCTCGATCAGCTCGGTCTGGCCGTTGCCCTCGACGCCGGCGACGCCCAGGATCTCGCCCGCGCGCACCTCGAAGGACACGCCGTCGAGGCGCAGCTGACTGCTGGCGCCGCTCGCATCACCGGCGCCGCTCGCTCCGCCCGCGTCACCCGCCGCGGCGACCGTCAACCCGCGCACGGCGAGCACCGGCGCGCCGGGGCGGGCCGGGGTCTTGGCGGCGCGCGGCGGCACCTCGCGGCCGACGATCAGCCGCGCCAGCTCGGCCGCGGCGAGACCCCGCGCCGTTCTCGCCGCGACGACGCGGCCGTCGCGCATCACCGTCACCTCGTCCGCGACGGCGAGCACCTCGGACAGGCGATGGGTGATCAGCACCACCGTGCGTCCCTGGTCCCTAATCCGGCGCAGCACGGCGAACAGCGTGGCGACCTCGGGCGGCGCCAGCACCGCCGTGGGCTCGTCGAGGATCAGCACGCGCGCCTGCCGGTAGAGCGCCTTGAGCAGCTCGGCCCGCTGCCGCGCCGCGACCGACAGCCCGGCGACCCGCGCCGCCGGGTCGACCGGCAGTTCCAGCTCACGGGCCAGGGCAGCGACGCGGGCCGACGCCGCGGCGAGGTCGATCGCCCAGGGCTTTCCCGGCTCGGCGCCGAGGACGACGTTCTCGGTCACCGTCATCGCCTCGACCAGGGCGAAGTGCTGGTGCACCATGCCGATGCCCAGGCGGACCGCGTCCTGCGGCCCGGCGAAGCGCCGCGGCGCGCCGTCCACCGCCACCCCGCCACGGTCGGGAGCCAGGAGCCCGAAGGCGATGCGCATCGCCGTCGTCTTGCCGGCGCCGTTCTCGCCCACTAGCGCGTGGATGGTGCCGGCCGCGGCGGCGAAGCTGACGTCGTCGTTGGCGAGCACGCCGCCGAAGCGCTTGGCGACGTGCCGCAGCTCGAGCACCGGCGGGGCCGTCGCCGTGCCGCTCATCGGTTCATCGACCCTTCGGCGCCATCGCGTCGGTGACGCGGATCTCGCCGCTGACGATGCGCCGGCGGGCGGCTTCGACGTCGCGGAGCAACGCGGCGGGGATCAGGCCGCGGTTGTAGGCGTCCAGGGCGTAGCCGATGCCGCCGTTCGCCAGGCCGTAGGCGTAGATCCCACCGTGGAACCTGCCGGCCACCCGGTTGGCGACGACCTGGTAGACGGCGTTGTCGACCCGCTTGACCATGCTGGTAAGGACGCGGCCGGGCTTGATCCAGTTCTGGTTGGAATCGCAGCCGATGACGTAGACCCCGTACTGTTCGGCGGCGTCGAAGACCCCGAGGCCGGTGTTGCCGGCGGCGGCAAAGACCACGTCGGCGCCCTGGCCGATCTGCGCCGCCGCCAGCTCCTTGCCGCGGCCGGGATCGTTCCACGCCGCCTCGGTGATGCCCGCGTAGTTGGTGAGCACGCGCACGCGCGGCGAGGCGGCGCGGGCGCCTTCCTCGTAACCGACCGCGAACCGGTGGATGAGCGGGATGTCCATGCCGCCGACGAAGCCGAGCACGCCGGTCTTCGAGACGCGGGCGGCGATCATGCCGACCAGGTAGGAGCCCTCCTGCTCCTTGAACACCAGCGAGGCGACGTTGGGGCGCGCCGCGACGCCGTCGATCACCGCGAAGTCGAGGCGCGGGTAGTCGCGCGCCACCTCCTCGAGGACCGGCGCCTGGGCGAAACCGACGCCGATGATCAGGTCGTAGCCGCGCTCGGCAAACGCCCGCAACGCCGGCTCGATGGACGCCGGATCTCCCGGCTCGGCGGCGCGCAGCACGATCGGCAGCTCGCGCGCCGCGCGCCGGCAGCCGGCCCAGGCCGCGGCATTGAACGACCTGTCGTCCTTGCCGCCGAGGTCGAAGACGATGCCGACGTGAACCTTGCCGTGCCCGCCCGGGCCTGCCGGGGAGACCCCCGGCGCGCGGCAAGCCAGGGCGCCGGCGGCCAGCGCCATGGCCAGGGCCAGCGCCAGGACCAGCGCCTGGGTCGGCGCCTGGGCGGCCCGGTTCAGCGCCACGGCGGCCGGCGCCGCGAGCCCTGGGATCTTGGCCTGCATGGGCTCGCGGGCGCTGTTAGTGGCGCTTGCGGCGGGCCTGGAGCTGCTCGAGCAGCTGCCGCGCCTGGGCGGCGTCCGTGGGCTCGGGATTCGTCGCCAGCAGCTCCTGAAGGCGGCCGATGGCGGCCGCGGTCTCGCCATGATTGGCGACCTCGACCGCCTGGTTGTAGGCGGCGACGAATTTCTGGCGCGCCAGAGCCGCCCGGAGGTGGCCGAGATCGGCTGCCACCAGCTCGGCCAGGTCCTTGCGGTGGGTCGCGGCGCCCACTCTCTCGAGGATCGGAATCGCCGCCTCGAGCTGGCCGGCTGCTACCAGCTTGCCGGCCTCGTTGCGATCGGCCAGCAGCAGCTCCTCGCCGGGGCGCTCCAGGTCCTCGCGCGCAGCGCCCATGGCGCGAGCGCGCTCGGTCATCGCCCCGGCCTCCTGCCGCTTACCTTGCCGAGCGTATGCGAGAGCCAGGTTGAGCGTCACGTCGCTGCGCGCCGGCAGCAGGCGCTGCGCGGCCTCGAGCGCGGTCGTGGCCCGCTGGGAGCCCGGGTCGACCGCCAGCAGCGCGAGGCCGAGCAGGGCCCACGCGTCGGCAAGCTCCGGCGCCAGCTCGGCGGCGCGCCCGAGCTCGGCCGCGGCCCGCTCGGCCGGATCGCCCTGACGGCCCGGTTCGTGACTCCCGTCGCGCTCGGCCGCGCGGCCACGCCCGGCCTCGCGCGCCTCCTCGAGGAGACAGCGCCCCAGCAGATAGTGCGCATGCGGCTCGTTCGGCGACAGCAGCACCGCCTTTTCGTAGTACGGCAACGCCTCGCGCCGCCGCCCCGCCTGCTCTTCCAGCTGCCCGAGCCCGGCAACGGCGAGGCCATGCTGGGGGTTGGCGGCGAGCGCGGCGTGGAAATGCTCGGCCGCCGCCGCATGCTCCTCGGGGCCGGCGTTGAGCAGCAGGTCGCCGAGACGATAGAGCGTGTCGGGCCCTGCTAGTGGCTGCACGGTCGCGGCCGCCGCGGCGCGCGTGCGGCGCTCCCCGGCGTCGCTCCACAGCCGGAAGTTGGGAGTCTTGACCTCGAGCCAGCGGTCCTTGTCGCGCGGCAGATCCCTCGCCTGCAGGCTTGCCGCACCTCCCAGCACGCCCGGCACCGCGGCCAGCAGCACCGCCGAAAGGAGAACCTTTGGTCGACGCCGATAGCAGAGTCCGAGCATGATCTCCCTACAAGTGGCCCCGGAACAGTGGCTCCAGCATATCGCACCCGCGGACCTGCTTGGACCGCCTTGCCCGCTGTCCCTGTATAGTGGCTTCGCGATGCCCGACGTCTCGCTTCCCCCGGAGCTGCGAGAGGTCTTGGACCAGCTCGACGAGAACGAGCGCCATGTCCAGGCACTCATCGCCGAGCTCGACGAGGCCCAGATCCTCTGGCAGCCGAGCCCCGCGTCCTGGAGCATCGGGCAGTGCCTGGATCACATCACCGTGACCAACCGGGTCTACCTCGAGCCGATGAGCCGCGCCGTCGCCCTCGCCCGCGAGCGCGGACCTCGGCGCCGCGGCCCGATTCGGCCGGGGGCTCCCTCCCGCTGGTTCATCCGCACCCTCGAGCCACCGCCTCACCGCAGGCTTCCCGCCCCCAAGAAGATCGTGCCGTCGCTCGGCAAGACCAGGACGCAGCTCGCCGCGGAGTTTGGCCGCGAGCAGCAGCGAGTCCGCGACCTCCTGCTGTCGGCGGCGGCGCTCGACCTCAATCGCACCCGCTTCGTCAATCCTCTTCTACCCCTCCTCCGGTTCAGCGTCGCCACCGGCCTCCTGGTGATCGCGGCGCATGAGCGGCGGCACCTCTACCAGGCGGCCGCGGTGCGCCGGCACCCCGCCTTCCCATAGCTTCCTGGAGAACGGAGATGCGAAGATTCGCTGCGATCGTCGCGAACGCGCTGCTTCTCGCAACGGCTGCACAAGCCGGCTTCCAGCCATTCCCGCCCAGCTTCAGGACCCAAACGATCTCGACCAACGGCGCGCGCCTCTTCGTGCGAGTCGGCGGCCATGGGGCGGCGGCCGTCGTGTTGCTCCACGGCTACGGGGAAACGGGAGACATGTGGGCGCCGCTCGCCGTCGCGCTGGCGCGCGACCACACCGTGATCGTGCCGGACCTGCGTGGCATGGGTCTCTCCTCCCATCCGGCCGGCGGTTATGACAAGAAGACCCAGGGCATGGACGTCGCGAGCGTGCTCGATGCCCTGAACGTCGACAAGGTCGAGCTGGTCACCCACGACATCGGCAACATGGTGGGCTACGCCTTCGCGGCAGAGCAGCCCGGGCGGGTCACGAGGTTCGTGCTCATGGACGCCCCGCTGCCGGGCGTGGGCCCCTGGGACGAGATCCTCAAGAGTCCCCTGCTATGGCACTTCCGCTTCGGCGGCCCGGACATGGAACGGCTGGTCAAGGGCCGCGAGCGCATCTACCTCGACCGCTTCTGGAACGAGTTCTCGGCGGACCCCAAAAGCTTCGACGAAGCGTCTCGCCGGCATTATGCCAAGCTCTATGCTCGCCCCGGGGCCATGCATTCCGGCTTCGAGCAGTTCAAGGCGTTCGATCAGGACGTCATCGACAACCACGCGTTCCTGGCCAAGGGCCCGCTGCCGATGCCGGTTTTGGCCATCGGCGGCGAGAAGTCGTTAGGCCCCACGATGGGCGTCGTCATGCGCGCCGCCGCCACCGACGTCAAGGAGGTGGTCGTACCCCGCTCGGGACACTGGCTGATGGAAGAGAACCCGACCGCCACGATCTCGGCGATCACGGAGTTTCTCCGATGACCGCGGCCGCCAACGTTCCTGCTCCAGAACGAAAACGATAAGGTCGCTGCGCGGCGCTCGACGCGGCGGGGGCGCCGTGCGGTGGAGCTGCGCGCGCAGGGTTTCCAGCAGCCGGCTCGCGATCTCCTTGAAATGCGGGTCCGTGGCGATCTGGCCGGCGCGCTGGAAATCGGCCTCGGCGCGCCGCAGGTCACCTGCCTGGCTCTCGAGCACCATGCCTCTCGTGATGAGAGACTTCGCCAGCTCGTTGGCCAGCTCCGTCCGCCCCTCCCGCTCCACCAGCCGGGTACGTAGATCGATGGCCTGGTTGCAATCCCGCAGGGCATCGTCGTTACGGCCCAGAGTCCAGAGGATGCCGGCGCGGTTGGCGAGGGCGGCCGCCAGATCTTCGGCGAGCTCGCTCCGGCGCTCCTGCTCCACCAGCCGGGCGAGGACCTCCACTGCCCGCGAGTGATCGCGCAGCGCCTCATCATTTCGATTCAGCTGGCTCAGGCAGTTGCCGCGATTGGTGAGCGCGGTGGCCAGATCGGCGGCCAGCTCCGCATGGCCCTCCCGCTCGACGAGCCGGCTCCGGATCTCGATCACCCGATCGAAATCGCCGACGGCGTCGCCGCACCGCTTCATCGAGTTGAGAGTGTTCCCCCGATTGTTCAGCGTCACGGCCAAGTTATTCGCCAGCTCCGTGCGGCCTTCTTTCTCCACCAGCCGGGTCAGCATTGCCGCCGCCCTGTCGAAATCTCGCAAGGCTTCGGCAAACTGCTGCAGGCTTTCGAGAGTGGTCCCCCGGGCGAGCAGATCGCCGGCCAGCCTGTCGGCCAGCTCGGCGTGACCCTCCTTGTCGACGAGCCGGCTGGTCAGCTCCACGGCCCTGCCCTGATCCGCCAGCGCCTCCGGGTAGCGCGCGAGACGGTAGAACGTGTTGCCGCGGTTCTTGAGCGCCGCGGCCAGGTCGTCGGCCAGATCGGCGTCGCGGGCAGCCTGCTCCACCAGCCGGCCCCATGTCTCGACGGCCTCGGAGTAGTCCCGCAATGCCTCCTCGTAGCGCTTGAGGTGAACGAAGGTGTTGGCGCGGTTGTGGAAGGCGTGCGCCAGATCGCCGGCGAGCTCGGTCCGGTGCTCCCGCTCGACGAGCCGGATACGGATCTGGATGGCCCGGCGATACTCGGCCAGAGCCTCGTCGTAACGTCCCATCGCGTCGAGCGCAATGCCGCGGAGGACCAGGGCCTCGGCCAGGTCGTTCTCCAGCTCGGTGTGTCCCTGCCGCTCGATCAGCTCGCCGCGCACGTCGACTGCCTTGGCGAAATCCGCCGACGCTTCGTCGTAGCGCAGGAGGGAGCGGAGCGTGAGACCTCGATTGATCAGGGCCTGCGCATGGCCGACGGACCATTTCGTCTCGCCGGTTCTGCTGGCCAGCAGCTTGTACGAGACAACCGTCGTGTTGAAGTAGCTCAAGGATTCACGCGGCCGGTGCAGCGCCACGAGGCAGACCGCGACGTTGTCCTGAGCGTCCGCGTCGTCAGGGTCGCGGCCGAGCGCCTTCTGATACCAGCCGAGCGCCTCGCCGTACTTGCCCTCGTAGTACCAGGTGTCGCCGGTGAGGCGATCGTAGGCGCCCGCGTCCGCCTGCTTCCTGGCCTCGTCGAGCAGCCGGCGGGCTTCGGCGAAGCGCCCTTCGGCAATGGCCTTGAGGATGCGGGCATCGAGAGGATCGGTGTCGGCGATCTGTGCCGCCAGCTCCGATGCGCGCTCGGGAAACGGCTGGGGGGCCGGGCGGCTGGGATCTCTGGGGTCGATGCGCTTGTCGGAGACGAAGCGATCGGCCAGGCTGGTGGCGTAACGGCCTTCGAGCTCGGCGGAGAACTGCGCCGGGATCCGGCGCCGGCGTTTGGCCCGATCCGCCGGCGCCGGCAGCCTTTCCTGCGATGCGGCGAGGCCCGCCAGACGTGCGGCCGGGATCGCCCAGGTTTGCGGCGTCGTGCCGCGCCCCAGACCGCCCTCGCCGATTCCGACCACGAGGCCGCCCGCGGTGACGATCGGCGCCCCCGAGTGCCCGGGCTGCAACGGCGCCTCCAGGTTGAGCATTTCCTCGTCCAGGGCCGGATAGCCGAAGTCGGCGAAGTCACTCCGCACGTCCGGGGACACGAGATCCTTGAGCTTGCTGCCGCCGATCCGCCGCACCTTGACCTCGACGCTGTTGAGCGCCTGGATGTCCAGCGGGAAGCCCAACGCCGTGAGCGCGTCGCCGGGCTGGGGCGGCGTGTGCGCCACCTCGAGACCCGATACGGCGGGCGGTTGGTCGGCGTCGAGGAGCGCGAGATCCGAGCGGCTGAGGACCGCGCGGAGATG